>NZ_JABXFD010000497.1 GCF_013372625.1 Actinomadura sp. BRA 177
CTGGTGGGGCGACTGTGGGTGGTTCGTCTGGCGCGTTCGTGGGCAGCGGCAGAGGTGTATAAGCGACAGGTGGGGGGGGTCGCACCTGTGGCGGGGGAGGACATCGCCACGGCGAGGCCGACGGACAGTACCGTCGCCCCGATCGCGGTCTGGTGTCGCACGGGGGTGCTCCTTCCACGTGCCGGACGGCGCGGACGGACACGTGGAGGTCCTTGTGGGAGCGCTCCGCGGGGCCACCGCTCGCCCGGCGGGGGGTATGGATGGGGGACTCATCCGGATGAGCTGCCCCGAAGTGCATCCCGAATTGTGAAAAGTGTCAATGAATCCATTTGCTACTGGATTTTCAAGTCCGCTGCGACTGTGAATGAATGCCTTCCGGGCAGCGCGAACGGGCCGGGCCGATCATGTCGGCCCGGCCCGTTCGGAACCTCCGGCTACGGCGCGATGCGGCGGCAGAGCCAGGCGAGCGCCAGCGGGTAGCGGTAGTCGATGCCGCCGTGGCCCGCGTCGAACAGCTCGAAGCGGATCGCGTCCTCCTTGACGCCGGCGTCGAGAAGTGCCTGGTGGAAGGCCTGCGCGCCGACGTCCAGGAACCACTCGTCGCGCGTCCCGCCGTCGATCCAGATCGCCCGCTGCGACCGCATGGCCGCGGCGTGCCCCGGCACCATCCGGACCGGGTCGAAGGCCAGCCAGCGCTCCCACACGTCCTGCCGGAGGACGCCGGTGACCGGGTCGAACGGCAGCTCGGGCGTGCCGTCCTCGCGCGCGGAGTAGCAGACCGCCATGCCGAGGATGTTGAGCAGTTCCATGTCCTCGGGCTTGGTGAACGACGTGCGCGAGTTGAAGTCGTGCCACCAGCGCTGGATATCGCCGTCGTACTTGCGCAGATGCCGGACGCATTTCGGGAATTCGGGCAGGTAGCAGTACTCGAACAGCGCGTCGCCCGCGTGCGTCGCGAGGGCGCCGAACAGATCGGGCCGCAGCATCGGCGTGATCATCGCGCCGTAGCCGCCGCTGGACTTGCCGCTGATCGCGCGGTGCTCGGGCGCGTCCAGCGTCCGGTACCGGGCGTCCACCCAGGGGACGATCTCGTCGCAGATGTAGGAGTGGTAGCGGCCGGTGCCGGGCGAGTCGACGTACTGGCTGCCGCCGTGCGCGGTCCAGGCGTCCACGAACACGACGATCGCGGGCGGGGCCTCGCCGGACGCGAACACCGCGTCGGCCGTCTCGGGGAACGGCTGCCGGTACGGCATCCGGTTGCGCCAGATCCCGACGTGCCCGGTGAACCCGGTGATCACGTACACGCTGGGGTAGCGGCGCTCCGGCTCGTCGTCGTAGCCGGGCGGGAGGTAGACGAGGACGGGCCGCTCGTGCGGGTCCTTCAGCGGGTTGCCGCGCAGCAGCTCGCTGCTGACGACGTGCTCTTCCAGGCGTCCGGCGAACTCGGCGGACCACGGCAGCATGGGCGCTCCCTCATCGCGAGTGGATGATCGTCTCGACGCTAACCCAGGAGAGCGGCAGGGCACGCACCGATGAGATCCGGCGCGCCGTCTGGTCCACTGTCCGAGGGAGAGGAGACAGGTATGACCGATAACGCCGCACGGCTCCGGGAGCTGCACCGGCCCGGTGACCCGCTGCTGCTGCCGAACGTCTGGGACGCCGGCAGCGCCAGGATCGTCCAGGAGGCGGGGTTCCCGGCGCTCGCCACCGCCAGCGCCGCCGTCTCCGCGATGCTGGGCTATCCCGACCAGGAGGGCGCGCCGGCGGAGGAGATGTTCGCCGCCGCCGGGCGCGTCATCCGCGTCGCGACCGTCCCGGTCACCGTGGACGCCGAAGCCGGGTACGGGTTACAGCCCGCCGAGCTGGTGGAACGGCTGCTCGCCATCGGCGCCGCCGGCTGCAACCTGGAGGACACCTACGCCGGCGAGCTGGCCGAGCCGCAGGCGCAGGCGGAGTTCCTCGCCGCCGTCCGGGACGCCGCCGGCGACGCCCTGGTGATCAACGCGCGGGCCGACACGTTCATCCAGCGGGTCGCCGATCCGGTGGACGCCGCGATCGAGCGGGGACGGCTGTACCTCGCGGCCGGGGCCGACTGCGTCTACCCGATCGGTGCGCCGATGGACGCCGTTCCCGCCCTGGTCAAGGGGCTGCCGGGGCCGGTCAACGCGAACAACCCGCCCGGTACGTCTCTCGCGGACCTGGCCGAGGCCGGGGTGGCCCGCGTCTCCTACGGCCCCACGGCCTACCGGCGCGCGCTCGGGAACGTGCAGGAGTTCGCGGCCCGCGTCCACGCGAGGGAGGACCCGTACGCCTGACGCCGTGTGAGGGCGCCCACTCCCGGGCGCCCTTGCAAGCGCTCACTTACACTGGCACAGTGAGACGAAAATCGCCTCTATGTCTCAGGGAGTGAGGCCGGTATGACAGCGATCGCGGCGGAGACCGAGACCCCGAGGGTCGTCCTCGACTCCATCAGCGGCCTGGCCCTCGCCGGGGCCGCGGCGAACGTCGTCATGCAGCTCGCCCGGCTGCCCATCGGGTACGGCGTCGCCGAGAGCAAGGTCGAGAGCGGCCGCGTCGACAAGCACCCGGTCAAGCGCGGCCGCACCACCCTCACCTACATCGCCGTCGCGATGCTCGGCAGCGAGGACGAGCGCAAGGCGATGCGCCAGGAGGTCAACCGCGCCCACCGGCAGGTCCGCGCGAAGGAGCCCGTCGCCTACAACGCGTTCGACCCCGACCTGCAGCTGTGGGTCGCCGCGTGCCTGTACTACGGCCTCGAAATGATCTACGAGATGCTGTACGGGAAGCCGACCTCCCGGGCGGCGGAGGAGCTGTACCAGTACGGCGCCCGCTTCGGTACGACCCTGCAGATGAAGCCGGAACTGTGGCCGGCCGACCGCGCCGCCTTCGAGGAGTACTGGCAGGACGGTGTCAAGAAGATCCAGATGGACGACGTCACCCGCACCTACCTGCGCAAGATCGTCGAACTGCGCTTCCTGCACGCCCCGGTCCGCCTCGCGCTCGGCCGCTACCACACCTTCCTGACCCTCGGCTTCCTGCCGCAGCCCTTCCGCGACGAACTCGGCTACGCATGGACGCCGCGGCACCAGCGCCGCTTCGACCGCTTCACCCGGGTCATGCGGACCGCCAACCGCGTCATGCCGCGTCCGGCCCGCGAGTTCCCCTTCAACGCCTACCTCTACGACTTCCGCCGCCGCATCAAGACCGGCCGTCCCGTCGTCTGACCGGGATCAGGGTTCGGGAGTGTCCTCGGGGGTGGAGTTGGAGGCGCGGATCTGTAGTTCGAAGTCGCCCTCGTGCTGCTTGACGCCGTTGACGACGGCGTCCTCCAGGACCTCGGCGCCCTTGGTCTGGCGGCGCATCATCGGATCGTCGCGGAGGTCCTTGTAGAGCGAGAAGCACAGCAGGATCAGCACGATCGTGAACGGCAGCGCGCCGATGAACGTGATGTTCTGGATGCCGTTGAGCGCCTCGTCGCCGCCGATCACCAGCATGATCGCGGCGACGGCGCCGGTCAGCGCCCCCCAGAAGATCACGATCCAGCGGGCGGGGGTGGTCGAGCCGCGCTGGGAGAGCGTGCCCATGACCACCGACGCCGCGTCCGCGCCGGACACGAAGAAGATCGCGACCAGGATCATCACGATCACCGCGGTGATGGACAGCCAGGGGAGATGGCCGAGGACGTTGAAGGTGATCTGCTCCTCCGAGCCGTTCCCGTACGGGTTCAGGCCCTTGCGCTGCTGGCTGATCGCCGCCCCGCCGAAGATCGCGAACCAGACCAGGCTGACCGTGCTCGGCACGATGATGACCCCGGCGACGAACTGCCGGATGGTGCGGCCGCGGCTGATCCGGGCCAGGAACATGCCGACGAACGGCGCCCAGGAGATCCACCACGCCCAGTAGAAGATCGTCCAGTTGGCGAGGAACTGCTGCATCGCCTTGCCGCCCGTCGCGCCGGAGCGGGACGCCATCTCGCCGAAGTCCTGGATGTAGACACCGATCGAGGTGGGCAGCAGTTCGAGGATGAAGACCGTGGGGCCGACCACGAACACGAAGACCGCGAGGACGGCGGCGATCACCATGTTGATGTTGGACAGCCACTGGATGCCGCGCGCGATGCCGGACACGGCCGACAGGATGAAGCAGATCGTCAGCACCACGATGGTCAGCACGAGCACGGTCGTGCTGAGGCTCTCGATCCAGCCCGCCTCCCGCATACCGGTCTGGATCTGCAGCGCGCCGATGCCGAGCGAGGCGGCCGACCCGAACAGCGTCGCGAACAGCGCGAGGATGTCGATCAGCTTGCCCACCGGGCCGGCGGCGCGGCGGCGGCCGAGCAGCGGTGTGAACGCGGAGCTGATCAGCTGGCTGCGGCCGCGCCGGTAGTGCCCGTACCCGATCGCGAGGCCGAGGACGGCGTAGATCGACCACGGGTGCAGCGTCCAGTGGAACATCGTGGTGGCCATGGCCGTCTCGATCGCCGGCTCGCTCTGCGGTGGGTCCGTGCCCGGGACCGGCATCACGTAGTGCGTCAGGGGCTCGGCGGCGCCGAAGAACATCAGCCCGATGCCCATGCCGGCGCTGAACATCATCGCGATCCAGGAGACGGTGCGGAACTCGGGCTTGTCGCCCTCCTGGCCGAGCGGGATCCGCCCGTAGCGGCTGACGGCCAGCCAGAGGGAGAAGACCACGAACCCGGTGGCGGCGAGGACGAAGAGCCAGCCGACGTTCCGCAGCAGCCAGTTCAGCGTCGTCTCCGCCGCGGAGCTCAGCGTGCCGGTGGACGCCCCGCCCCAGAGCACGAACGCCACGGAGATCGCGGCGGTGACGCCGTAGACGATCCAGTCGGTGCGCGCTCGTCCGGGCTTTTCCAGGGACACCGGATCGGTGCCGGGGGAGCCGTCTCCGGCGTCGGCCTCTCGTTTGGGGCTGCTCATGATCTGGAGTCTTGCCCGGATAATCACTTCTCAGTTACATGGAGAAGTAATTCGTTCGCGACCTGCCGTTACTGTGGTGGTTCAGCCCTGTTTGGCGTCGGTTCAGCGGCGCACGGTGACTCTGGTGGGCAGTGACGCGAAGCCGCGGTCGTTGGACGAGCGGACCCGGACCGCCCGGTCGATATCGATCTCGAAATCGGCGACCGTGGCGGTGATCTCGCCGAACGCGATGCCGGCCTCCAGCTTCCCGAGATTCATGCCGAGGCAGTGGTGGCGGCCGTTCCCGAACGCGAGGGACGGCCTGGTGTCGCGGTCCAGGTCGAACCGCTCCGCGTCGGCGAACACGGCCGGGTCGCGGTTCGCGGCGCCGGTCAGCAGCAGGACGCGGGCGTCCGCCGGGATCGTCACCCCGTGCAGCTCGACGTCCTCGGTGGTGGTGCGGGCGAGCGCCTGGCTCGACGGGTCCCAGCGCAGGGTCTCGGCGATCCACTCGTCGACGCGCCCGCCGAACGCCTTGGCCCGCTCGTCCGGGTGGAGCCACGCGGCGTGCCAGGCGTTGCCGAGCGTCAGCATGGTGGTCTCGATGCCGGCGCCGACGAGCAGGATCAGCACGCCGACGATCTCCTCCGGGGTGAGCCGGTCCTCGCCCTCGGCCGCGTCCAGCAGGCCGGACAGCAGGTCGTCGCGCCGCTCCTTGGCCCGCTCGACCGTCAGCTCGGTGTAGTAGCCGACGAGCGCGCCGATCGCCTGCAGCGCCTCCGGCGGCATGTCGCTGCCCGCCTCGTCCCGGTACATGACGGCCATGCCGAGGTCGCGGACCAGGGCGCGGTCGGCCTCGGGGACGCCGACCAGCTCGGAGATCACGTCGGTGGGGAAGCGGCCGGCGAAGTCGGTCATCATGTCGAACTCGTCGCCCTCGACCAGCGGCCGCATGCACTCCCGCGCGATCTCGCGGATCCGCGGCGCCAGCGCCTGGACGCGCTTCGCGGTGAACGCACGGGATACCAGGGCGCGCATCCGGGTGTGCTTCGGCGGGTCCATCGCGACGAACGAGAAGAACCTCTCCGCGTCCGGCCCCCAGAACGCCGGCTCAATGCGCAGGCCGTTCTTACTGGAGAAACGCGCCGAATCCTGCAGCGCCGCGACGACGTCGGCGTGCCGGGACAGCGCCCAGAAGTCGTCATTCTCGTTCCGGTACACCGGTGACTTCTCGCGCAGCTGCGAATACACCGGGTAGGGATCGTCCTGAATGGCGAAGTCGAACGGGCTGTAGAAGAGATCCACGTCCGCCACCATTTCACAAAGCGCGCCGTTCCGGGGGTCCTGATGCGCAATCGGGGCGCACCCTGCACAATGAGTGGCGTGACCCCATCATCCGGACCATCCGGCTCCGCCGAGCCCGTCCCGCCGGGCATCGACCCGACGAAGGCGCACCCGTCCCGCCGGTACAACTACTGGCTCGGCGGCAAGGACAATTTCGCCGTCGACCGGGAGTCCGCGGAGATGGTCGCCACGGGCTTCCCCACGGTCCGGCTGGCCGCACTGGAGAACCGAGCATTCCTCAAGCGCGCCGTGACCTATCTGGCCGGCGAGGCGGGGATCCACCAGTTCTTCGACATCGGCACCGGGCTCCCGTCGGCCGGAAACGTGCATGAGATCGCGCAGGCCATCGAGCCGACGTCGCGCATCGTCTATGTCGACAACGACCCGGTGGTGCTCGTGCACGCCCGCGCGCTGCTGAACAGCGAACCCGAGGGCAGGACCGCCTACATCGAGGCGGACCTGCGCGACCCGGACAAGATCCTCGCGAACCCCGTCCTCACCGGCACCCTGGACATGTCGCGTCCCGTCGCGCTGATGCTGGTCGCGACGATGCACTTCGTCACCGACGATCACGACCCGTACGGCATCGTCCGCCGCCTGCTGTCGGTGCTCCCGTCCGGCAGCTACCTGGTGATGACCAACGCGACCGGCGACTACCTGACGCCGGAGGAGTACGCCCACAACGTGGAGGTGAACGAGCGCAGCGGCGTCCCGTTCCGGCTCCGCAGCCGGGACGAGTTCGCCCGCTTCTTCGACGGCCTGGAACTGCTCCCGCCGGGCGTCGGCTCGGTCGTCGAGTGGCGCTCCGACGTCCCGCCGGCGGAACGCCCCCCGATCGAGAAGGTCTCCATGCACTGCGCCGTCGCCCGCGTCCACTGACGCGGCTGATGGTGTAGCCCGCTACACCACCGATTCGGGAGCGCGCGCCCATGTGCCGGGCCCCTCCCGAACCTAGATTCGTCCAGGTGAGAGCGTTCGCCCACCCGGAGGGATCATGACGACGATGCTGGCCGAGGCCACCGCGGAGGCCGTGGGGCTCGACTCGGTCACCAAGACCTACGGCCCCGTCCGGGCACTGGACGGCATCACCTGGACGTTCCCGCGCGGCGGGTTCACGGCGGTGATGGGCCCGTCGGGTTCGGGCAAGAGCACCTTCCTGCACTGCGCGTCCGGGCTCGACCGGCCGACCGCCGGCACCGTCCGGATCGGCGGCGCGGACATCGGCCGGCTCAGCGAGACGAAACGGACGCGGCTGCGCCGGGAGCGCATCGGATTCGTGTTCCAGGCGTTCAACCTGATCCCGTCGATGGACGTCGAGCAGAACATCACGCTGCCCCTCCAGCTCGGCGGCCGGGACATCGACCGGGCCTGGCTGGACGAGGTCGTCCGCCGGGTCGGGCTCGCCGACCGGCTGCGGCACCGCCCGTCCGAGCTGTCGGGCGGGCAGCAGCAGCGCGCCGCCCTCGCCCGCGCCCTGATCACCCGCCCGGACGTCGTGTTCGCCGACGAGCCGACCGGCGCGCTCGACCCGCGCACCGCCCGCGACGTCCTGCGGATGCTGCGCGAGGCCGCCGATGAGACCGGGCAGACGATCGTCCTGGTCACGCATGATCCGATGGCCGACGCGTGGGCCGACTCGGTCGTGTTCCTCAGCGCCGGCCGGATCGTGGACGAGGTCGTCGCGCCGTCCGCCGCCGCGATCATGAACCGCTGGGAGACGCTGTGAGGCGCGCGTTCGTCGGGATCTTCGCGGCGCTGCTGTTCGCCGCCGCCCTGGTCGGGGCCTGCGGGGTGCTGCTGGAGTCGGCGTGGCGGGCGCACGCTCCGGTGGAGCGGTACGGCGCCGCGCCGACCGTCGTCACGGGGCCGCGGAGCGTTGCCGTCAAGATGAAGCAGCTCGGGGACGCGCCGGCGGAGCAGAGCCGGCCGCTGACCGAGCCGTCTCGGGTCCCGGTCGCGGTGGCGGATCGGCTTCGGGACGTTCCAGGCGTTAAGGGTGTGGTCGCGGACGTATCGTTCCCCGTTCTGTTGTCTTCGGGACGGACGGTCACCGGCCACGGCTGGGAGTCGGCGGCACTCCGCCCCTACCTGCTGAGCGCCGGACGTGCTCCCCGCGCGGCCGACGAGGTCGTGCTGAGCCGCTCGGCCGGTGTCGCGGTGGGTGCGACCGTCCAGGTGCAGACGAACGGGACACCGCGTCCCTACCGGGTTTCCGGGCTCGTCGCGGACGGTCCCGGCGCCGCGTTCTTCACCCCTGGCACGGCGGCGGCGCTGTACGGGCACCCCGGCCAGGCGGACGCCCTCGCCGTCATCGGCGACGCCGACGAGAACGCCCTGCGCAAGGCCGCACCGGGACTCACCGTCGCCACGGGAGCGGCGCGCGGCGACGTGGAGAACCCCGCCGTGGCGGCTGCGGCCCCCGACATCCTCCAGATGGGCGCCTCGCTCGGCGGCGTCGCCGTGATGACCGCGCTGGTCGTCGTCGGCGGACTGATCGTCCTGTCGGTGCGGGAGCGGGGCCGCGAGTTCGCGATGCTCCGCGCGATCGGCGCGACCCCGTGGCAGGTGCGGGGTCAGCTGGTGCGAGAGACGCTCAAGGCCGGTGTGCCCGCCGCGCTGGCCGGCGGCGCGCTGTCGCTGGTGCTCGGCGCCGCGATGCACGGCGTGATGGTTTGCAAGGGCGTCCTGCCGGACGGGTTCGGGCTGTCGCTCACCCCGCTGCCCGCGCTCGCCGCCGTCGCCATCACGCTGCTCGCGGCGGTCGGGACGGCGCTGATCGCATCGCTGCGCGTCTCACGGATCCGCCCGGTCGAGGCGCTGGGGGAGACGGCCGTGGAGTCGGCCGACCTGCCCCGGTGGCGCGTGATCACCGGGGTCGTCTTCCTGGTCATCGGGGTCAACGCGCTGGGGTTCTCCACCGCGTCGTCCGGATCGGCGGCGATCGCGGCGATCGGCGGGCTGGTCATGTCGCTGATCGTCGCGACAGCGTTCCTGGGGCCGCTGCTGGCCCGGTACGGCAGCCGCATCCTGGGCGGCGCCGCCCAGGCCGCCGCACCGGTGACCGGCCGCCTCGCCCGGCACAGCGCGGCCGCCGCCGCCCTGCGCGCCGGCTCCGTCATCACCCCGGTCGCGTTGGCCGTCGCGTTCGCCGGCACACAGCTGTTCGCTCAGACGACCCTCGTCCAGGCGACGACCGAGCAGGCGGCGGCCGGGAACCGTGCCGACCAGGTGGTGGTGTCCGCCGGGCCGGGGCTTCCGACGGACGTCGCCGAGGCCGCGCGCCGCCTGCCCGGCGTCCCCGCCGCCACCCCCGTCAACCGCACCACCGTGCTCATGAAGGTGAAGGAGTTGGGCGACGAGACCCTCACCTCGCTGCCGGCGCGCGGCATCGGCGCGTCCGCCGACGCCACACTGGACCCTGGCGTGACGTCCGGCAGCCTCCGCGACCTGCGCGGCAACACCGTCGCGCTGGGCAGCGACGTCGCGGGCGGCCTGCACGTCGGCTCAACTGCGCGGCTCTGGCTGGGGGACGGCACCCGGATCGACGCCCGCGTCGTCGCCGTCTACGAGCGCGGCCTGGGGCTTGGGAACGTCCTGCTGCCGCACGACCTCGTTGCCGCGCACTCGTCCACAGGCTTGGACGATCACGTCCTCGTGCGGGGCAAGGCCGACCTGAGTTCTGTCACGTCCGCCTACACCGGCGTCCAGGCGGTCGATCGTGACGCCTACGGCGCGAGCCTGTCGCAGGAGATCCGGCTGCAGGGCTTCTTCAACAAGGTCGTCGTCGCGGCCATCGGCGGGTTCATCCTCATCGGCGTCGTCACCACGCTCGCGCTGGCCACCGCTGCGCGGCGCCGCGAACTGCGCCTGCTGCGCCTCGTCGGGACGACCCGCCGCCAGGTCCTGCGGATGCTGCACCTGGAGGCCGGCATCGTCCTCGGCACCGGCATCGTGATCGGAGTCGCCATCGCGGCCGTGACGCTCATGACGTTCGCCTTCGCCGTCCGCGGCCTGCCGCTGCCCACGATCTCCCCGGTCGCCTGCGCGACCGTCCTCCTCGCGGTCGCCGGTTCAGGCGCCGCGGCCATTGTCGTCCCGGCGCGGCTCATGCTGCGCCGCCGCACCTCCTGAAAGGCACCGCAGATGAACAACCGCACCCGCTGGACGATCGTCGCCATCCTCATCGCGATCAACGCCGTCTCGAACGCCGCCCTCGGTGACACCTGGCTCGCGATCGCCGTCAGCGCACTCACCGGCCTTCCCGCCATCGCGCTGGTGATCGACTACTTCGTCCGCGCCCGCCGAACCTGACCCTTGCGCGCCTCACCCACGGCTTGGACGAGTTCCTCGATGTCGGCGGCCGTGGTGCGGTGGCTGATGACGCAGGCCCGGAGGGCGGCGCGTCCGCCCAGGTCGACGGGACTGATCCACGCGCGCCCGCTCTGGACGACCGTCCGGGCGAGCGCGTCGTGGTGCTCCCACGTCGCGGTACCGGGATCGGCGAAGCAGACGACGGGGAGCGGGGTGTCGTTGACGATGTCCCAGCCTTTCTCGGCGAGCCTGCCGCGCAGCGCGTCCGCCAGGTCGGCGTCGCGTTCGAGTTGCTCGGCGTACCCTTCGCGGCCGGCGACGGCGAGGCTCAGGAACAGCTTGAGGCCCATGAACCGGCGCGACCACTGCTGGCCGGACGTGTAGGGGTCCACGGTGTCGGGGATCTCGGCCGGCATGTAGGACGTGGTGACCCGGAACGTCTCCGCAAGGCCCTCCCCATCGGTGCACAGGAAGGCGCCCGCACCCATCGGGACGCTCAGCCACTTGTGCGCGTCCACCGTGATCGAGTCGGCACGCTCGATGCCGGACAGCGCGGGCCGCAACCGGTCGGACAACGCCGCCGCGCCCCCGTAGGCGGCGTCGACGTGGAACCGCAGTCCCTCGTCGTGACACAGGTCGGCGAGATCGTGCAGAGGATCGATGACTCCGGCGGCCGTGGTCCCGGCGGTCGCGACGACGAGGAACGGCAGATCGCCTCGCGCCCGGTCGGCGGCGATCTGCTCGGCCAGGACTCTCGTATCCATGCGCAGGTCGGGACGGGTGGGGACGAGGCGAACGGCGTCCCGTCCGAGCCCGGTGGCGTGCGCGATCTTCAACCAGGCCAGGTGGCTCTCCGCTGACGCGTACATGACCGGACGGCCTTTCAGCGCCCGCAAACCCCCTTCGCCGTACTCCGGCCACGTCTTCGTGAGCGCCAGCAGCACCGCAGTCATGTTCGCCTCAGCGCCACCGCTGGTGAACGACCCGGCGACGGCTTCTTCCGGATAGCCGAGCCGTCCGCCCAGGAAACGCAGCAGATGCGCCTCGATCTCCACCGCCGCCGGCGCGTGCGACCAAGCGGCGAGCTGCGGGTTGAACGCGGCGGCGAGCGTCTCGCCAACGACGCCCATCTGTGTCGGCGTCGGGTTGAACAGCCCGAAGTAGCGCGGATGGGTCGTATGGACGGTGGTCGTGCGCAGCAGCCCGGCCACGTCCTCGATCACGTCCAGGGCGGGTGTTGGACGATCGAAGCCGTAAGCGCCGACCGCGTCCCGCAGATCTCGGACGTCCACCGGCACGCTCACGTCTCGCCCGGCGATCTGCCGACGCTCGTCCTCAAGCAGGTCAACGACATGTCGCCACAGCTGCGCAGCTGCCGCCGGCTGCGGGTCGAAGGAGTCTCGTCCAAAAGGGAAATGATCCATGCCACCGACCCTCGCGCTCACGCACACATGGGCCAAGTGGCAGCATTGACCACCATCGCTAAATTAGTGACATGCACAAACTCGCCGTCGCCGTCGCCGCCGGGGTGCCGATCTTCGAACTGGCGATCCCGTGCGAGGTGTTCGGATACGAACGCCCAGGTCTCACCGACTGGTGGTACGACTTCCGCCTCTGCGCAGCCCCCGGCACCCGCACGGCCGCAGGATTCGCCGCACCCGCCGCACACGGCCTTGACGCCCTCGCCGAAGCCGACACCGTCGTGATCCCAGCCTGCGCGAACGTCATCGACAAGCAGCCGCCGGACCTGGTCGAAGCCGTCCGGACGGCCCACGCCAACGGCGCCCGCATCGTCTCGCTCTGCACGGGCGCCTTCGTCCTCGCCGCCGCCGGACTCCTGGACGGACGTCCGGCAACGACCCACTGGATGCACGCCGACCAACTGGTCGCACGCCACCCGGAAGTCAGGGTGGACGCGTCCGTCCTCTACATCGACGACGGCGACGTCTTGACCAGCGCGGGCACCGCCGCCGGGCTCGACCTGTGCCTGCACGTAGTCCGTAACGACCACGGCGCCGCAGTCGCCAGTGCCCTCGCAAAACGCCTGGTGATGCCCGCACACCGTCCTGGAGGCCAGGCTCAGTACATCGATGCGCAACCCGTCCACGAGGCTGACGAGCTAGGCCCGCTCCTCGACTGGGCCCGCCGAAACCTGCACGAACCCCTGACCGTGACCGCCCTAGCCCGTCGAGCCAACGTCACCACCCGCACCATGATCCGCCGCTTCCACGCCACCACCGGCACAACCCCCATGGCCTGGCTGCGCGGCATCCGCATCGACCACGCCCGCGAACTGCTGGAGACGACGACGCTCCCCATCGACCAGATAGCCGCCCACTCCGGCCTGGGCAGCCCCGCGAACCTCCGCCACCACTTCACCCGCACCGTAGGCGTCCCCCCGACCACCTACCGCCGCACCTTCTCGAACGCACACTGATCGCGCCGATGCATCGCCCACCGTTGAGCGGCGCCCACAACAGCCCTCGACCAAGGATGCGAAACCGACCAGAACGCCTCCAGCCATGTCGTGGCAAGGAGCCGCGCGTAGTAGTCGATCACCGTGGGATCGGCGGCCTTCCGCGCGTCCAGGCCGCTCACGATGGCTTCCGCGTCGCGCGGCTCGTGTCCGCACGCCACCAGGTTCACCACCAGGTCGGCCGGGTTCACGAACGACGCGCCCCGCGACGCCATGCCCCAGTCGACCAACGTTGCGCCGTCTTGCCTCGCGAGGACGTTCCCCGGTTGAGGTCGGTGTGCAACAGCGCTATACCGGCGAGACGTGACAGGCGTTGGGGCGCAACGGCGTAGTCGCTCCACCGCCCTTCGAACCACATGAGGCCCACATCGTCTGGGACGGTCAGCACGTCCAGCGCGGCGAGGACGTCCAGGACGGCGTCCAGGTCCGGGGAGTCGGGGGAGTAGTTCGCCCGGCGCCCCTCCACGTGCTCGAATTCCAGCAGCCGCCACCCTGCGGCGGTCACGTCACAGACCAGAGCGGGGGCGATCGCGGCGACGTGCGGCGCGACGGCGGCCTCCCGGTCGAGCTGTGCGACCGCGCGCTCGTCCTCAAGAGGTGCGCCCTTGAAGAAGACGCGACCCGTGCGGGTCCGCCCGACCAACGCGAGCGCCGACCGGCGTCCCTGCGTGATGGACTCCGTTTCGACCAGTGTGCCGACGCACCCGTGGACCGTTTCGCGCAGTTCGGACAGCAGGCCCTCCCACCCGATGCGGTCCATGAGGGGAGAGCCTGCCATGCGATCTCGCACCCTGTGCCTTGACGACACACGGGTTGGGTGGCCGGCACGGGTGGGAGGCCCTGGCTCCGCGCGTTTGCCAAGGGGTGCGGAGTTCGTAGGACGGACGGTGCCCGCCGCGCGGCCTGCCGGGGGGGCGAGGACCGCGCGGCGGTGTTCAGTGGGACGCCACCCGCAGGTGCCAGTCGACCAAGGCCGCGAGCTGCTCTTCGCTGGCCGCCTCGATCAGGCTTGGTCCTCGTCGTCCCGGCAGCATGGCCCACCAGCTCCCGGTGGCCTTGCCGTGCCAGTGCACGATGTGCTTCGGGATCGGTGGTGGGACGGCGATGGGCGGGATGTCCGTCCGGGTGTCGGCGATCACGACGACTCGATCTTGGCGGTGGCGTTCAGGAGCTCGCGCAGCCGCTCGGCCGACACGGCGCGCACCCACGAGACGCCGCCGCCGGACGGGTATCGGAACGGCATCCGCCTGGCCTCCCACGCGAGATCGAGGGCGTCCGGAGCGTTGTGGTGGAACGCCCAGTCGGGGAAGTCGGTGCGCAGCCCCGTCAACGCCTCCAACGCCGTCGAGTTCGGTACGTTGCTCATAGCCGGACTCCGTTTCCGGTCAGGCCCCGGAACCCCCGGCGTTCGCCCGCCGGCCGGGGCCGTCTTTGTGTCTGCGACACCTTTCGCCTCACACTTGACCGCAACTCCCTGTAGCGTGAAAGGCACTGTCCGCTGGCCCCCGGTGCGGGCAGCGAAGGGCAACGGGCCAACCCGGGGCGAAACGGGTGAGGTGATGACGACCTTCGGTGCGAAGTTGCGCGCCCTCATGGCCGAGCGCCAGATCAGTCAGCGCAAACTGGCCAAACTCGTCCCCTGCAACGACGGCCACCTGTCAAAGCTGGCCAACGACCGCAAGCGCCCGTCCCCCGAACTCGCCGCGCGGCTCGACGAACTCCTCGACGCGGACGGCGAGTTGGCGGTGCTCATACCTGAGCGTCCCGTTTCCCCGGCCAGCGGCCGCAGCATGTGTGATGACACCACCTCAGCAGGTCAGGGGGCGCTCAACGTCACTGCGTCCGGGACAGGTGGAGAACACCTCTTCAGGATGGTTGACGCGGGCGGTGACAATGTGACCGTGGATCGTCGCGCATTACTCGGACTCATGGCCGCCGCCACAGCGAGCGCTCTTCATGACACCGAACCGCTCCGCGAGGTCTTCGAAACGGCGCTCGCTTCGGACGCCGGTGACCGTGATGCGGACGCCTGGGAGCGCATCGCCCACAGCTACGCTCGCGAGGTTGGTTGGGCCGCCGACAGCGTTCTGCGGCCGGATCTAACCGCCGATTTCGCTGAGCTGACGCGGCTGCTGCCAACTGTGCGCGGAGCCACTCGGACTCGTCTGATCCATGTTGCTGCGCAGATGGCGGCGCTCATGGCCATCACGCTCACCAACGCCGGTGAGGGCCGAGTCGCGCGCCGTTGGTGGCGCACCGCCGCCCGTGCGGCTGACCAGACCGGTGACCACCGGATCGCCGCGCTCGTCCGGGGGCGAGCCGCCGTCTTCGCCCTGTATGCCGAGACGCCGCGACTGTCGGTGTTGGAGGCGGCCGAGGACGCCATCGCAGTCGGTCAGGGAAAGGCTTGCACCGGGGTGGTCTCCGGGTATGCCGCCAAGGCGCAGGCACTCGCCGAACTAGGCCGCCATGAAGAGGCAATCGCGGTGCTCGCCGACGTGCGCGGCATCTTCGAGCAACTGCCCGACGCCGTGGGCCGGGACCGAGGCAGCCAGTGGGGCTGGTCGGACGGCCGTCTCCATTACGTCACCAGCCTCGTCCACACCTGCGCGGGGAATGTCGAGTCAGGGCAAGCCGCGCAGGACGCGGCGCTGGCGGTCTACCCGAACCGCAACTGGCAGGCTCGTGGGCAAGTCGAGATGCATCGCGTCGGTGTCCTGATGTGCGCGGGCGATGTCGACGAGGGGGCCCGGCATATGACGCGAGTGCTGGAGGGGCTACCGGCCGAGCAGCGCAGTGACGGGCTGGTGCGAGGAAGCGCGCTGACCTCGTTGCGGCTCGTGGATCCCGCCGAGAGCGCGCGGGCTTCGGTGCGGCAGGCACGTGAGTTGCTCACATCGACAGGAGGACGATGACCCAGGACGTTGGCTTCACCCGCCACGACCCGGCAGAGGCCGAGCAGAATCTCGAAAGCGTGATCGTGCCCGTCTACGTCGCGTCGCATGAGGATGTGACCGACAGGCCGTTTTACTCGGCGGAGCGGTTCGCTGAGCGGTTCGTGAACTACGCCAAGGCCCCGGGGTTCGAGATCGTCGTCGCGTCCATCGGCGGCGAGCCGGTGGGGCAGGCGTTCGGGTACGCGTTGCCGGTCGCTGCCCGTTGGTGGGACGGACTGACCACGCCGGTGCCGGACGGGTTCACCACCGAGACGGGGTCACGGACATTCGCGCTCAACGAGTTGATGGTCGTCCCGGCATGGCAGGGCAAAGGCGTCGCGCACGCCCTTCACGACGCGCTATTGGATGGGCGCCGTGAAAAGCGCGCGACGCTGCTGGTGCGTGAAGACAACGAGTCGGCGCAGCGGGCGTATGCGCGGTGGGGGTGGCGGAAGGTCGGCAAGTCGCAGCCGTTCCCCGACTCGCCGCACTTCGACGCAATGATCCTCGACCTCCCGCTGAGCCGTTAGGTGATCGGGTTGTCCGGTGAATCGAGCCAGATGCGTTGACCCTCGGGGGTCACCGTGACGCCGTATCGGCACGCTTCCGGTTTACCGGCGGCCGCCCAACGTTCCTCTGTTTCCCGGATGGTCCGCTGGCGGAGGCGCTGACTGCGCATCGGCATGAACCAGGCAGGGGATCCGAATCGTCCTTCTGCGGTGCCGTCTGTTTCCACCTTGAGTGTGGCGAGCGGTTCGTCGGGATGGAACGACGCCACCCAGGGAACGAGGATCAGCCCGCCCGGACGGGTCTGCTCAACCCAGGCATAGGGCACTTCGCGGACGGCGGCGGTCGCCACGACCCTGTCATAGGGCGCGTTCTCCCGGTATCCCTGCATGCCGTCACCGGTGATCACCGTGACGGGGTATCCAGCCTGGGTGAGTGCCCGTCTCGCGTGATCGGCCAGGGACGCGTCGATTTCCACTGTCGTGATGTTCCCCGCGCCGGCCAACTCCGCCAGGAGCGCGGCGTTATAGCCTGACCCGCCGCCGATTTCCATTACCCGCAGGCCGGGACGCACTTCGAGGGCGTCCAGCATCTTCGCCATGATGTACGGTGCGCTGCTGGAACTCGTCGGCCACCTTCCGCGCTCGGTGGCCCCGTCGTCCACCTGGATGATCACCGAGCGTTCCGACTCGACCTCTCGCCTCCAGCCCTTCGGGTCGTCCGCCCGGCAAAGGGGACGAAACCAGCCGGTTCCCTCGTCCACGATCCAGATCGTTTCGGGCATGAACGGCTCACGCCGCACCCGCCGCAGGACCTCGTCGGCCTGCATCACACCTTCCCCGTGCCGTTGCACAGCGTGCACGGTATCTCCCGGCGGTTACCGTCGTCGCTCTTGATCTCCTTGCCCGAACCGTTGCACCCACTGCATTTCTGTGGCTGCCCGTGCTTTCCCATTTGTTGCCTTTCGTGTTCAGTAACCTCTCGTGTTCTCCATTCGACCGCAGAGCGAGCCGATGTGGCAGGTGCTGCCCGCTGGCCTTGCGCGCGGACAGCGGGAGATGACAGGCCAACCCGGGTCGAAATGGGCAGGTAATGCGATGCTGTTCTCTCTTTACCTGAACCCGACCGACTGTAGTCTGGAAAGAGACGTCCGTTCATGTGAGGCGTGGAGTAGGTGAGGCAATGGACACCTTCGGGCAGAAACTACGCGCGCTGATGGCCGAGCGGCAGATCAGCCAGCGCAAACTGGCCAAACTCGTCCCCTGCGACGACGGCCACCTCTCCAAGATCGCCAACGACCGCAAGAACCCGTCCCTTGAACTCGCGAGGCGCCTGGACGATTTCCTTGAAGCGAACGGCGAGCTGGCGGCGCTGCGGAGACCGGGCAGGTCCGAGCAGGCCCTGACTCCGGATGAAGGCGAGCGGCTCCGGCTCGCGGCGGGACGACCTTCGCGCGTAGATCAGGGGGTGGTCCAGGCGCTCGCCACGGTCCTGGCCGCGCAGCGCCGCCTGGAGGACTCGGTCGGATCGGCGGTGGTCATCCCGGCAGTGGATGCTCAGGTC
The DNA here is from genome assembly GCF_013372625.1 of Actinomadura sp. BRA 177. Lineage (GTDB taxonomy): Bacteria > Actinomycetota > Actinomycetes > Streptosporangiales > Streptosporangiaceae > Spirillospora. The sequence goes on from NZ_JABXFD010000497.1 coordinate 18,075, forward strand.
GCCGAGATCGAGCGCATGGTGATCGACGCCTGCGGGGACGTCCGTCCAAGCCTGCTGAACGTCGCCGCGCAGTGGTCGCAGTTCGCGGGATGGCTTCACGCCAATGTCGGCGAGCACGTCGCGGGGCTGCGGTATCTCGGCCGCACCCTGCAATGGGCGACCGAGATCGGGGACCGGCAGCTCATCGGGGCGGTGATGAGCTGGCAGGGTTACATCGCCGAACGGCGCGGCCAGATCGGCGCGATGATCGGGCTGTCGCAGGCGGGGCAGCGCCTTCGGGCCGGGTCGGTCGGCCGGGTCTACGACCTCTACCAGGAGGCGCGTGCGCTGGCCTCCCTCGGTGAGGCCGACCAGGTGAGCCGCCTCACCGACATGGCGGCGGCCGAGGCCGCCGAAGCACGGCCCGAGGCCGCCCGCCCCTGGGAGTACTACTACTTCGAGCCCGGATTCTTCGGTCTGGAACACGGCTTGACGTACCGAATTCTCGGCCACACCGACCCCGCCTACAACGATGCCTCGATCGAGCACTTGACGGCCGGGCTGGGCAGCCTGCCGCCGGACATGCGCAGCTCGGAGTGGGCGGGCGATTTCGTGTACCAACTCGCGCTCGCCCACCGGCAGGCCGGGGACTCCCGCGAGGCCGAGCGCACGACCCGCGAGTTGGAGGAGATCGCCTCCCGGATCGACTCCGCCCGGCTCGCCCGCCTGCTGTCCGCGCTGCGCGAACCGTCCCACCACAAGCGGCCCGGGTAACCAGGGCCGTTCAGGCCGCGAACCGGCCGGCCGAACAGGGCGCCGCTCCCCGATACGGCTCGTCCGCGCGGTCCCGGGCCTCGCGGTCCGCCATCGGGGTCACATGCAGTGCGGGTCGCAACCGGTCCGACAGCACTGCCGCACCCCGTTGGACGGCATCTCCCCAACTACTGCTCTGCGCGGTCAGTTTCATTAATCCTCAGGTCAAGACGCCTCCTCAACCTGTAGACAGGCTGTTGGCGCGCTGCGCAGCGGCGCCGTCACAGGGGGTACCTATGGACGGGGTGAGGTTGTGATGGAGAATGCGTCAAGGAGCGGAGAAGGGCGGACCGGTGGCTTACACGACCAAGATGGCCGCTGCTCTGTCCGGCGCCACGACAAGCCAGCTGCGGCACTGGCGGAGAGAGACGGAAGTCGGCGTGGTCCTGGTGCCTGAGGTGGCCAGGAGCCCCCGGGCGCTCTACTCCTTCCGGGACGTGCTGGCGCTCCGCACTTTCGTGCACCTGCGCAACTCCAGTTGCCTGCAGAAAATCCGCACCGCGCTCGGAACGCTGCGGGACCTGGGTGAACGCGACCACCTGTCCTCGTACCAGCTGGTCACCGATGGCAGGACGATCCAGCTCGTCAGTGACGAAGAGGCGATCGACCTGGTGCGGAAGCCGGGACAGCGGCAGGTGGTGATCGTCATGGGGGACGTCATCGAGCCGTTCCCCGTCCGCGCGGGCGTGGTGGTCCCGCACCTCTTCCACCCCCGGAAGAACATCGAAGTCGACCCGGCCACACAGGGCGGGCACCCCGTCATCACGGGAACGCGCGTGCCGTACGACGCCGTAGCCGAGCTACTGGCGGACGGGGTCCCCGCGGAGCGAATCGCGGACTTCTATCCGGCGGTCTCGGTGGAAGCCGCACGCGAGGCCGCGGACTTCGCCAAGTACGTCGACAGCTACGACCTGGCGGCTCGAGCCTCCTGATGAAGGTCCTCGTCGACGAGGACTGCCCACTGCCGATGCTCGAACTGCTGCGGCACGTCCTCCCCAAGCACACCGTCCACCATGTCACTGACCGCAACTGGACTGGCAAGAAGGACGTTCGTCTCCTGACCGACGCCAAGCGCCACGGTTACGAGGTCTTCCTCACCAATGACCGGAACCAGTTGTCCGACCCCGAAGAGACCAAGGCGATCAAGAGGGCGGGCGTCCATCACGTCCGCTACCGTCAGCGACGCAAAGGAATGGAAGGGCTGGCACTGGCGATCGGTGCAGTGATCTCCGCGATGCCCGCACTGGTCGCTGAACTTGAAGCCGCATCAGGACAACGCCTGGTTCACATCGCGGGCTTGAACCCCCATGGCAGGTACGAGATCAAAGACCCGCTCAAGGAACCTCCGGACTACTGGCCGCGCTGACGGCGGCGGTGTGCAGTTCGTGAGGGGCTGGTGGGTGGCCTTGCCGGACGGGTCGTCTGCGTGGTCGACGACTTCCCGTGGGTCCACCGGGCCTCGGCCGACGCGCTGCTGTTCGCCGCCAGGCGGCTGGGGACGGAACGGATTGCGATGCTGTTCGCCGTGCGCGGGGACATGCTGGCTAAGGGCATTCCGCTGACGGTGGACGTGGGTGGCCTGGACGAGTCCGCGGCGGCCGAGCTGCTGGAGTCCCGGGATGGTTCGCCGCCCGCCTGACATCTGTGCAGTTCGCCGGGCGCGAATCGCTGCCCGACCCGTTGCCCGGCGGGGCTCGGCTCTTCGGTGAGCGTGTGGCCGCGTTGTCCGCTCCCGGGGATTTCCGCCGGGTGCACGTCGTCCTAGTGGAGTTGACCGAGGACGACCGCCGTGCCGGGCCCCTGGCCGGGGCCGCCCTCGGCCAGGACGAGCGGGTCGCCGCCGCGCTGGTCGCCGTCGCGAAGCGGGCGCATGGGGCACACGCTGCCGCCCGAGGTGCACGAGGAGCTAGCCGGCGCCATCCTCGCCCATACGGCCGGCTGACCCTGGCGCCGGCGCACGCTCGGGGGCAAGAGGATATTGACAACGGGCGAAGCGGCGGTGACACTCACTGGACCAAGCGGTAATCAGGGCGCTGTTTGGTTCGGCAGTTGATGTTAGCGCAAACATCAGGAGGTGCCTGGAGAAAGACACCTGCCCGTTGTCGATGCCCTGTTATCGTCCCCCGCCTAGTGCCATGGCGCCGTCGTGCGTACCGGATGCGGTCAGCCTGCGAGCACGGAGACAAGCAGCTCATTCCTGGTCGCGACTCGCTCAATCTGGTCGAGGTCGGTTAGTCGCATGCCATCGCGTTGAAAGAGTCGCCCGCCCGCGGGGCGGTCTGCATACATCCTTGCACTGAACGTGTTAGCGCAAACAAATATCGTATCCAGACATGTGTCACCCGTGACCTGGTTCTACGGCGTTTCATTGGGAGTAACGAATGCCGACACTCCGTCGAAGTCCGCAATTGGTGCTGGGGGCGGCCGTTACGGCCGTGCTTGTCGCCGTCCCGGTGAGCGCGAGGGCGCAGGCGCCGGCCGACTACACGCTTCGCATCGACGCCGCAGCCGCTGGGCCGCGCATTGCCGACAGCATGTACGGCATCTTCTACGAGGACATCAATCGTGCTGCCGACGGCGGTCTTTACGCTGAGCTCGTCCAGAACCGCTCGTTCGAGTATGAACCGGCCGACAACGCCTCTTATACCGGGCTGACCGCTTGGACGCCCACTGGCGGCACTGCGCGGGTAGTGGACGACGAAGGTCGACTCAACGAGCGCAATCGCCGGTACTTGCGGCTCGACCTCGCAGGCGGCGCGTACGGGGTCACCAACGCCGGCTACAACAGCGGCATCGCCGTGGAGAAGTCCGAGAAGTACGACTTCTCGGTATGGGCGCGTACCACCGACCCCGCCGGTACCCGGCTGACGGTCAGCCTGGCGGATACGGCGGGCGTCGAGCTGGCCCGGCCGCTGCGGGTCACCGTCAAGGGCGACAAGTGGGTCAAGTACGAGGGCACCGTCCGGGCTCGTCAGGACAGCGCCTCCGGGAGGCTGGCCGTGACCGCGAGCGGGTCGGGGACGGTCCGCCTCGACATGGTGTCGCTGTTCCCCCGCGATACGTTCAAGCACCGGCCGAACGGGCTGCGCAAGGACCTCGCCCAGAAGATCGTCGAGCTGAACCCCGGGTTCCTCCGGTTCCCCGGAGGCTGCGTGGTCAACACCGGCAGCCACTACGGCTACGAAGCCCCCAACTACGAACGGCGCCGCTCCTACCAGTGGAAGGACACCATCGGCCCGGTCGAGCAGCGGGCCACCAACGCCAACTTCTGGGGCTACAACCAGTCCTACGGCCTCGGCTACTTCGAGTACTTCCAGTTCGCCGAGGACATCGGCGCCATGCCGGTACCGGTGGTGCCCGCACTGGTCACCGGATGCGGCCAGAACCAGGTGACGGACGATCCCGACCTGCTGCGGCGGCACATCCAGGACACCCTGGACCTCATCGAGTTCGCCAACGGCCCGGTGACGTCCACCTGGGGCGCGAAGCGGGCCGAGATGGGGCATCCCCGGCCCTTCGGCCTCACTCACATCGAGGTCGGCAACGAGGAGAACCTCCCGGACGCCTTCTTTGAGCGGTTCGTCCAGTTCCGGGACGCCATAAACCGCCGCTATCCCGACATCACCGTGATCAGCAACTCCGGACCCGACGACTCCGGCCTCACCTTCGACCGCGCGTGGCAACACAACCGGCAGGCCGGCGTCGCCATGGTGGACGAGCACTACTACAACGACCCCACCTGGTTCCTGCAGAACAACGACCGCTACGACACCTATGACCGCAACGGTCCGCAGGTGTTCCTCGGCGAGTACGCCTCGCGCGACAACCGCTTCTTCAACTCCCTCGCCGAGGCCGCGTTCATGACCGGGCTGGAGCGCAACGCCGACATCGTCAAGATGGCCTCCTACGCCCCGCTGCTGGCCAACACCGACTACGTCCAATGGCGTCCGGACATGATCTGGTTCGACAACCACCGCTCGTGGGGGTCGGCCAACTACGAGACGCAGAAACTGTTCATGAACAACGTCGGTGACCAGGTCGTGCCCAGCCAGGCCAGCGGCACGCCGGGGCTGCTGGAGCCGATCACCGGCGCGGTCGGGCTGTCCACCTGGCGGACCAGCGCCGCCTACGACGACGTCACGGTCACCTCCGCCGACGGCGACACCCTGTTCACCGACGATTTCTCCGCCGGCGCCTCCCGATGGACGAACATCGCCGGACGCGGAACCTGGGCGGTCGAGGACGGAGCCTACGTCCAGCAGGACACCGCCGCCGAGAACACCATGGTCAGCGCGGGCGACCCGGCCTGGCGGAACTACGACCTGCACGTGAAGGCCACCAAGCGCGCCGGCGACGAGGGCTTCCTGGTCGCCTTCGGCGTCCGCGACACCGGCAACTTCTACTGGTGGAACCTCGGCGGCTGGAACAACACGCGCTCGGCGGTGGAGCGCGGCACCGACGGCGCCAAGCAGAGCATGATCGAGGACGCCACCCGCATCGAGACGGGCCGGCAGTACGACCTGCGCGTCGAGGTAAGAGGCAGGAAGGTGACCCTGTACCTGGACGGGCAGGTCTGGGGTTCGTTCACCGACGACGCGGTGGCCGAGCCGTTCCGCCAGGTCGTCACCCGCGACAGGGCCACCGGCGAACTGATCGTCAAGGTGGTCAACGCCCAGGCCACGCCCGCGCGCACAGAGATCAATCTCGGCGACGACGTCCGGGTCGGCCCGCGCGCCCGCCTGACGACCCTGAGCGGCGAGCCGGACGCGGTGAACACCACCGACGCCCAGCCGATCCGTCCGGTGAGATCCACCCTGCACGGCGTCGGCAACGAGTTCACCCACACCTTCCCGCCGTACTCGATCACCTTCATGCGGCTGAAAGCGAGGAGATAACAGGCCTACCGCTGGGAAGCCGATGCCGGGCTGCGGCTCAGGGTGGTCTTCCGCTCCACGTGCGACAGCTTCTCGGGGTTGCGCATGATGTAGAGGCCGGTGATCAGGCCGTCCTCGACCTGCATCGACACGACGCCTTCGAGTTCCCCGTCGAGCCGCAGGATGAGTCCCGGACGGCCGTTGACCTGGGTCGGTTCGACCGACGCCGTGGTGATGAGCTTCGTCCAGCCGAAGCTCAGCAGCCGGGTCACCCTGCGGATCCCCACGATGGGACGCGGCAGCGCCTGCTTGACTCCGCCGGCGTCGGACAGGAGGACGATGTCCGGCGCGAGGACGTCCAGCAGGTGCTGCAGGTCGCCGGTTTCGATCGCCCGCTGGAACGCCTGGAGGGCCGCCTGGGTGTCGGCTGAGGAGGTCCCCTTGCGCGGACGGCGCGCGGCGACGTGCGAGCGTGCCCGGTGCGCGATCTGCCGGACGGCCGCCGGCGTCTTGTCGATGGCTTCGGCGATCTCGCTGTAGGGCAGGTCGAACACCTCGCGCAGCACGAACACCGCCCGTTCGGTCGGTGTGAGCGTCTCCAGCACCAGCAGCATCGCCATCGAGACGTGGTCGGCCAGTTCGACGTCCTCGGCCACGTCCGGAGTGGTCAGCAACGGTTCGGGCAGCCACGAGCCAACGTAGGTCTCCTTGCGGCGGCCGAGCGTGCGCAGCCGCGTCAATGCCTGGCGTGTCGTGATCCGCACCAGATACGCGCGCTGATCCCGCACGATGTCGAGGTCGACGCCCGACCACCGCAACCAGGTTTCCTGTAGGACGTCCTCTGCGTCGGCGGCCGAGCCCAGCATCTCGTACGCGACGGTGAACAGCAGCTTGCGGTGGGCGACGAACGCCTCGGTGGCGGCGTCGACTCGGTCGCTCATGGGCCCCTGCCTCCTCAACGGTGCTACACGCACAAGACGCCGCACTCCGCCGCTTTGTGACATCCGCGATCGGTGGCGCACGTCACGTGGCGGCGGCCGTCACAAGCGGCGGGCATCCGGCATCTCGTGTTCGTCAGGACGCCGCCCGGACGATCCGCGCGGCACGCACACCATGAGTGAGGACAAGGGGCATGGCAACCACGGACGCGCCGGCGGGCAACTCACGCCGCTGGGCCGCGCTGTTCTTCATCGGGCTGGCCCAGCTCATGATCGTTCTGGACGGCACCGTCGTGAACATCGCGCTGCCGTCCCTCCAGCGGGACCTGGGCATCTCCGACGGCGACCGGCAGTGGATCATCACCGCGTACACGCTGGCGTTCGGCGGACTGCTGCTGCTCGGCGGCCGGATCGCCGACTACACCGGCCGCAAACGGACCTTCCTGGTCGCGCTGCTCGGCTTCGCCGCCGCGTCCGCCCTGGGTGGCGCCGCGTCCGGCTTCGAGACGCTGCTTATCGCCCGCGCTCTGCAGGGCGCGTTCGGCGCGCTGCTCGGGCCGTCCGCGCTGTCGCTGCTGACGGTGATGTTCACCCGGCCGGCGGAGCGCGCCAAGGCGTTCGGGATCTGGGGCGGCATCTCCGCCGCGGGCGGCGCGATCGGGCTGCTGGCGGGCGGCGCGCTGACCGAGTACCTGGACTGGCGCTGGTGCCTGTACATCAACATCCCGATCGCCCTGCTCGCGGCGGTCGGCGGGTACGCGATGCTGGCCGAGTCGCGGCACGAGGGCCGGGTCCGGTTCGACGTCCCCGGCGTGCTGCTGGTCACCGGCGGGCTCGTCGCCATCGTGTACGGCACCGGGCGGGCCGAGTCCGAGGGCTGGGACGCGCCGCTGGTCGTCGGCCTGCTGGCCGCCGGCACGGTGCTGCTCGCCGCGTTCGCCGTCGTCGAGAGCCGGGTGCGGCAGCCGCTGCTGCCGCCGCGCGTGATCGCCGACCGCACGCGAGGCGCCGCCTACCTGGCCGTCGGCCTGACCGGGCTCGGCATGTTCGGCGCGTTCCTGTTCATGACGTACTACATGCAGGTCGTCAAGGGGTACTCGCCGGTCAGGACGGGCGTCGCGTTCCTGCCGATGGTCACGGCGGTCCTGGTGTCGGCCGGCGGGCTCTCCGCCCGGCTGCTGCCGAAGGTCCCGCCGCGGGCGCTGATCGTCCCCGGCATGCTGACCGGCGCGTCCGGCATGCTGTGGATGCTCACCCTGGACCCCGGCACCGGCTACGCGCGTGGCGTGCTGGTCGCGGGCGTCCTGTTCGGGCTCGGCGCGGGCCTGATCCTGCCGGTGGCCATGAACTACGCCACCCACGGCGTCGACCCGGGCGACTCCGGCGTGGCCTCGGCGAGCGTCAACACCGCGCAGCAGATCGGCAGCTCGATCGGCCTCGCGCTGCTCAACACCATCGCCACCAGCGCGACCGCCGACTACCTGGCCTCGCACGGCGGAAACCCCGCCCTCGCGAAGCAGGCCTTGGTGGAAGGCTTCGGCACGGCCAGCGCCTGGGCCGCGGGCATCCTCGCGGCGGGCGCACTGATCGTCGCCGCCCTGATGAACGCCCCGCGCCCGCAGGAGCAGACCATCGAGGACGCCCCGAGCGCCGACCCACTACCCGCGCACTCCTGAAGCCGCGTCCGGGATGCGGTCGGCTACCAGGCGCTTGAAGTTCGGGCACTGGGTGATGTCCTCGTAGTCGCAGTTGAGGCCGCCTTCGAGGAGTTCGAGGGACGCCTGCGCCGCGGCGATGCGGCGGCGCAGGCCCGCGGCCTCTTCGCGGAGGACGTCCCGGCGCTGCTCTCCAGGGAGAGACTCGCATCCTTGGCGCGCAGGATCACGGCGACGCGGGCGAGGTCGCCGGTGCCGTAGCGGGGGCGGAGCTCCTCGGCTGCTCTCGTCATACGTGGAGGACGACTACACGTTCGTTCTTGGGGCGTTCGGGTTCCTCGACGAGTCGGCCGAGATCGTCAGGGTCGCTGGTGAGCAGGACGACCGGACGCGTTGCCTCCAGCGCGGTCACGGCCACCACCGCGTCTATGGCGCACCGGTGGCCTGACAAGCCGCTGCTCCCCAGCAGTTCTCCTGCACGGCGGGCCAGCAGCGGTGTGACCGGGAGCGTGGTGATGCGCGACAAGACCTGGTGTATTCGTGCGTCACGCGGTCCGCCACGCAGCACCTCGGTCAACGTTATGGCGCTGACCGCGACACTGGCCCGGCGGGCTCGTGCCGTATCGAGATGCGCGCGAGGGCGTGGATGTCCCTCGGCGAGTTTGACCAGCCCCTCGCTGTCGAGGACGAGCGTTCCCCCGGTGGCTACTCCCCGTCGGGCCACGCGTCCCCCGCCTCCGTCACGTATTCCTCGGGTACCGGACCGTGCTCGGCTTCCAATAGTTCGGACAACTCCGCCAGCAGATCGAGCTCCAGTTGCCGGGCGACGGCCTCGGTCACATACCGACTGAACTCGCCCTTGCCCACTCGCCGCTGTACGGCCGTGGTCAGCCCTTCGGGCAGCGAGACGCTGACCTTGCGGGCCCGGCCCAACGAGTACACGTTCCCACCAGGCTCGTCCGCTGGACGAGGTGCTTCCTCCGCTTCGTGAAGCAGCTCGGCCAGCGACCGGAGCCTCTCCTCAAATCCGGTCGCTGCCGGCTCCTCGCCGGAGGACTCATGCGGAACTGCGCCCATGCCTTGATACTACCGCCGGTAGCAACATGCTGCCACTGGATCACTGGGCAGAACCCCCAGGTGCCTGGGAGAGGCGGAGACCTTGAACGCCCGATGGAGAGCAGGTAGAACCCGGGCCGAATCCCCGGCCTTCGGACCGTGGAGCGCGTCAACCGCGCACTCCTGAGGCCGCGTCCGGGATGCGGTCGGCTACCAGGCGCTTGAAGTTCGGGCACTGGGTGATGTCCTCGTAGTCGCAGTTGAGGCCGCCTTCGAGGAGTTCGAGGGACGCCTGCGCCGCGGCGATGCGGCGGCGCAGGCCCGCGGCCTCTTCACGGAGGACGTCCCGGCGCTTCGCGGGGTCGGCGCCCGGGGCCAGCACGCGGATGCTCTCCAGGGAGAGCCCCGCATCCTTGGCGCGCAGGATCACGGCGACGCGCGTGATGTCGCCGGCGGTGTAGCGGCGCCGCCCGGCGGGGTCGCGGGCGGGGGCGAGCAGCCCCACCGACTCCCAGTGGCGGAGGACGTGGGGCGCCAGCCCGAAGTGCGCGGCGACGGCTCCGATGCTCATCTCGCTTGACTTCATGTCGACATTAACTCGCATCCTGGCGCTCATGACCGATCCAACGGGAATCCTCATCACGATCCTCGACGCGGCCGAACGCCTGCCGGCGGCCGAGGGGTTGCGGCTTCGCTCCTACGCCCTGCTCGGCGCCGAAGCCGGAACGTCCGTGGTGGACGTGGGCTGCGGCGCCGGGCGGGCCGTGGCGGAACTGGGCGAGCGGGGCGTGCGCGCCGTCGGCGTCGACCCGAACGAGGAGATGGTCGCCGTCGCCCGCAGCCGGTGGCCCGGCGCGGACTACCGGCTGGCGGGGGCATACGAGTTGCCGCTCTCCGACGCGTCCATGGACGGGTACCGGGCCGACAAGGTGTTCCACATCCTGGCCGAGCCCGAGCGCGCACTGGCGGAGGCCCGCAGGGTGCTGGTGCCCGGCGGGCGGATCGTCCTGGTCGGCCAGGATTGGGACACCATCGTCATCGACTCCGGCGACCCGGCCCTCACCCGCACCATCGTGCATGCCCGCGCCGACCTGGTCACCGAGCCGCGCGTCGCCCGCCGGCACCGCAACCTGCTGCTGGACGAGGGGTTCCGCGACGTGGCGATCGAGGTGCACACCGCCGTGTTCACCGGGCCCACGATGCTTCCCATGCTCGACGGCCTCGCCGAAGGAGCCTGCTCCAGCGGCGCGATCACCCGGGAGCAGGCGGACGGCTGGATCGCCGAGCAGCGCGCGCGGGCCGAGGCCGACCGGCTCTTTGTGGCGCTGCCGATGTTCGTCGCGGCCGCGACCGCGCCGAGTTAGAAGACGGGGGTGCCGTTGCGGGTCAGGCGCCAGTTCTGCTCGTGGAAAGTGGTGGGGTCGATCGTGCCGGTGGTGGAGGCGTATTCGACGATCGCCTCGCGGATCGCCACCTGCGCGTTGTAGACGACCTCGGCCGTTGTTATGTGGGGGAAGCCGCCGCCTCCTGACTGGCGGTAGTTGTTGACCGCGACCACGAACTGCTGGCCGTCCGAGACCGGGGCTCCGTTGTAGGTCATGTTGGTGATCCGGGAACCTTCTGGTTTGGCTATGTCCACGTCGTAGGCGACGCCGGAGAACTGGTCGTAGTTGTAGTCGGGACGGTTGTTGGCGTTCGTCCAGGAGGCCGGGTCGACGGGGTCGGTCGCAGCGACCTGCTTGAAGTACTGGGCGGAGTACTCCAGGTAGTCCTTGATCTGCGAGCCCGTGAGGATGCCGGCCAGGAGGGTGTTGTCGTAGATGTAGAGGCCCGCGATGTCCTTGATGGTGACCTTGCCGGCGGGGAAGGTGGCGGCTCGGCTGAAAGGCGCCGCGATCGACACGACGGGAAGGGACGCGTGTTCTGAGCCGGTCAGCGCGGCCTTCACCTTTTCGGTCTGGACGAGGTGGATGTAGTCGAGGATCGCGGTGTCCTTCCAGCAGGATTCCGCGGCGGACATCTCCTCGGTCGAGGTGGCCACTTCCTTGTTCACATAGGCCACGACGGCGTCGTGCTGCCTTTTCACCAGGGTGACCAGGCGCGAGTCTTCCTGGACGGTGTTCGAGTTCACCGTCGTCGCCGACTTCTGCGTGACCTTCCAGCGTCCGCGCGAATGGGTGAGGGTCAGGTCGAAGATCGAGAGGCGCTGGCCCCAGCACTTCGGCTCGCTCATCACGACGGTCTGGCCGGTGACCTTGTTCGTCACGAAGCGTTCGGGGATCTCCAGGTGGGCGTGCCCGAACAGGATGGCGTCGATGCCCGGCACCTGCTCCGCGACCAGGGCGGACGCGTTCTCGATGGGCAGGGCGTCGCCGTAGGACGACCTGCCGCTGTCGCCGGAGTGGGCGCTGATGATCACCACGTCGGCGCCCCGGGCGCGGATGATCGGGACCCAGCGCTTGGCCGTCTCGACCAGGTCGAGGAAGTCGAGTTTGCCGGAGACGTTGGCCTTGTCCCAGATCGCGACACCCGGGTTCGTCAGGCCGAGGAGGCCGACGCGGATGGGCGGGAAGCCGCGGACGTGCATCCGCTTGATCATGTACGGACGGTAGGCGGGGCGGCGGGTGCCCGCGTGGACGGCGTTGGCGGCGAGGACCGGAGCGTCCATCTGGCTGATCCACTTGTCCAGGAACGGGAGGCCGTAGTTGAACTCGTGGTTGCCGAGCGCCACCGCGTCGTAGCCGATGGCGTTCATCTGGCGGGCCATCGGGTGCGTCCGGCCGGTCTCGGTGATCGGCTCGATGGTCGCGTAGTAGAAGCCCAGCGGAGTGCCCTGGATGGTGTCGCCGGCGTCGAAGAGCAGGGTGCGGTCGTGGCCGCGGGCGGCGCGGACCTCGTTGACCAGGCTCGACACGCGGGCCAGGCCGACCGTGTTGCCGTCGCCGTCGCTGTACTCGGCGTCCTTGTAGTAGTCCCAGTTCACCGCGTGGCTGTGGATGTCGGACGTGCCCATCACGGTGATCGTCACCGACCGGCCGTGCGGTGCCGCCGAGGCCGTGCCGGGCCAGCCGGCGACGGCGAGGGCGCTCGCGGCGGTCAGGCCGCCGAGGACCTGCCTGCGGCTCACCCCGTCCGGGACCCGGCACGAACACCAGCGCGGCTGTGGATTCTGCATGGCGCACCCGTTCCTTCCGCAGGGGGACGGCAGAACGATAGGCCCGTCGCGGGGGCGTGAAGTCGGTGGAATCCGCCGATCCTGAGGGGTGATCGTTGGCACTCCACACCAATGCCGGGTGCCTGGAAAGCGGTGTGGGGCGCGACCGAAACCCCGTGTGGCCTCCGTCACACCGGACGCGTTTCGTCCCAGAAGATAACCCTTAGAACACCTTTATTCCTGTTTCGCCACTGTTGCCGTGTCTGGCGATTCGTGTTCCTCTAATTAGGACAATGTCCGGTTGCGGGTCGCTCCTGGCCGATTCCGCGCCGCCGCCATCTAGCCGCCCAGCCACCGACGACGCACGCACGCCAACGCAGCGACAGCGGAGGGTCCGGATGCGCAAGGAGACGCTGGAGAGCTTCGTCCTCGGGGACGTCCTCCGGTCACAGGCGCAGGTTCACCGAAGGCAGACGTTTCTCAAGTTCCGGGACGGCGAGGTCACCTACGGCGAGGTCGACGCCGCCGCCGACCGGCTGGCCCGGTCACTGTCCGGAGCCGGTATCGGACGCGGCGACCACGTGGGCGTGATGCTGCCCAACTGCGCCGACTTCGTCCATCTCGTGTTCGCGCTGGCCCGGCTCGGCGCGGTCGCCGTGCCGATCAACATCGCCTACCGGGGCGAGCTGCTGCGGCACGTCCTGGACAGCTCCGATTCCGGCTGGCTGATCATCGACGGGCCGTACGCGGAGCGGCTCGCCGACGTCGCGCCGAAGCTGCCGAAGCTCAGGGGCGTTCTCGTGCGGGACGGCGCCGGGGCCGGCGTGCTGCTCGACCGGCTGGGCAAGCCAACGCGCGAGCTGAACTCTTTGCAGGACGAGGGCGGCACGGTCGATGTGAAGGTCGGCTTCGCGGACATGCAGGCGATCATGTACACGTCCGGGACGACCGGGCCGTCCAAGGGCGCGATGGTCCCGCACGCACTGGCCCTGACCTGCGCTTACGACTCGCTCGACTTCCTCGACCGGTGGGGCAAGACGATCTACTGCCCGCTGCCGCTGTTCCACGCCGCGGCGCTCTGGGACGGCATGCTGTCGGCGCTGCTGGGCGGCGGCTCGATCGCGATCGTCGAGCGGTTCAGCGCGTCCAAGTTCTGGGACGACGTGCGCCGCTTCGACGCGCAGGTCTGCATGAGCGTGTTCTCCATGATCCCGATCCTGCTGAACCGGCCGCCGACGTCGCGGGACCGTGACCACCGGCTGGAAACGTTCTACATGGGCAAATCCAACCTCGATGAGCCGATGCGGGAGCGGTTCGGCGTCCGGTCGGTGGAGACCTACACCAGCACCGAGGCGGGCATCGCGACCGGCAGCCCGTACGGAGAGTGGCGGGTCGGGTCGTGCGGGCAGGCGCACGAGGAGCGCTTCCAGGTCGCCGTCGTGGACGAGTACGACCGTGAGCTGGGGCCGGGGGAGCCGGGCGAGCTGGTCCTGCGGCCGAAGCAGCCGTTCGTCCTCACGACCGGCTACTACGGAAACTGGGAGGCGACGACCCAGTGCTTCCGGAACATGTGGTTTCACACCGGAGACCGGGTATGGCGTGACGACGACGGGTATTTCTACTTCCTTGACCGCATGAAGGACGCGATCCGCCGGCGCGGGGAGAACATCTCGGCCTTCGACCTGGAGACCGAGATCAACCAGCATCCGGCGGTGCTGGAGTGCGCCGCGATCGGCGTGCCCTCGGAGCTGGAGGACGAGGACATCAAGGTGTCGATCGTCGTGCAACCGGACACCGGGCTCGACCCGGCGGAACTGGCCGCCTACTGCCGGGAGCGGCTGCCGCGCTCGATGGTCCCCCGCTACGTCGAGTTCGTGGAGGCGCTGCCGCGCACCCCCACCGACAAGGTCGCCAAGTACAAGCTGCGCGCGCAGGGCGAATCCGGAATCACGTCGACGACCGTCGATCTGGAGGCGGGTGGCCGGTGAACTGGGACGACACGCCGGAGCAGGCCGCCTTCCGCGAGGAGGTCCGGGCCTTCGTCCAGGAGAGGTTCCCCGCGTCGTACCGTCCGGCCGGGGACGAGGAGCAGAGCCTCGAACCCGAGGACGTCGCGGGCTACAACTGGCCCGTCGACCGGGTCTCCGACGATCCGGGACGCCGGGACGGGGCTAGGGCGTGGGCGGCGGCGCTGGCCGAGCGCGGCTGGATCGCGCCGCACTGGCCTGCGGAGTACGGCGGCGCCGGGCTGTCGCCGCTGGAGGAGTTCGTCCTGCACGAGGAGATGATGCGGGCGCGGGTGCCGGTCGTGAACGGCATCGGCGCGTTCCTCCTCGGGCCGACGCTGCTGGTGCACGGCACCGAGGAGCAGAAGGCGCGGCATCTGCCGCCGATCGCTTCGGGTCAGGCGGCTTGGGCGCAGGGGTTTTCGGAGCCGGGGTCGGGGTCCGATCTGGCTTCGCTGCGCACGCGGGCCGTTCGCGACGGGGACTTCTACGTGGTGGACGGTCAGAAGGTGTGGACGTCCCTCGGACAGTACGCCGACTGGTTGTTCGTCCTGGTTCGTACCGATCCTGATGCTGAGAAGCCGCACCGGGGCATCACGTTCCTGCTCATCGAGGCGGACGCGCCGGGTGTGACGATCCGTCCGATCGCCGACATTCGTGGCGCCGTGCCGTTCTGCGAGATCTTCTTCGAGGGCGTCCGGGTGCCGGTGGCGAACCGGGTCGGCGAGGAGAACCGCGGCTGGTACGTGGCGATGTCCGCGCTGGGGTTCGAGCGGGCCGGGATCGGCGCCACGATCAAGTACGAGCAGGCGCTCGCCGAGCTGGTGACGTATCTGCGCTCGCCGGAGGGGCGCCGGTTCGCGCGGAACACCCCGGCCATTCGGCAGGAGATCGCCCGCCGCCAGACGGAGATCCGCGTCCTGTACAACCTGGCCCGCTACACGGTGTCGCGGCAGGCGGCGGGGGACGAACCGGACTTCGAGGCGTCCATCAACCAGCTGTTCGGCGCCGAGCTGCACCAGCGGCTGGCCCGCACCGGCGCGCGCGCTTTCGGACGGTCTGCCGCACTTTGGGAGCGCGAGAACGCCCCACTCAATGCCACTTTCACCCATATGCGCCGCGACTCGGTGGCGTCCACCTTCCTCGGCGGCACCACCGAGATCCAGCGCAACGTCATCGCCACCCGGGGCCTGAACCTGCCCCGCAGCTAACACCAGGAGGAGCGAACCCGTATGCCCGACGAGAACGCCTACGAGACCGTCGACCTGCGGATCGAGGAGCGAGTCGCCTGGCTGACCCTGAACCGGCCGGACAAGCTCAACGCGCTGACGCCCACCACCATGACGGAGCTGCGCGACATCTTCACCCGCGTCGACGACGACGAGGACGTCTGCGTTGTGGTGCTGCGCGGCGCCGGCGAGCGCGCGTTCTGCGCCGGGATGGACCTGGCCTGGTCGGAGAAGCTGACCCCGCGCGAGCGGATCGAGCAGGGCCGGCTCGGTGAGAAGACGTTCGCGATGATGGAGCGGACGTCGGTGCCGGTGATCGCCGCCGTGCACGGGTACGCGGTCGGCGGCGGCCTTGAGCTGGCGCTGGCCGCCGACTTCATCATCGCGTCCGACAACGCGAAGATGGGGCTCGTCGAGATCACGCTGTCGGCGCGTCCCCCGTACCGGCCGAAGATGACCGAGGACGGCGACCCCGACCAGCCCGAGTTCGGCGGGTCGGCGCCCGGCTGGGGCGGCGTGAAGCGGCTGCCGGAGCGGATCGGCAAGGCCCGCGCCAAGGAGCTGCTGTTCACCGGCGCCCGCATCGGCGCCGACCGGGCGCTGCAGCTCGGCCTGGTCAACGACGTGTACCCGGCGGACGAGTTCGACAAGCGGGTCGGCGAGCTGGCCGAGCGCATCGCCGCGATGAACCGCTACAACCTGCGCCTCGTCAAGGAACTCGTCACCTACGGCTACGACTGGATCGAGCCGCACCCGAGCTAGGAGGACCCGTGCAGATCTACCGCATCGATCATGTCGCGCAGGTGGCCCCCGACCTCGACGCGCAGGTCGCGCTGCTGTCCGGTTTGTTCGGGTTCCGACCCGTGCGGAGTTGGGACAATCCGGGCGAGGGCGTGCGCGGCGCCCGGCTGGAGATCCCCGGCAGCCGCGGCCAGGCGTGGGAGGTCGTCTCGCCCGCCGGCGACGGCTCGTCGCTGCAGACCTGGCTGGACGAGCATGGCGGACGTCCCGGATTGCACCACGTGGGCGCCGAAGTACCCGACCTCGAAGCCGTCCAGGCGGAACTCGAAGTGCGCGGCATCAAGGCGACCGATGGTGCGCGGGGCCGCTGGCTGGAGGCGTCGCTGAGCCCGCCCGAGGCCGGACCCGGCGTCCTGTGGCGGCTTCGCGGGCCCGGCAGCCTGGACATGTGCGGCGATTCTTCTGCTGCTTCCACCGAGACGAGCTCCCCGTCCGGGCCGTCTCTGGGCATCGTGGCGCTCGATCACATCTGCCAGGCGTTCCACGACCGCGACGCGCTGGCCCGCTGGTACCACGAGCTGGCGGGGTTCGTGCAGGTGTGGCGGACGGCCGACGAGGAACATCCCGACATGGCGGACCTCGTCCTGAACATCCCCGGCTCGGCGATCTGCTGGGAAGTGATCATGCCGCGCGGGGAGGACTCGTTCATCGAGCGGTTCCTCGCCAAGGGCGGCCCGGGCGCCCACCACGTCACGTTCGAGGTCGCCGACTGGGACGCGGCACTGGCCGCCTGCGAGCACTACGACACGCCAACGTTCGATGACGAGGAGGGCGTCACCGACGGCGCGGCCTGGAAGCACACGTTCATCCATCCGAAGAAGACCGGCGGCGTCCTCGTGCAGCTGTTCTGGGAGGAACGTCCTGGCGTGTGGGTCCGCTCCGACAAGGTGTCGCCGCCATGGACCTGAGCCTGACCGAAGACCAGGAGCTGATCGCCTCCACCGCCCGCGAGGTCCTGGCATCCCGTTCGGCGACCGCCGGTGCGCGGGCGCTGGACGGCGAACCGGCCGGCTACTCGGCCGCGCTCTGGAAGGAGATGGTCGAACTCGGCTGGACGGGCCTCGCCTTCCCGGAAGAGCACGGCGGCGTGGGCGGCGACTTCCTGGACGTGTGTCTGCTGTTCGAGCAACTCGGCTACGCCCAGGTACCGAGCCCACTGCTGGCATCGGTGGCCGCCTGTGGCCTGCCGGTCGCGCGCTATGGGACGTCCGCCCAGAAGGAACACTGGCTGACCGCCATCGCGAACGGCGAAATCGTGACGGCGGCACCCCTCCCTTGGGACCGTCCGGACGAGGGTCCAATCGCTACCCGCGACGGCGAAGCCTACGTTCTCAACGGAACGGCGACATTCGTGCCCTACGCAGCCTCCGCTGAGCACATCTTGGTGGCGGCCCATCTCGACAACGAACCGCACGCCTTCTGGGTGGACGCCTCGGACGTCACGCTCCACCCACTCGGCACGATCGGCGCCGACCGTCCCTGCCATGTCGAACTGGACGCCGTCCGGGTAGTGGACGCCCTGGATGCGGCCAACGCGATCTCCCTGTTCGGCGCCGCCGCAACCTGTGCGGAAATGGTGGGGGCGGCGCAGCACGTCCTCGACATGACCGTCCAGTACGCGACGGAACGGCAGCAGTTCGGCAGCGCGATCGGCTCATTCCAGGCCGTCCAGCACCACTGCGCGAACATGGCGATCGACGTGCTCGGCTCCCGGTTCATCGCCTACGAGGCCATCTGGCTCCTCTCAGCGAACCGGGAAGCCGCACAAGAAGTGGCCATGGCCAAGGCCTGGGTGAGCGAAGCATACGAGCGGGTATGCGCGCTGGGCCACCAGGTCCACGGCGCGATCGGCTTCACCCAGGAGCACGACCTGCACCTGTTCTCCGAACACGCGATGACCGCGTCCCTTGCCTACGGCGACCCCGACCACCACTTCGACACCCTCGCCGACGACCTCGACCTGCACTGACCACCGAGACGCCCGGCCGGCACGACCCCGGCCGGGCGTCCCGCTGCGTCAGTTGCCGCACGTCCTCAGAGCATCGCCCTGGTCGAAGAAGCCGGGCGCGGTGGATTCAGGCTCAGCCTCGAACGGTCCTGCAGCGTGCCCGTTCCGGAAAGCCGGCAACAAGATCCTCAAGCCGCCCGAGTCGATATGATCGCCTGCCCGGGGGACATAGGAGGGGTTCGTGGCGGAGCGGACGGACTTGCCGCCCACGGATCCGGAGTCGGTCGGCCCGTATCGCCTCGAGTACCGGCTGGGCGGCGGCGGGCAGGGGACGGTCTACCTCGGCGCCGCGAGCACCGGCGAACCCGTGGCGGTCAAGCTGCTGCACCCGCATCTCGTGGGCAACGACGAGGCGCGGACGCGGTTCGTCCGCGAGATGCAGATCGCCGAGCGGGTGGCGCCGTTCTGCACCGCGCAGGTGCTCGACAGCGGCGTCGTGGACGGCCGCCCCTACATCGCCAGCGAATTCGTGGACGGACCGTCGCTGCAGGAGTCGGTGCGCGAGACCGGCCCGCGCGGCGGGGCGGCGCTGGAACGGCTGGCGGTCAACACCGTGACGGCGCTGGCCGCGATCCACCGGGCCGAGGTGGTTCACCGCGACTTCAAGCCGGGCAACGTCCTGCTCGGCCCGGACGGTCCGGTCGTCATCGACTTCGGCATCGCCCGCGCCCTGGACCTCAGCCAGTCGATCATCACCAGCCAGGCGGTCGGCACCCCCGGCTACATGGCGCCCGAGCAGATCAGGGAGGACGGGACCGGCCCCGAGGCCGACCTGTTCGCCTGGGCCGCGACCATGGTCTTCGCCGCGACCGGCGAGCGCCCGTTCCGGGGCGGCTCGATCCCGGCGGTGATGCAGGCGATCCTGCAGGACGAACCGGTGCTGGACGGGCTGCGCGAGCCGCTCCGCACGATCGTCCGCGAATGCCTGGCCAAGGACCCGTCCCAACGTCCCACCGCCGCCGACGTCGGCGACCGCCTCCGCGCCCTCCCGCCCCCCGCCTGGGAGACCAAGGGCTCCGCCCCGACCAACCCGGACCAACCGACGGAATCGCGCCGGAAACGGGGCGGCCGCCGACGTCCACTCCTGTTCGGCGCCATCGCGGCGTCCATCATGGGCCTCGCGGGCGCCGCCTACCTCCTGCTCCCGTCCGACGGCGACGACAGGACGTCCGGGGCGCCCGCGACCCCGGAGGCCGCGAGAGTTTCCGGTACCCCGGCGAACACCGAATCCCCGGCGAGGCCGAGCGCGTCAGCGAGCGGCGAGCGCAGCCCGGCCCCCAGCACTTCGAAGACGCCGACGACCGGAGACCAGGACGCGCCCGGTAAGCCACCGGACGGTTCGGGCGGTCGCGTACCCCGGACGACCGCGCCCGCAACCGGAGGAGAGAAGAAGGAAACGCCCTCCGGCCCGAAGACACTGGGAACCATCTCGGCGAGCGATGGCACCCGCTACTGCAAATCTCGCGGATACTCCGGCGCCGTGCACGAGTACAACGGCAACTACTCGTGCTACGGCGCCGCCGGCAGGACCACGGTCACCCTGACCGAGCTCTGCCGTTGGAAGTATCCGAGCCGGCCGAACGTCAAGGCCGACGGCACCACCTGCAAGTCCTACTGACCCCTCGCAGTCGAGGTCGCCCGCCCCCATCGGCCTCCCACCGGCACACGCCAACTTGTTGGTCGAGCCAACAAACTCCTATCATTGGTATGGCCAACGTTGGCTCTGTCAACAACATGGAGGTTGAGACCATGATCAAGCCGTTCCGCATCGACATCCCCCAGGCCGACCTCGACGACCTGAACGACCGCCTCGCCCGCACCCGCTGGCCCAACGAGGTCGCCGACGCCGGCTGGGACTACGGCTTCCCGCTGGCGCGCCTCAAGGAACTGGCCGAGTACTGGCGCACCGGCTACGACTGGCGGAAACAAGAGGCCGAGCTCAACAAGCTCCCGCACTTCACCACCGAGATCGAGGGCCAGAACGTCCACTTCGTCCACGTCCGCTCTTCGAACCCGGACGCCCTCGCGCTGGTCCTCACCCACGGCTGGCCCGGTTCGTTCCTGGAGTTCCTGGACGTGATCGAGCCGCTGTCGCGCGACTTCCACCTGGTGATCCCGTCCATCCCGGGTTACGGCTTCTCCGGCCCGACCCACGAACGCGGCTGGGACATCGTCCGGATCGCCCGAGCCTGGGCCGAACTGATGCGCCGCCTCGGCTACGAGCGCTACGGCGCGCAGGGCGGCGACTTCGGCTCGGGCATCTCAACGGCGCTCGGCGCAGTGGCCCCCGAACAAGTCGTAGGAGTGCACGTCAACTATCTCCCGACCTGCCCAGACCCGGAAGTCGAACTGTCCGAATCTGACGAAATCCGCCTGGACAAGATCAGAAAACTGATGGCGAACCGCCCCCCGTACCAGGCCCTGCAGGCAGCCACCCCACAAACCATCGGCTACGCCCTAACCGACTCCCCAGTCGGCCAGCTGGCCTGGATCGCCGAGCGCTTCGCCCAATGGACGGACCCGCGCTCCCAGATCAGCGACGACCGCATGCTCACCGACATCTCCCTCTACTGGCTGACCGCCACCGCCGCCTCCTCGGCCCGCCTCCACCACGACGCCCCGCGCCGAACCGAGCCCTGCCCCGTCCCGCTAGGCGTCGCAGTGTTCGCCCACGACATCACCCAGTCGGTGCGCCCCCTAGCCGAACGCCTCTACAACATCAGGCACTGGTCAGAGTTCGACCGAGGCGGCCACTTCGCCGCCATGGAGGTCCCCGACCTCCTCGCCAACGACATCCGCCACTTCTTCCTCACCCAGACCGCCCAGTAAGCAAACCCAGCGAAAGGCCATGGGGCGCGGTACATCATGTGCGCAGCCCAGCGGGAGCGGGCGACGCCCACCACCGCACGGGACGGGCACGAGATCCAGGATGAACCAGCGGCGGGACGGCCTCAGCGACCCGGCGAGGCCGGGCCCGTCACCGTCGTGTCGGCCATGGCGACGGCCGCCTCGCGGACGGCCTATCCGATGCCCGGGCCGGGACCCTGCCGGGACGGTGCACACAGCTCACGGTACGCCTCGTGCAGTTCGGCGGCTTCCGGTACGTCTCGCGCATCCGCGGCCGTGATTACCTGCGTCACACGCCAGTAGTGCGAGGGCACCAGCCGGCCGCTCTGCACCGCCTCCAACGCGGAGTGCGCGGCCTGCCCGGGCTGATCCGCCGCGAGCAGAGCGAGCGCCAGGTCGAGCCGCGCGGACGCCGCCCGGCGGGGCCGCGCCGGGCCGGAGGGACGCTCCAACCGTGCCAGGATTCCCCGCGCGTATGATTCGGCCGCCGGGTCCCCCACCCATGCGAGCGTGGTCGCCGTGTACGCCTCGCGCTTGGTCGGGTCGTACCGGTAGTGGTGCTCCGGCCGGTCGGGCTGTGCAAGGGGCTCCACGAGCCGATCCACCCGCGCGAGGGCGTCGCGCGTCTCCGGGCCGGCGCCGAGCCGCGCCCACGCCCGGCCTTCCTGTGCGGTCGCCTGGATGAAAGCCGACGACGTGCGGGGCGCGACCTCCTGCGCTCCCCGCGCCAGCCGGACAGCCTCCCGGGGGTTCCCGTCGGTGAGCTGCTGCCACGCGCGGGTCTCCAGCGTCCACGCGAGGATTTCCGGGTGGTCGGCGTGCTCGGCGAGCTGCGCAGCGGTCCGCAGCCGCACGGCGGCGACGAGGTTCTCGCCCAGGTCAATGTCGCAGGTCGCGGCGAGCAGCGACAGCCAGCCGCCGATCACAGTCAGGCGGCGCCGCTCGGCGAGCGTCATGCGCACGTCCATGAGCGCGGACACGTAGCCGAGGTGCCGCCTGATCCGGGACAGCAGGTCGGGCGGCGGGGTCAGCGCATAAGCGGACGCCAGCTCGTCCACCGCCATCTCCAGTGCCACGAGCGTCTCATCCCCGACGTCGCTGGCGGCGACGCGACGAGCCAGCTCCATCGCCTCGATCTCCTCCCCGATGCCGCCCCCACGCGCGGACGGCACCGCAGGACGCAGCGCGGCGAGGTCGCCACCGGCGTCGAGCAACTCGTCCAGGCGCGCGGCCAGTTTGGGCGAAGGACGCTTGCGGTCGTTGGCGACGCGCGACAGGAAGCCGTCATCACAGGGGACGAGCCGCGCGAGCTTGCGCTGACTGATCTCCCGCTCCGCCATCAGCTGACGAAGCCTCTCACCAAAGGTGGCCATCACCTCACCCGTTTCGCCCCGGGGGCAGCACGCAGTGCGTTCCACGCTAATGCCGAAGGCGGTCGGCTGAAGTGCGAAAGCTGCCGCAGGACACGAAGAGGGCCCCGGGGCCAGCGGGCGAACGCCGGTGGTTCCGGGGCCTTGGCCCGATGAGAGGTCGGCCCCTGCCGGGCGTACTGCTTAGGCCGCGTCCAGGACGCGATGCACGTCCTCAGCCAGGTCGGTGACCGCTGACGGCGCACCGGCGCGCATGATGCGGAGGGTCACCCTGCGAAGAAGGTTCGCCGTCCGCCCCGACCCCACGTCGCCCACGTCCCCGGCGACCTCGGCCAGCACCGGCTGTGGGGTGGGGGTGAAAGGTGCGGGCGCTAGTCCACGTGGGGAACGGTGCCGATGAGGCCGTGGCGGATGCGTCGTCGTAGCGCGGGGTGGATCTCGTAGCCATCAAGGTCGCCCGGATCCACCCACCGCACCTCGGACGCCTCGTCCGTCGTCCTTGGGTTTCCGTCGACCGGCCGGGCGTGGAGGCATACGTTCACGGGCTGCCGCACCTCGTCCACGCGGTTGTCCTTGATGTACTCGATGACGTGATCCGGCGTGGTGAACACGCCGACCAGATCAAGTGTCTCGATCTCCACGCCGGTCTCCTCGCGGCATTCCCGCACGGCGCACTCGCGGATCGTCTCGCCCCTCTTCAGCCCGCCGGTCGGGATCGTCCAAAGGTCGTTGTCAGTGCGTCGCAGCAGCAGCACCCGCCCGGCGTCGTCGCGCACCAGTGCGGAGGCGGACGGCTTACGCGATGTGGGCTCTGGCGCGTCCGGGTCGTGCCAGTGATCGACGCGCCGGGTGCTCTTCCGGCTCATCCGGCCTCTCCGTCCAGCGGTCGGGCCGACGCCCATACACGCTCGAAGCTTTCCAGGTAGGTGTTGAAGTACGCGCCGCCCACCCGCCGGATGTGATGCACCGGCGTATAGGCGGCGAGGATCCCGTACACATGACTGTTGACGATCATTTCGTCGTCGAATCGATAGATCGAGTTGTACAGCGGCGTGTCGTGCAGCCGGATCTCGGCCGACCCGGCCAGGGGCCGGTAGTAGGTCAGCACTGCGGCGACCCGCCCGGCGACGCCGCCGCCAATGGCCTTCTCAGCATCCCGCGCTGCGAGTTGGGTGCCCTGCGGATCGCCGATCAGGAGCCGTACCCGGGCACCGGCCTCGGCACGGGCCCGTAGCAGGGGAAGCCAGTCGGGATGCTCCTCACTCAGGAACAGGCCCGCGTAGGCGAGGTAGTCGACGTTGCGGTCGGCCTGCCTCAGCAGTTCCGTCCACAGGTGCTTGGGGACGTCCTGGCGGCGCGGCCAGGTCGCGACCAGTTCCGCTCCGTTGAGGGACGCCTTGTCGACCGCGCCGGGCCACAGGTAGGACTCGTCCTCCTGCAGGATCGCGGCGACCCGGTAGCGGGTTCGCGGGTAGGGGACGCTCGTCTCGGCAAGCCACCGTTCGACGCTCTTGGCGCTGACTTCAGACGCTTCGGCGAGCCCCACGACGTCGTAGCCGCGGCCGAGCATCGCGCGCCGCAATCGCTCGTTCATGCGGTGAGCATGCCATCTAGCGACGCTTAGCGACATCGTTATGACGGATAGATGTCTGTAGATGTCTAGCAGTGTCATCGCCGTGGGTGATGGTCTCCGCACATTCTGTGTCGCAGGACACGGAGACGGCCCCGGCCGGCGGGCGAACGCCGGTGGTTCCGGGGCCTTGGCCCGATGAGAGGTCGGACCCATGAATGAGGCTAGCCCGTCCGCACTGGACATCGGCGAACTCGCCGCCGAGTTTCCCGGCTGGACGATCGAACTCGTCCAAGACTCTCCCTTGTGGCGGGCCTCCCGCGACATGGCCCCGCCCCTGGCGATCGCCGCCAACTCGCTCGCCGAACTACGGGCCCTGCTGGACGAGGCCGACCGGCTCGACTGCCGCCGCACGACCAACGCGCTCGCGGTCCTGCGCGAGTACGGCGTGATCGCGCAGCCGTGCGGGCAGGCCGTCGTCGCCGAACCACCGGGCGGCGTCCGCCGCACGATCGTGGCCGGGCGCGGCCTTTACGAGTGGACGTCCGGCGTGCTGATCGGCCTGGTCGGCGACGTGTCCGAGGCCGCCGAGCGAGTGCTGCGCGGGCTGCGGGAGTCGTGATGCCGAACCGTGTGACCTGCTGGTACGGGAAGGCCACGGGTAGCTGGTGGGCGCTGGCCCGTGACAGCGCCGGACGATGGCGGCTGGTCGAGGCCGCCTCCCAAGCCGACCTCGGCCGCCGCCTGACCGAACTCGGCGCATACGGCGACGCGGCCCCGCCTGGGTTCGCCGCGCCTTCGCGTCCCGCGGACCCGCCCCTCCGTCCCATCGCCGCGCGGAACCCCTCGCCGCGCCACCACTACCACTGACACGGGAGCCGCGCCGATGCGAGACATGTTCGGGCCTGCCGAGAAGCTGCACGCGGCCGTTCGGCGGCGCGCTCCGCAGGTCGCTGCTGCGGTCGTGCTGGACGAGGAGGCGGGGCTGCGCCGGGTGCGTGTCACCTACCGCGACGCCGGCCCCTACCTCGTCGGCTGGGACGGCACCACCTACGAGTGGCGCTCGGGACCCGCCTCGGGGCTGCCGCTGCCCACCGACCCCGAACGAGCCGCCGACTCGATCGCGGCCGCACTCGGCGCGCTCGTGCCGAAGGAGCCGCCCGCCCCCTAGAACCGGAACGGCGCGGCCGATGGACGCCCTCCGATCCCGGCCGCGTCGCCCCTCCACAACCCGCCACGCTGCGGGAATCGGCTCCGCATCCCAGGTAAAGCGCGCGACTGGGGCGCGGTAACAACCACGGAGCGCGCAGGAGGTTCTCATGACCATCACCCATGAACGGGCGACCACGACTGCCACCAAGGATCCCCGCGACCTGGTCCTGCCCGAGCAGTTCCAGACCATGGTCGACAGCACGGGCGGACTCCCTCAACTTCAGAGAGTCCACCCGTGCCGACCAAGAGTGGTCACAGGGCCAGGGCGTGCTTCAGTGCCCGGCCGACGTCCATCATTGTGGGAATTGACAGCGCCCCTAGGTCGGCGACGATCTGGTCTCGGTACAGGGGGCCGAGGTCGTCGCAGTTGACGTATCCGGCGAGCGGGTCACCAGCACGCAAGGGCGCCCAGGAAGGCAGATCGCGGCGAGTGGTCGTGATCCGCGCGACCAGGCAATCACCGATGGCGTTGTTGCGGGCGTTGTTGGAGACGACCAGCCACGGCTTGAGCCCGAAACCGAGGTCGGCGCGATAGACCCGGCCGCGGACGGGGACGATGTTGGGGGCGGCGTTCACGCTCTCGTCCCACCATCCGCCTCGCTGTCACGGTCCCAGCCACGACGGGCGGTGCGGTAAGCGCGGTCCTCGTCGTCCATCTCGGCCGCCCACGCCGCGTACCCGGTGGCCGCCACCTGTTGAGTGACGGCCTCCCGTCCTGCATGGACCAATGCGGCAAGGACCTCCGCGTCGGAGGCGTCCGCGTCCAGTTCTTGGCCGGTGAGCTGCGCCAGGGCTTGGCGCTCGGGGCTGGCGGGAGCGTGCATGCGCTCCAGAGTGGCCACGTCCTCGGGCCCCATGGGGACACTCTTACGAACACTCATGCAGCCAAGTATACAGCAGGATACGCAGCAAATTATGCTGCATAAAGTGCTGCGCTGCTGGAAGGGCTGCGAGCGGGTCGAACGGCGGTGGGAGGGGATGGGCGACGTCGCTGGGCTGGCCGGTCGTACGCTGTTGCACGCCGACCTGAACCCCGCCAACGTGCTGCTCGCTGAGGACGGTACGGCGTATGTGGTGGATTGGGCGTTTGCCGGACGTGGTGCCGCGTTTCTGGAGATGGCGCTGCTCGTCCCCTGGCTGTTGAAGGCGGGGCACAGTCCGGCCGAGGCGGAGCGCTGGGTCGCGCGGTTCCCCGCCTGGGCGGCCGCAGATCCTGTCGACATCGATCTGTTCGCTCGCGTCTTTGCCGACAAATGGCGAGCCAACCTTGTCGGCAATGGGGCGGATTGGGCGGTCGAACATGCCGCTGCGGCGTGGGAGTGGGCCGTGTATCGGGGGTGAGATGGGGACGCCCGGCCGGAGGGGACCGGCCGGGCGTTGTTGTTGGGTGGGTTATTGGGGGATGACTGAGTAGACCATTCGTTTGCCCGGGTGTTCGCCGACCGTCCACAGGGTGCCCAGGGTGGGGGTCGTCGGGGTGCCGTTCGGCCAGTAGGAGAGGTCTTCGGGGCCGATGCTCAACGATTGGCTGCCGGCGATTTTCAGGGTGGTGGTCGAGGACGTTGCCTTTTCCGTGGTGTAGAGGGTGCCGGCGCCGGTCTTGCCGTGGCTGCGGCTGAGGTACCAGCGGCCATTGAAGCGGGTCGCGCCCTGGACGTTGCTGTCCGGGAGTTTGTGGGCCGCGTCCGCGTTCCAGCGGTAGGACGTGTTCATGATCAGGTTGTTGTTGCCGTCGAAGGCGCCGGCGATGGGCCAGGCGGCGACGCGGCCGTTGGTCGGCTTGTCGCCGGCGCAGTACTCGCCGGCGAGGAGGTGGTCGGTGCCGCTGCGGTCGAGGGAGGTGTAGGAGAAGTTCGGCGAGCCGTCCGACGTGGTGCATTTGGTGCCGGTCGAGGCGGTGTGCGTCCAGGAGCCGATCTGCGGCATGACGTAGCGGTAGCCGTAGCCGTAGTAGGTGCCCGAGTGGTAGCCGATCAGGTGGTCGCCGCTGGTTGTGCCGTTCTCGGCCGCGCCGAGGTCGAAAATGCGGCGCATGTCGAACATCCGGAAGCCGCGTGCGGTGTCGGCGACGAAGAGGTAGTTGCCGTACCAGATGATGCCGCCGGCGTGCAGGGACGTGGTGTAAGAACTGTTCGAGCTGTCCTGCGAGACCCTTACGGCGTCGTAGTCGATGATGCCGCTCTTCTCCTGCGGATACACCAGGAGGACGTGGCGGTAGGCGCCGGTGTTCGGGTTCATGAAGCTGACCCGGACGCCCTTGACCATGCCGTCGGAATTGTTGTTGTGGTCGTACCAGCTGACGAGGACGGGCTGGTAACCGTCGCCCCATTCCTGGTCAGCCTGCATGTCGGCGACGGTCGTGACGCCTTGCGGATACCACTGGGTGGTGGCGTTGTCGCCGTCGTTGAAGCAGGCGCTCTGCGCGATCCGGACGGCGCTGCCGCCCGCGATGGCGCCCGGTTCGCAGGCTTCGGCGATGCCGGCGGGATCGTCATCGTCCCGCCGGTTCAGATCGTTCATGATGTTGGTGACGGTCGCCTTCTTCAACGGAAGGGCGTCCGCCCGGTCCTGCAGCGCGGTGCCGTAGGCGTTGGGACGGAGCTGGAAGTTCGACAGCGTCAGCACGTCCGCGGAGGCGGGGGCCTGGAGGGCGGCCACCACGGGGATCGAGAGGGACAGGGCGGTCAGCGGTGCCAGCACAAGGCGGTGCCAGGTCATGCACACTCCTCCGACGAGCCGGGGGTCCCGGCAGGCTCGGGAGCTTGGGAGCGGCCCGCCGGGATCTTTCCTGACAGGCCGTCCAAAGTGTCATGATCGACCGAATTCGTCCAACCGTGTCGGGAAGTGAGTGATCAGGTTCACATTTCGTGATCGGGGCGGCATAGGTTTGCCGGATGGACGTGGTGGTGGCCGTCGCCCTGACGCTGATGGTGACGTGGGTTCCGGCGCTGCTGTGGTGGCGGCGGCAGGGGCGGGGCGGTGACCTGGGCGGGCCCGCGCGGCGGGCGACGTTCGAGATGCTGCACACGGCTTCGCGGGCCGCGCCCGCGTTCCGGGCCGGGCTGACCGAGCAGGGCGCGCAGAAGGCGGCGCGGCACCTGCGGGCGCTGCTCGACTGCCGCGCGGTCGCCATTACGGACGGGGAGAAGCTGCTGGCCTGGGACGGCGAGCACGATCACCATGCGGCGGAGGGGCTCGCGCACGCCGAGGTCACGCTGGGGAACGGGCGCACGCAGGTTCATGATGTGGGCTGCGACCGGATCGACTGTCTCATCCGGCGGGTCGTGGTGGTTCCGCTGGCGACTGACGATCGGGTGGTCGGGACGCTCGCGGCGTATGGGGAGGACGTTCCAGCCGGGCTGATCCGTGCGGCCGAAGAAGTCGCGCAGTGGGTCGATGCCCAGTTGGAGCTTGCCGAGCTGGATCATTCGCGGGCGTTGTTGATGGAGGCGGAGATGCGGGCGCTGCGGGCGCAGATCTCGCCGCATTTCATCTACAACTCGCTGACCACGATCGCGTCGTTCGTCCGGTCGGATCCGGAAAGGGCGCGGGAGTTGCTGCTGGAGTTCGCCGGGTTCACGCGGTACTCGTTCCGGCGGCATGGGGACTTCACGACCTTGGCCGAGGAATTGCGGTCGATCGATCGGTATTTGCTGTTGCAGCGCGCTCGGTTCGGAGAAGAGCTACGGGTCACCTTGCGGATTGCGCCTGAGGTGCTGCCTGTGGCCGTGCCGTTTTTGTGCTTGCAGCCGCTTGTGGAGAACGCCGTCCGGCATGGGCTCCAGGACAGGTCGGAGCCCGGCCTCATCACGATCATCGCGGAGGACGCCGGGTCCGACTGCGTCATCAGCGTCGAGGACGACGGGATCGGCATGGACCCCGAGGAGGTCCGGCAGCTGCTCGCGGGGGAGCGGCGCACCCCGGCCGCGGACGAGGCCGGGATCGGGCTCGCCAACGTGGACGACCGGCTCCGGCAGGTGTACGGGGACGAGTACGGGCTCGTCGTCGAGACCGGTCCGGGCGCCGGGACGAAGGTCATCGTGCGTGTCCCCAAGTACCGGCCGGGCGTCACCGCCTCTTGACTGTCCCGGCTCCGCCTACTGGAATGTGGCGACGGGACGGGGAAAGGACGATGTGGTGGGCCTGCGTGTCCTTGCGGTGGACGACGAGGCGCCCGCGCTGGACGACCTCGTCCATCTGCTGCGCGCCGACCCGCGGATCGGCGAGATCCACACCGCCCGGGACGGCGCCGCCGCGCTGCGCAAGCTCGACCGGGCCCTCGCGGACGGCCGGCCCGTCGCCGCCGTCTTCCTCGACATCCGGATGCCCGGCCTGGACGGCACCGTGCTCGGCCGCGTCCTCGCCCAGTTCGCCCGCGCCCCGCAGATCGTCTTCGTCACCGCGTACGAGGGGCACGCCGTCGACGCGTTCGAGATCAAGGCGACCGACTACATCCTGAAGCCGGTGCGCCCGGAGCGGCTCGGGCTGGCGATCACGCGGGTGACCGAGGCGGCGGAGGAGGCCGGCTGGGCGGACGCCGCCGCCGACCCGGCACCGTCCGAGCCCGAGCCGATGCCCGTCGAACTGGGCGGAGTGACCCGGTTCGTCACCCCGGCCGAGGTGCTGTACGTCGAGGCGCAGGGCGACTACGCGCGGCTGCACACCTCCGGCGGCAGCCATCTGGTGCGCATCCCGCTGAACGCGCTGAGCGAGCGGTGGACCGGCGCCGGGTTCGTCCGGGTGCACCGCAGCCACCTGGTCGCGCTGTCGGCGATCAAGGAGCTGCGGCTCGACTCGGGACGCTGCACGATCGTCGTCGGCGACGCCGAGCTGCCGGTGGCGCGGCGGCACGTGCGGGAGCTGCGCGACCTGCTGGTGCGGCGGGCGAGGAGATCGTCCTGAGCCCGGCGGAGGAGCCGCGAGAGGTCGCGCCCGGCCGGACGCTGGTGACCGGGCCGCGGACCCGGACCGTCCGGCGGCCCCGCTACCCGGTGACCCGGGAGATCGACGAGCAGACCGGGCTCGGCGAGGCGTACATGCGGTCGCTGCTGCGCACCCAGCTGCGGCTCGCCGTCCGGCTCTGCCTGGTGCTCGCCATCGTGGTGCTCGGGCTGCCGCTGCTGTTCGCGCTGGTCCCCGACGTGCGCGCGCGGGAGGTGTTCGGGCTGCCGCTGCCGTGGGTGCTGCTCGGCGGGCTGATCTACCCGTGGTTCGTCGTCTGCGGCTGGTGGTACGTCCGGCAGGCCGAACGCAACGAGGACGACTTCGCCGACCTCGTCGACCGCGACCTCGTCGACCGCACCGAGGACCGGTCGTGAATGCCGCCTACGGGCTGGCGGGCGTCCTGCTGGTCGTCGTCGCCACCGTCCTGATCGGCGTGCTCGGCGTGCGCATCTCCCGCACGACGTCCGACTTCTATGTGGCGTCGCGGACGGTCACGCCCCTGCGGAACGCGTCCGCGATCGGCGGCGAGTATCTGTCGGCGGCCTCGTTCCTCGGCATCGCGGGCCTGATCCTGGCGTACGGCGCCGACATGCTGTGGCTTCCGGTCGGCTGGACGGGCGGGTACTTAGTCCTTCTCGTCCTGGTTTCGGCGCCGCTGCGCCGCTCCGGGGCGTACACGCTGCCCGACTTCGCCGAGGCGCGGCTGGAGTCGATGGCCGTGCGGCGCGTCGCCAGCGTCCTCGTCGTGCTGATCAGCTGGCTGTACCTGCTGCCCCAGTTCCAGAGCGCCGGGCTGGTGCTCCGCACGGTGACGGGCGCGCCGGTGTGGACGGGCGGCGTGCTGGTCGCGGTCGTCGTCGCCGCGAACGTGCTGGGCGGCGGCATGCGCAGCGTCACGCTCGTCCAGGCGTTCCAGTACTGGATGAAGCTGACCGCGCTGGCCGTCCCGCTGGTCTTCCTGCTGCTGGCGTGGCGGGGCGACGGCGCGCCCGGCCTGTCGTCGGACGCCCCGCCGCGGTTCGGCGACCGGACGACCGTCGCGGTGGGCGTCGCCGTCACGGTGAACATCACCGCGCCCGTCCAGGTTGTCGTGGACGGGAAGGTCGACGGGCACCACTACCCGGGTGTCCCGCTCACCCTCAACGCCGGGCCGCACAGGATCAACGAGAACACGTCCATCACCTTCCCGGCCGGGGCGGACGTCCCGCATGTCAGCGGACGTCCGGTCACCACCGACCGAGAATGGGCGATGCCGCTGGACGGGCGTGAGCATTCCCTGTACGCGACGTATTCGCTGATCCTCGCCACGTTCCTGGGCACGATGGGGCTTCCGCACGTTCTCGTCCGCTTCTACACCAACCCGGATGGACGGGCCGCGCGGCGCACGACCGTGATGGTGCTGTCGCTGCTCGGCGCCTTCTACCTGCTGCCCGCGCTGTACGGCGTGCTCGGACGCCTCTACACACCCGAGCTGCTGATGACCGGACGAGCGGACGCCGTCGTCCTCACCCTGCCCGGACGGCTGATCGGCGGGCTCGGCGGCGACCTCCTCGGCGCGCTGGTCACCGGCGGCGCGGTCGCGGCGTTCCTGTCGACGTCGTCCGGTATCACTGTGTCTGTCGCGGGTGTCCTCGCTCAGGACATCTTGCGCGGCGGCGTCAGGTCGTTCCGCGTGGCGACGCTGCTCGCCCTCGTCGTACCGCTCGCCTTGGCCATCGCGGCCCGTTCCCTCGCCGTCGCGGACGTGGTCGGGCTCGCGTTCGCCGTCGCCGCGTCCACCTTCTGCCCGCTGCTCGTCCTCGGCGTGTGGTGGCGCCGGCTCACCGTCCCGGGCGCGCTCGCCGGGCTCGTCGCCGGCGGCGTGCTCGCGGGCACGGCCGTCATCGTGACGATCGCCGCCGGGCCGCCGTCCGGGCTCACCGGCGCCCTGCTCGCCCAGCCCGCCGCCTGGACGGTCCCGATCGCGTTCACCGTCATGATCGTCGTGTCACTGTGCACGCAGCGCCGGGTGCCGCCGGGCGTCGCCCGGATGATGGTGCGCCTGCACACTCCGGAGTCGCTGAACGTCGACCGGGGCACCTGGCGGCCCCGCCGCGTGTGACCGTTCATCGCGCCAGACCGACCGTTCACCGACGGGTTCAGCATCCCGCCGAGGATGAACGGCACCTGACCGCAGCCTTGCCGCCGACCCCTCGTCCCCTCCGAGCTGGCTCTTTACGGTGGCGCGTGATTGGCGTCACAAAAGAGGAGGGGCGGTCGTGTCCGTCGATAAGAACGCCGCCGGCACCGTCTATGAACGGTTCCAGGGCACCGAGGAGTTCCAGGAACTCCGCCGCAGATTCCGCAGATTCGCATTCCCCATGACCGCCGCGTTCCTCAGCTGGTACCTGCTCTACGTCGTGCTGTCGGGGTGGGCGCGCGACTTCATGGGCACCGAGCTGTTCGGCTCCATCAACATCGCGCTCGTCTTCGGGCTGCTGCAGTTCGTGTCCACGTTCGGCATCGCGTACCTGTACTCGCGGCACGCCGAGCGCCGCCTCGACCCGATGGCCGACAAGCTGCGCGACGAGATCCTCGCCGAGGCCGCCCCGGTCGCGGAGAACGCGGAGGACGCCCGATGAGCAACGAGACCCTGTCGATCATCCTGTTCATCGTGTTCGTGGCGGCCACCCTCGGGATCACCGTGTGGGCCAGCCGCAACACCAAGAACGCCACCGACTTCTACGCCGGCGGACGGTCGTTCTCCGGCGCGCAGAACGGCCTCGCGATCGGCGGCGACTACATGTCCGCCGCGTCGTTCCTCGGCATCGCCGGGCTCATCGCGCTGTACGGCTATGACGGCTTCCTGTACTCGATCGGGTTCCTCGTCGCGTGGCTCGTCGCGCTGCTGCTGGTCGCGGAGCTGCTGCGGAACTCCGGCCGGTTCACGATGGCGGACGTGCTGGCGTTCCGGATGAGCCCGCGTCCCGTCCGCACCGCGGCCGGCGTCTCCACCATCGTCGTGTCGATCTTCTACCTGCTCGCGCAGATGGTCGGCGCCGGCGCCCTGGTCTCGCTGCTGTTCGGCTTCACCAGCGACTTCGCGAAGGGCGCGACGATCGCGCTGGTCGGCGTCCTGATGATCATCTACGTGGTGTTCGGCGGGATGAAGGGCACCACCTGGGTGCAGATCGTCAAGGCCGTCCTGCTGATGACCGGCGCGGCCCTGATCACCCTGCTGGTGCTCGGCAAGTTCGGCTTCAACCTCTCCTCGCTGCTGAACGACGCCGCCGAGCAGAGCGGCAAGGGCGAGAAGTTCCTGGAGCCCGGCCAGCGCTACGCCACCGAGGACTCCGGCCTCACCGGCAAGCTCGACCTGATCAGCCTCGGCCTCGCGCTCGTCCTCGGCACCGCCGGGCTGCCGCACATCCTGATCCGCTTCTACACCGTCCCCACCGCCCGCGACGCCCGCAAGTCCGTCATGTGGGGCATCGGCCTCATCGGGGTGTTCTACCTCTTCACCCTGGTGCTCGGCTTCGGCGCCGCCGCCCTCGTCGGCTCCGAGGAGATCTCGAAGGTCAACGCGGCCGGCAACACCGCGGCGCCGCAGCTCGCCGAACGCATCGGCGAGATCGTCTTCGGCGAGGCCGGCGGCACGATCCTGCTCGCGGTCATCGCCGCCGTCGCGTTCGCGACCATCCTCGCGGTCGTCGCCGGTCTGACGCTCGCCTCGTCCTCGTCCTTCGCCCACGACCTGTACGCGCACGTGTTCCGCAGGGGCAAGGCCACCGAGCGGGACGAGGTCCGCGTCGCCCGCATCTCCGCGCTGGTGATCGGGGCCGTCTCCATCGTCCTCGGCATCTACGCGCAGCGCCTCAACGTCGCGTTCCTCGTCGCCCTCGCGTTCGCGGTCGCCGCGTCCGGGAACCTGCCCGCGATCCTCTACAGCCTGTTCTGGAAGAGGTTCAACACCGCCGGCGCCACCTCCGCCATCTACGGCGGCCTCGGCGCCGCGATCTTCTTCGTGGCGTTCTCCCCGGTCGTGTCCGGCGACGAGAAGGCGCTGTTCACCGACCACGACTGGAGCTGGTTCCCGCTCAGCAACCCGGGCCTGCTGTCCATTCCGATCGGCTTCCTGTGCGGCTTCCTCGGGACGATCCTCAGCAAGGAGTACAACGCGGAGAAGTACGCCGAGATCGAGGTCCGCTCCCTCACCGGCGCGGGCGCCGAAGCGGCGACGAAGGACTAGACCCGCCGCGCGGGCGACCGTCGCCCGGTCCCGCGCGGCCCGCGGCGCCGTCCCACCCCACCCCACGGGACGGGGCCGCACCATGCCCAGAACTCAGTGCGCGCCTCCGGTCAGCCGCGCCACCGTCTCGTCCAACGCCTGAACCTCCACCGACTTACCGGCGTAAGCGTGAACGAGGGCGAGGAACTCCTCCAGTCCGCCGGGGAACTGCAGGCACGTCCGGACGATCGAGTGGGTGTCCAGGTGGGGCTGGGCGCGGCGCGGAATGCGGATGGCGATCTCCTTGCGCAGGTCGTCCACGATCTGCTGCCGACCCTCGGCCGTCGTCAGCAGCGGGATGTCCATGAGCCGTTCCACGATCTCGAAGAGGGCTGGCAGACCGGCGCCCTCCGCCTGCTCCGGCCGCCCGCGCGCCGTGAGATCGGGGGCCACCGGGGCGGCACCCGTCGCGACCGGCGCCGACGTCGGCGCCGGCGCCGTGGGAGAGGCGGTGCGGATGCAGAGCCACGCCTTGGTGTCGGTCTCCTTGAGGCGCACGTCGATCGGACGGAACTCGGTGGGATCGATGGCGCCGCGGCCCTCCTGGATCACCGCGCGGTAGAACTCGTCGGACGCGAGGACCCCCAGTTCGGCCGGCGTCTCGGCGAGTGCCTCCTTGAAGGACGGCGCGTCCAGGAGCCGGTTCACGTGGTTGACCGTGGTGCCGACGATGCCCTTGTCGTCCGATTCCAGTTGCCCGCTGTGCAGCGCGACCCGCAGGCGCATCCGGGCGTGCTCGGCGGTGAGCCCGTTGTGCCTGCGCAGGGCGCCGCGCAGGTGGTCGGGCAGCGGATGTGCGAGCCCGGCCGGGTCGTACGACGGCGGCAGCACGACGATGACCCCGTCGCCGCGATCCTCCGTGTAGCACCCTTCGAACGGCAGCCCGGCCGCGTCGAAACAGGTCCGGAGGCCGTCGTAGAGGACGGTTCGCAGATGGCTCTGGACGTGGTCCGGGCGTTTTCCGAAACTGATGATGTCGCAGACGAAGATCGTGCAATGGCCGGACGGGGTCCAGCCGGTCCCCGCTGCGCCGGAGCCGTTCCGCATGACCTTTGCTGCCCCTCGAAGGTTGGATTGCTCCAACTGTGCACGCACGGCGCACGCCCCGGCAAGTGGTACGCCGGCCGACCGCGGCATGCGAATAGGCACCCTAGCGGTTGTGTGGTAAATCCCATTGTGTCCTGCGACGCAGAACAGCCGGGCGGGTGCGACCTACATTGACCGGCGGAACGGCCTTGGGCGGGAAGGCGGTAACGGCGCATGGCGGACGACGAGACGAGGTCGCCGGCCCTGGTGCCGCCGGCGGCACCGTCGCTGGGGCACGCGCAGGAGCAGGTCCGGGTGGAACTGACCACCGCGGAGATCGTCGACCTGCTCACGGACGTGTCGAACATGCGGGAGGCGACCGGCCGCGCCATCGTCGTCGACTACATCAGCGAGCAGGTGCGCGCACCGCTGCTGCTGCCGGATCTGCCCCAGCCGAAGTACTACCTCTACCACCTCGTGCACGCGTGCAAGGAGATCCCCGACGGGTTGCAGGTGCTGGTCCACGCGGTCGAGTTCGTCGCCGGGCAGACCGCGGCCGTCGCGCGGCTGAAGCGCATGCTGAGCCCAGTCCGCGCCCATCTGGAGCCGGTCGTCGAGACCCAGGTCGAGGATCTGCTGACCGGCCTGCGAGTTCCGTCCCTCACCCGGCTCTACGTGGCCGCCACCGGAAACAGCATCGCCACCGTCCCGTTCCGCCTCACCGACGCCTGGGACGCGTTCTCGGCCCTTCTCGACCACAACACGGCGCCCGGGAAACCCTCACCGCACCTGATATTCGTCGCGATGCTGCTGCAGACCATGCAGACCCGGCAGTCCGCGGACAACGCCAGTACCGAGGAGGCATGGCGGCTCAAACGGCTGCGCGAGTGGATGACGATGCAGACCGAGCAGTTGCGGGGTGGCGGAAACGTCGCCCAGGCCGATTACCTCGACCGTATGCGGGACCGTTCCGGAGTCCTCGCGGCACGCGACGACAAGCCCATCTACCTCATCATCCAGCTCGAACCGCTGCCGGAACTCGTCGAGGGCCGGGTGATGTGCCGGCTGTCGCACTGGCGGCAGGTGCATCCGCTCGAATGGCGGCCCGAGCCGGGGGAGGACCAGGTCGTCCCGCTGGACGCGGTGCCCGAGCACGTCGGCGCCCTGATCCACGAGGCCGAGCGAGGCTGGGCCTACGAACTCGACGACTCTCTCGTGTTGGAGTTCGTCCTGCCGCTGGACATGATCAACCTCGGTGTGGACCAGTGGACGCGCGACGACCCGGAGATGCCGGACCCGACGCCGCTGGGTGCGGAGTACGAGATCCTCGTCCGGAGCCAGGAGCGGCTGCGGGCGCTCAGCTTCCACCGCGCGTGGCGCCAGCGCTGGCAGGTGCTGGTCGACGCCGTCGACGGCCTTGCGTACTTGGCGACCGCGGCGGAGCCAGCCCATCCGCGTCCGATGGGCGACCGGCTGCTGAGCAGCCGCGAGATCGTCGCGTGCGTGCTGAGCGGCCCGCCCGACCGCGAGCCCGGCCGCACCGAGCTGTGGAAATCGCTGCGCGCGGGGATTCCCGTGGTGCTCTGGCACCGGGCGGACGAGCCGCCGCCCGAAGTGCGGGAGGCGGTGCGGCGGGTCATCGACCGCCCCGACATCAGGGACCTGCCCGGCGACATCAAGCGGCTGCGCGGAAACGCGCCGCCGGCCGATGACCGTAATGGTCATTCCGCACTCGCGGTGACCCTCCTTTGGGATGATCCGAATCACTTCTTGGACGATGTCCGTGCGCTGCGCGCTCCGGTACCACGAACGCGACAGTCGATGTGATGGCCGACAAATGGCCAGTAATGGTAACTATGTTCGCGAAAACCTTGCGGAGCGTCCGGCTCGCGGGGATTCTGGACGTAGGGTGGCCTGCGCCGGTTCTCTGCCCGAGATCGAGTATTCGTCGCAAAGCTCATAAGCCACACTAGAAGGGGACATCGTCGATGGCCGCTGACGAGCCGCCCGAGGTCCCTCGCCCTCGCGACGCCGCTCTGCCCGCCGACCCGGCGGGCGGTGCCCGGAACGACCGTGCCGCATGGTGGATCTACCGCGGCAACGGGCGTCCCCTGCCGGCCGGGCGGTTCGCTGCGGCACTGCCCCCGCCGCCCCCGTGGCGCGCCTTCGACGGCGGGCCGCCGCTCCCGTCCCCGCCCGGCGACGAGCGCGACCTCGTTCGCCGGCTCGGCCCCGTGGAGGGCACCCGGCCCCGCCTCGCCGCTCCCGCGGAGGTCGGCGCCGTCAACGCGGCACTGTTTCTGCGGCGGCCGCTTCTGGTCACCGGTGAGCCGGGCGTCGGCAAGTCGACGCTCGCCTACCGGATCACCCGGGAGCTGGGGCTCGGCCGGGTGCTGCGCTGGCCGATCAGCAGCCGGAGCACCCTGCGCGAGGGGCTCTACGAGTACGACGCGATAGGGCGGGCGCAGGACGCCGCGACGGCCCGCCGGGCGCCCGCGGAGGGGGCCGGCGAGGCGCCGGACGCGGCCGGTGATCCGGGCTCCGCCGCGCTGACCGACGCCGGACTGGGCCATTACCTGCAGCTCGGCCCGCTGGGCACCGCGCTGCTGCCCTATGAACTGCCGCGCGTCCTGCTCATCGATGAACTCGACAAAAGCGACATAGACCTACCGAATGACCTTCTCGACGTATTCGAGGAGGGTGAATACGGAATCGCCGAGCTTTTCCGCGTCAGCGCCCGCGAGCCCGAGGTGACGGTGCAGACCGCGGACCCGGACGGTACCGCCGGCATCGTGCGGGGCAGGGTGCGCTGCCGGGCGTTTCCGATCGTGATCATTACGAGCAACGGGGAGCGCGAGTTTCCCCCGGCATTCCTGCGCCGGTGCCTGCAGTTCCACATGAAAGAGCCCGATGAGAAGCGTCTCGCCGATATGGTGGCAGCGCACTTCGCCGAGCGGTCCGATGAACGCACCCGGCGGCTGATCCGCAGTTTCCTGGAGCACCGCAGCAGCCAGCGGGGGCTCGCCGCGGACCAGCTGCTCAACGCCGTCTACCTCGCGACCTCCGGCGCGCGGGATCCGGACACCGACTGGGAACGGCTCCTCGACCTCATCTGGCAACGGTTGGAAGTGGCGGCCCCTGAGTGAGCGGACGGATCGGAGACCCAGCGGCGCGCGGCGCGGGACGTTCCGACGCCCCCGCCGGCCGTCCCGCATGGCACGAGGTCTCCGACGCCGTCTGGCTGGCCGCCCAGATGAGCGCCGCCGCCCGCGCCGCGGACGGGCAGGGCGCCGCGGCGGACCGCCGCGCG
>NZ_JABXFD010000570.1 GCF_013372625.1 Actinomadura sp. BRA 177
TCCACGTCCCGGGGCCGCTGGAGGAGGGGCCGCTGGCGGGCCTGCGGGTCGCGTTCACCGACCACGGTGTCGCCTACCTGCGGGCGGGCCTGGGCGAGCGGGAGTTCGCCGAGGCGTGGCGGGCCCGGTTCGCGCGGCCGCTGCTGCCCGCCGGCCGTCCGCCCGCCGGGCTGGCGCGCCGCGAATCGGGGCCCGGCGCGGTGCGGCTGGACCTGCGGGGCCTCAGCGAGTTCGAGGCCGCCGTGCTGTCGGCCGCCGCGCTGATCCCGCTCGGCCACCCACGCGTACGGGCGGGTCTGCCCGCGCGGGATCCGCGGGGCGGCCGAAGGCGGTGCGGGCGGTGGGGTCGGCGCTGGGCCGCAACCCGGTGCCGCTGCTGATCCCCTGCCACCGCGTGACCCGGTCGGACGGGTCGCTGGGCGACTACGTGTTCGGGGCGGACGCCAAGGAGCGGCTGCTGCGCGCCGAGGAGGTGGACGTCGACGGGGCCGCCGACCTGGCGCGGCGCGGGGTGCGGCTGGTCGGCTCGGACACGACCGGGATCGTGTGCTACCCGACGTGCGGGGACGCGCGCCGGATCACCCCCGGTCACCGGCGCGGCTTCCGCGACCTGGCCGCGGCGCGGGCCGCCGGCTACCGCCCCTGCCTGCACTGCCGCCCCGCCTGACCGCGCCCGGCGCGGCCGGGGCATAGATCGGCGCAGGCCGGGAATGGGGCCGTCCACCTGCGGGGACGGTTTTGGTGGCCGTCCCGCATCGAGGACCGCCGACGAGGGGGAGATCGCCATGCGCGTCGTCGTCACCGGCGCCACCGGCAACATCGGGACCAGCGCGCTGCGTGCGCTCGCCGGGGACCCGGCCGTCACCGCCGTCACCGGGCTGGCGCGCCGCGAACCGGGGCCCGGCGCGGTGCGGGAGACCGACCCGGCCGGCACGGGGAAGATCGAGTGGGCGGAGGCCGACGTCACCGACAGCGACCTGGTGCCGCTGCTGCGCGGCGCGGACGTCGTGGTGCATCTGGCGTGGCTGTTCCAGCCGACGCACCGGCCCGCGGTGACGTGGGACGCCAACGTGATCGGCAGCGGGCGGGTGTTCGACGCCGTGGCCGAGGCGGGGGTGCCGGCGCTGGTGTACTCCTCGTCCGTCGGCGCCTACTCCCCCGGCCCCAAGGACCGGGGTGTGGACGAGTCGTGGCCGACGCACGGCTGGCCCGGTGCCGCCTACTCGCGGGAGAAGGCCTACGTGGAGCGGCTGCTGGACGGGTTCGAGGCCGCGAACCCGGGGTGCCGGGTGGTGCGGATGCGGCCGGGGTTCATCTTCGAGCGGCAGAGCGCCAGCGAGCAGCGGCGGCTGTTCGCCGGGCCGCTGCTGCCGGGCCGGTTCGCCCGCTCCGGCAACATCCCGGTCGTGCCGGACATGCCGGGGCTGCGGATGCAGTTCCTGCACTCCGCCGACGCGGGGCAGGCGTTCCGGCTGGCCGCGACCCGCGACGTGCGGGGCGCGTTCAACATCGCCGCCGACCCCGTCATGGACGCGGCCGAGCTCGCCGATGTGCTGGGGGCCCGCACTGTCCGGGTGCCCGAGCGGGGGGTGCGGGCCGCGATCGCCGCCGCGTGGAGCCTGCACCTGGTGCCGGCCTCGCCCGGCCTGTTCGACCTGGCCATGCAGATCCCGGTCATGGACACCTCGCGGGCCCGCACCGAGCTCGGGTGGACGCCCGAGCACAGTGCCCGGGAGGCGCTCACCGAGTTCCTGGAGGGGCGGCCCTGTCCCCTACACCCCTCCAACCCCGCCGACGAACACGAGAGAGGAAAACACCGGGGGG
>NZ_JABXFD010000727.1 GCF_013372625.1 Actinomadura sp. BRA 177
GGTCTGCGTGTTCTTGTTCGTCGGCGGCGGCGGTTGTGTGTAGGGGCGGGGGCATGTGCTCGGGACTGTCGCCGGTGCGCTGCTGCTGACGCTGCTGACCGCGCTGCTGGCGGCATGGAACATGTCGGAGGGCGTCCGGCAGATCATGCTGGGCCTGCTCATCATCGCGCTGCTGCTCGCCTACGCGCGGGAACGGCGGTCCTGATGACGTCTTCGGGGGAGCTGCTCGCGGCGATGGTCGGCATCGCCAGCGTCAATCCGCGAGGCGGGCCCGTCGGCGCGGGGGCCGGGCCCGACCTCGGGGAGGCCGCCGTTGCCCGGTATGTCCGCGATTGGCTGGTCGCGCGCGGGGTGCGCGCCGAACTGCGGGAGGTGCTGCCGGGACGTCCCAACGTGGTCGCGACCGTGCCGGGCCGCGACCCGCGCATGGTGCTGCTCGAATCGCACCTGGACACGGTGGAGACCGGCGGTATGGCGATCGACCCGTTCGCCGGGACGGTCCGGGACGGCCGGCTGTACGGACGCGGCGCCTGCGACGCGAAGGGGCCATTGGCGGCATTCATGCTGGCATTGGCGGAACTGGCGGCCGGTGATCCACCGCCGTACGGGGTCGTCCTCGCGGGGGTCGTGGACGAGGAGCACGCCTACCGGGGCGTCCTCGGGCTTCTTGCCGACCTGGCGGACGCATCGGTCGTCGGCGCGATCGTGGGGGAGCCGACCGGGCTCGTCCCGGCCACGGCGCACAAGGGCTGCGTGCGCTACACCGTCCGGACGCTCGGCAAGGCCGGGCACAGCTCGCGCCCGGACGAGGCCGTCAACGCCGTCACCCTCATGGCCCGCGTGATCGACCACATCGCCGGGACCGCGCCGGACGTCGCATCCCATCCCCTGCTGGGGCCCGCGACCCGGTGCGTCACCCGGATTCGGGGTGGTGAGGGCCCCAACACGATCCCGGGCCACTGCGAGATCGAGATCGACCGCCGCACGCTCCCCGGCGAAGAGCCCCTCGACGTGTGGAAGCGGGACCGAGAGGAACTGACCGCACTCATCCCCGGCGGCATCGAGGCGGACGAGCCCTTCACCGTCGACTACGCGCTCGACACCCCTGCCGGCAGCCCGGTACCGGCCGCTTTGTGCCGTTCTCTGGAGGCGGCCGGACGTCCCGCGTCTGTTCAGGGCATGCCGTTCGGCACCGACGCCAGCAAACTCGCCCGCGCCGGCATCCCGTCGGTGGTCTTCGGCCCAGGCTCGATCGCCGACGCCCACTCCGCCAACGAGTCAGTCGCGCTGGCCGACGTAGACCTCGCCATCCGCCTGATCATCGAAACCATCCGCTCCCTCCCGCCCAACCTCGGGCAAGACGCGGAGTGCGCGCGGGGGGCAGGTCGTGGGGCTGGGGGGTGCGCGTGAGGCTTACGCAGCACGTTGAACTCGTCGGAAGTGGTGCGGCGGGGTTCGATCTGACCGATGCGCTCGATTGCCACGTGTATCTGGTTCGCGGGATGCGAGGGGTGGCACTGATCGATGCGGGGGCTGGGGTGTCCGCCGGGTTGTTCGGGCGGCGGTTGCTCGCGGCGGCCGGGCCCGCCGGGGAGCGGCATCTGCTGCTGACCCACGGGCATGCCGATCATGCGGGCGGGGCGGCCGAAATGGCGCGGCTCGTCCCAGCCCTTGATGTTCGAGCCGGGGCTCCGGCGGATGCGTGGATCGCGTCCGGGGACGAGGAGATGCTGAGCGTTGATCGCGGGAAGGCCAGCGGTGTGTATCCGGCCGAGTACGGCTTCGCCGCCTGCCCTTCAGCGCGTCCC
Source organism: Actinomadura sp. BRA 177 (assembly GCF_013372625.1). Classification (GTDB taxonomy): domain Bacteria; phylum Actinomycetota; class Actinomycetes; order Streptosporangiales; family Streptosporangiaceae; genus Spirillospora. The sequence goes on from NZ_JABXFD010000727.1 coordinate 1,809, forward strand.
ATCGGGGACGGGGAGCAAGTCGATCTCGGTGGCGGGGTCGTGCTCACGGCCGTCGCCACGCCGGGGCACGCAGACGGGCACACCTGCTACCTGCTGGACGCACCCGAGGGGCGGGCGTTGTTCTCCGGCGACTGCGTGTTCACCGGCGGACGCATCTCCCTGCAGAACCTGCACGATGCCCGCGTCCCCGAGTACGCCGCGAGCCTCGACCGGCTCGCCGAACTGGAGATCGACATGCTGCTGCCGGGCCATCATGAGATCTCGCTCGCCCGTGCCGGGCGGCACCTGACGGCGGCGCGGGACGTCCTCCGCCGCGGCCTGCTTCCCGGGAGCACCACGTGACCATCGAAGAAGCGAAACCCCGCAACCAGTCGTCGTCCCTGCGCAGGGCGCTCGCGGTGCTCGACCATGTGCGCGACCACGCCGACACGCGCGGCGTCTCGCTCACGCGGATCGCCGACGACCTCGGGATCAGCAAGAGCACCGTGCTGCGGCTCGCGCAGCCGCTCATCGACGGCGACCTGCTCACCCGCGACCGGGAGACCGGCTGGTTCCGGCTCGGGCACGGGGCGCTGCGGCTCGGGCAGGCGTACCTGTCGTCGCTCGACATCCGCTCGGTCGCCGCCGACCCGCTGCGCCGCCTCCAGCACGTCGTGGGCGAGACCTGCCACCTCGTCGTTTATGAGGGTCCCGATGTGGTCTACATCGACAAGGTGGAGAACGAGCACAACGTCCGGATGGCGTCCCGCGTCGGGATGCGGATGCCCGCCTACCGGACGGCGGTCGGCAAGGCCATCCTCGCCTGGCTCGGGGACGAGGAGTTCCAGGCCGTCGTCGCGGCCGGCATGCCGCCTCGCACCGAGCGGACGATCACCGACCCGGCGCGCCTCGCCGCCGAGCTGGAGCGGGTCCGGCTCACCGGGTACGCCGTCGACGACCGGGAGAACGAGCCGGAGGTCCGCTGCGTGGCCGCGCCGGTCTTCGACCACACCGACCGGGCCGTCGGCGCGCTGAGCGTGTCCGGGCTGACGTCCCGGATGACGCCGGCGCGGGTCCGGGAGGTCGGCCCGATGGTGGAGCGGACGGGCCTGGAGATCTCCCGCGTGCTCGGCTCGTCCCGGCCGCGCCGCCGCCGTATCGAAGGAGGGAACCAGCAGTGAGCCTCACCGTTCCGGCCGAGCACGTCGACTGGCGCACGAAGGGCCTCTGGCAGCCCGGCGTCCCCGTCCCGCTGGAGGAGTTCGCCGCCGCCCGGCACCCGCTGTTCGGCGGCCCGTTCACCTGGCCGATCATGGTGGCGCGGCGGACGGCGCTGGACCACAACATCGCCGCGCTCGCCGCCTTCTCCGCGAAGCACGGGCTGGCGTTCGCGCCGCACGGCAAGACGTCCATGGCGCCGTCGCTGTTCCAGGCCCAGCTGGACGCGGGCGCCTGGGGCATCACCGCCGCGACCGCCAACCAGGTGCTCGCCTACCGGACGTTCGGCGTCCCCCGCATCCTGCTCGCCAACGAGCTGCTCGACCCGACCGCGCTGCGCTGGCTCGGCGGCGAGATCGACAAGGGCATGGAGTTCCTGCTCTACGCGGACTCCGCCGAGGGCGGCGCCGCGATCTCCGCGGTGGCCGGGGAACGTCCGTTCCAGGTGCTGGTCGAGCTGGGGCATGCGAACGGACGCACCGGCTGCCGCACCGTCGAGCAGCTGACCGACGTCGCCCGCGCCGTCGCCGCAGCGCCCGGCACCGAGCTGGCCGGGATCGCCGGATACGAGGGCGGGCTGCCGGACGTCCCGTCCGCCGGCGCCTACCTCCAGACCTTGCGGGACGCGACCGTCGCGCTGTCTCCGCTGCTCCCGCCCGAGGCCGTCGTCACGGTCGGCGGCAGCGCCTACTTCGACCAGGTCGCCGAGCGGCTCGCGGGCGACTGGCTGCCCGGTCACGACCTGACCGTGATCCTGCGGAGTGGCGCCTACGTCTCCCACGACGACGGCATTTACACGGAGCGGACGCCGTTCAACCGCGTCCCCGGGTCGCTGGACGCGGCGCTGGAGATCTGGGCGCAGGTCACGTCCGTCCCGGAACCGGGCCTCGCGATCGTCGGGATGGGCAAGCGGGAGGCGCCCTACGACGCGGGCCTGCCCGTCCCGCTGCGCGTCCGCCGCCCGGACGGCACGATGCTCCCGGCCGACGGGCTCCGCGTCACCGCCACGAACGACCACCACGCCTATCTCGCGGTCGAGGGCCCGTCCCCGCGTCCCGGCGACCTGGTCTGCTTCGGCATCTCCCACCCCTGCACGGCCTTCGACAAGTGGCAGGTCATCCCGGTCGTGGACGACGACCACATCGTGACCGACCTGATCCGCACGTACTTCTGAGAGGACGACCATGATCCCCCGCTTGGCGCCGGGAGGCGCGCTGACGGCGACCGGAGTCGTCGCGGTCGTGCGCGGCACCCGCGCCGATCGCGTCGCCGACGTCCTGGACACCCTCGCCGCCGCCGGCGTCCGCTGCCTGGAGATCACCCTGAACACCCCCGGTGCGCTGGACGCGCTGCGCGCCGCCGCGGACCGGCTGCCGGACGGCACCGAACTCGGCGCCGGGACGGTCCGGACCGCCGCCGAGGCGTCCGCCGCCGTGGCCGCCGGCGCGTCGTTCCTCGTCGCCCCCGACACCAGCGGGGACGTCGCCGCCGTGGCCCGCGACCACGGCGTCGCCTACTACCCGGGCGCGCTCACCCCGAACGAGGTCGCCCGCGCCTGGGACGTCGGCGCCACCGCCGTCAAGGTGTTCCCGGCCGGCGCGTTCGGCCCCCGCTACCTGCGCGACCTCCGCGGACCGTTCCGGGACGTCCCGCTGCTGCCGACCGGCGGCATCGGCCCCCGCAACGCCGCCGACTACATCGCCGCCGGCGCCGTGGCCGTCGGCGCGGGCGGCTCCCTCATCGGCGACGCCCTCGACGGCGGCTCCCTGCCCGCCCTCGCCGACCGCGCGGCCCGCCTCCTCGCCGCCGTGGAGGCCGCCCGATGACCGCAGCGGAGCGAGGATCGTCGGGCGGCCCGACCTCGGGGGCCTGGGGGTCGTCCCCCAGAGGGCACAGCCCGATGACCGACCTCGTCACGTTCGGCGAGACCATGGCGCGGCTGGAGAACCCCGTCGTCGGGCCCATGCGGCACGCCCGCAGCCTCGACCTCGGCATCGGCGGCGCCGAGTCCAACACGGCGATCGGGCTGTGCCGGCTCGGCGGCACCGCCGCCTGGTTCGGCCGCGTCGGCGACGACGAGTTCGGCCGGCTGATCACCACCGCGCTCGCCGGCGAGGGCGTCCGGCTCGGCCACACCGTGGTGGACGAGACCGCGCCGACCGCGCTGCTGTTCAAGGAGCGCCGCTCGGGCACGCTCACCCGCGTCCAGTACTACCGGACGGGCAGCGCCGGGTCGCGGCTGTGCCCGTCGGACGTCCCGCACGAGTTGATCCGGTCCGCGCGCGTCCTGCACGTCACCGGCATCACCGCCGCCATCAGCGACACCGCGCGCCAGGCCCTCGACGACGCCATCGAGACCGCGCGGGACGCCGGCGTCCCCGTCTCGCTCGACGTCAACTACCGGGCGGCGCTGTGGACGCCCGCCGAAGCCGGCGAATGCCTGCACAACCTGGTCAAACGCGCCGACCTGGTGTTCGCGACGGAGGAGGAGGCGCGGCTCATCGTTCCCGGCGACGACCCCGCCGGGCTCGCCACCGCGCTCGCCGCGCTGGGCCCTCGCGACGTGCTGGTGAAGCGGGGCGCCGCCGGGGTGGTCGCGTCCTGCGAGGGACGGCTGCACGTGCTGCCCGCGCACCGCGTCCCCGTCATCGACCCGGTCGGCGCGGGGGACGCGTTCGCGGCCGGGTACCTGGCCGAGTTCGTCCGGGAACGTCCCATCGCCGAGCGCCTGGCCACCGCGACCGCCGCCGGGGCGTACGCCGTCACCGTCCGCGGCGACTGGGAGGGCCTCCCCAGCCGCGCCGACCTCGACCTGCTGCAAGACGCCGAAGACACCGTCACCCGCTGAAGGAGACCGACAGATGAGCAAGCGCGAACTCCGCAGTCCGGACGCCCCCGAGCCGCTCGGCACCTACTCGCAGGGCCTCGTCGCCGGCGACTTCGTCTACACGTCCGGCATGGGGCCGATCGACCCGAAGACCGGCGAAGTGGTCGGCACGGACGTCGCCACCCAGACCCGGCAGGTCCTCGCGAACCTGACCGCGATCCTGGGCGAGCACGGCCTGGGCTTGGACGACGTGGTGAAATCGACCGTCCACCTGCAGGACCTGCACCGCGACTTCGCCGCCTACGACGAGGTGTACCGCGCGCACTTCAACCAGCCGTACCCGGTGCGCACCACAGTGGGCTCCGACCTGATGAACATCCTCGTCGAGATCGACTTCGTCGCCTACAAGAACTGATGGACTCGTCCCTTTACGTTCTGGTGGAGGATCTGCACGGTGCCGACGCCGCGCAGATCCTCTCCCACGGCGTCTCGTCCATCACCATCGGCGCCGCCTACCATCGCGCCCGTGACGTGACACCCCACGGCCGGACGCGCGTCACCTTCCGCCACGACGGAATCCACTTCCCCTTGGGCGACCTGTTCGACGGTGTCCGTCTCGTGCCACCCGTCCAGAAGGGCGCCGACGAAGAGCCCATACGCGCCCTACGCGAACAGACCCAGGCGCTTGGCGTGCCACTCCACGGCTGGGGAGTCTTCCTGCACAACACCACGCTCGGACTCGCTTTCCCGGACGTGACCCAGGAGAACTGCTTCGGCGACCGTGCCGCCCCCGCCGACCTGTGCCCGTCGAACCCGGACGTCCGCGCCTACGCCGTCGCCTTGGCCCGAGCCATAGCGCGCCAAGGCGTCGACTCCGTCGTCACCGAATCCCTGCACTTCGGGACATTCGGCCACGGCTACCACCACGAACGCTCCTTCGTAGACCTGGGCCCGGCCGCCGAATTTGCCCTGGGCCTATGCTTCTGTGCCGACTGCCGGGCCCTCATCGAGGACGCCGACGAGGCCCGCTCCGAGGCAACCCGCCTGGTGAGCACCGTCCTGGACGGCGGCCCACCCGCCCACGACCTCCCGGACGTCCTCACCGCCTACGCCCAAGCCCGAACCCCGATCGTCACAACTTTGGCCGCCTCAGTCGCCGAAGCCGTAGCGGACGAAGGCTCCCAGCTAACGTTCCTGGACCTGACCGGCGCCGTACGGGGCTACGCGGACGGCCGCCCAACCGGCGCCCCCGCCGCGTCCTCCGCGTGGCGAATCGGCGTAGACCCGACGTCGCTGTCCACGGTCGTCCCGTCCTACGCAATCCTCTGCTACGCCCAAGAAACGACCCGCGTCGCCGAAGACATAACCGCCTACCGAAAGGCCCTGGGCCCGGAAACCACCCTCCGCGCCGTCCTACGCCCCGGCCTCCCCGACACGACCTCCGCCGACCACCTGTCCGCCAAGGTGACGACCGCCCACACCTCGGGCGCGGACACGGTCGACTACTACCAATACGGCCTAGCGCCCCTACCCACCCTCGCCCGCATAGGGACATCCTGACCAACCAGGACACCGCCCCAGAAGGCGCAGACCATGATCAGCTCGGCCTCGGCGCCGACGTTGCCCGCCGGTATGCCGATGCCGCGGGCGGTCAGGTCGTAGACCGTCGGTGGCGGCAGTGCCCGCGAGCCCGGCCGCGGCTCCGACCAGCCAGATGGGACGGCCCTGAAGAGCGATCGACTGCATCGCTTGCTCCTTCCAGAAGAGGTCCTTCTGGAAGGACGTCGAGGCTGCCGAGGCGTTCTCGGCATCATTCGAGAATCGGTGCCAGGTGGAATGCGGAGAACACGTCCGGGTGCTGGAAGACGACGTTGCGGGCGATCCCCTTCGGGGTGACGGTGAAGACCTGGAGGGTGTGCAGCCGGTACGCGCCGTCGGAGAAGTGGTAGGCGACGGCGGCGGGCTGCGCGTTCGCGGTCGTCCGGACCATCCGCCAGCCGGTGCCCCGCATCGCGAACACACGCTCCATGAAGCGTCCGTAGTCGTGTTTCCCGTGAAACCAGAGCGGGACGGGCGGCATCTCCAGCACCGCGTCGTCCGTCAGCAGCGCCACCAGCGCCGCGACGTCGGCGGCCTCGAACGAGTCGATGTAGCGGTCGAGGACGGCGCTGACGGCGGCGTCGTCCGGCTCGGTGATCTCCTCCTCCGGCGCGACCCCGGACAGCCCCGCCCGCGCCCGCTGCAGCGCGCTGTGCACGGCGGCCGGTGACGTCTCCAGCAGCCCGGCGACCTCCGCCGCGCTGAACTCCAGGACGTCCCGCAGGATCAGCACCGCCCGCTGCCGGGGCGGCAGCACCTGCATCGCCGCGATCAGCGCCAGCCGCAGGCTGCCCCGCCGGACCGCCCGCGCCGCCGGATCGTCCGGGAACGGCTGCAGCCACGGCACGTCCAGCGCCGGGGCCAGCGGCGCCGCCGGATCGTCGCTCGGCGCGCCGAGCCCGGACGGGAGCGGGCGCCGGGCCCGCCCCCGCAGCGCGGTCAGGCACGCGTTGGTCGCGATCTTGTAGAGCCAGGTGCGGACGGACGATAGCGCCGGGTCGTAGCGGTCGCGGGCCCGCCAGGCGCGCAGCATCGTCTCCTGGACGAGGTCCTCCGCCTCGTGGACGGAACCGAGCATCCGGTAGCAATGCACCAGAAGTTCGTGCCGGTACGTGCCGAAATCCTCGTCCATCAGGGGTCTCTCAGGCCGGTGCGTTGGCGTAGGCGGAGACGAGCCAGCCGCCGTCCCGCCTGGAGAGGACCCAGGTCGCGAGCCGTTCGCGCTCGGCCGGAAGCGCGTCCTCCCCCGCCATGATGATGCCCGCCCGGCTGACGATGACGGCCGTGTCACCGTTGACGCGGACGTCCTGCGGCTCGTCCACGGCGCGGGACCCCTTCAGCGGCCCGGCGAACGCCGCCGCCATGTACTCGCGCACCGCCGCGCGTCCCCGGTGGAAGGTGCCGGGCATGACCACGGTAGCGTCCTCCACGTACAGTTCGGCGAACGCGTCGGCGTCGTTGTCGGCCCAGGCCGCGTACATCCGTTCGAGCACGTCCCGGACGTCGCCCTCGCTGCTCATGAGGCATTCCTCTCGATCCGATCTGATCGGTCGACGGTGTGTACCGCCCGCCCCGCGCCAATTCATCGCTCTCGCCCAAAAAAACTTCTTGAGCAGGTGCCGGACTCGGTGACGTGACCTGGACGAGTGTCAGGAGCTGGCGGGGACGGTCTTGATGACCTTGCCGTTCCGGTTCGCGGCGAGGTAGCCGCCGCCGTAGTCGTCGATGAGGTAGACCAGCATGGTCGGCTGGTCGCCGTTGAACGTCCAGGACGCCTTCGCGATGACATATCGGTTCGTCGGCTTCGACACCTTGAGCGTCTTCTCCGCGCGGCGCATCAGCGTCGGCAGGGCGTCCCAATTGAATATGCCGAGATTAACCTTGGCGCCACCGTTTGTTATGCCGGTGCTGGGACGGCCGCGCACCGCCGCGTCCGCGCCTTTCTCGTAGGTGTAGTTGTGGAAGGCGCCGCGTCGTCCGGCCACCGGGGCGTCGGCGGAGGCACGCTCCTCGTACACGGTGAGCCCGGCGAACTCCTTGCTGCCGGACGCCTTTTCGAACTTCTTGATGACGTCGCGGACGGCGGCCGGGGTGAGCAGAGATTTGACCTCTTTGGTGCCTCCGCCGGGCGCGGTACTGCGATTTTGTTGGTTCCGCGTCGAAGCTCTCCGGCTCGCCGTCCTCCGTGAGCGCGGGCAAGATGAGGAGTGCCGCCGCGACGAGTATCCCGACCGTCCCCACCGCGACGGCGACAACGGCTCCGAGGCAGGAACGGCGCTGCCGTGGCCGTACGGGCTGGGTCATCGGCATCGGGAACGGCGCCGGGGTCGTCCCCGGCCTGGGCATGGGAACGAAAGGCGGAGGGCCCGGATCGGCGGTGGCCTGGACGAGCATGTGGTCCAGCTGGTCGGCCATCGGCCGGGCGGCCGGTTCGCGCACCAGCAGCGCCTGCAGGACGGGCGTCAGGGGGCCGGCGCGGCGGGCCGGCGGGATCTGCGCCGTCATGACGGCGCCGAGCGTCGCCGCCGTCGTCGAGCGGCGCAGCGGGTTGGTCCCCTCCACGGCCACGTACAGCAGCAGGCCGAGTGACCACAGGTCGGACGCGGGGTCTCCCTCGTGCCCGTGCAGGCGCTCCGGCGCCATGTACTCGGGCGAGCCGACGATCCCGCCGGTGACGGTGACCCGGGACGCCTCCTGGAGCACCGCGATGCCGAAGTCGGTGAGGACCGGCGTCCCGTCCGCCCGCAGCAGGACGTTCGCGGGCTTGACGTCGCGGTGGCAGATGCCGGCCTCGTGCGCCGCGCGCAGCGCCGACAGCAGCCCGCGCCCGACGGCGGCCCCCTCGGCGGGCGACAGCGGACCGCGCGCCAGCCGCTCCTGGAGGGACTCCCCGCGGACGAGCTCCATCACCAGCCACGGGTGCGGCATCTCGGGCGAGTCCACGATGTGATGGATGGTCACGACATTGGGGTGGTCGAGCCGGGCGAGGGCGCGGGCCTCGCGCATCACCCGCTCGCGCCGCGTCCGCGCGACCTCCGGGTCGACCTCGGACGCCCCCGCGTCGGTGAGCCGCACCTCCTTCAGCGCGACCTCGCGCTCCAGGGCGAGGTCGAACGCACGCCAGACCGTGCCCATCCCGCCGCTGCCGAGCCGTCCGCGCAGCTCGAAACGGCCGTCGATCACCATCTCCGCAGAGGTCACGGCCGCCAGCCTAAGCCCACGATCTCTGCGAATCCCGCAAATCACCCTCCGCGGGCGGAAAGTCCCTGGTCCGGAGTGGGACGTCGACAATTCGGCCGCGTGTAGTCATTTCCGGGGGCTTGTCCCCCGTGCGAGCTACCGGGGAGTGTCCACCGTGCGGTGAAGATTCGGAACCCCGTGAATCCCTAGCGTTTCCGCATCGCCGCGGCAGGCCGGCCGCGGGATTCGCGAAGGAGTCACCATGCGACTGCTGTTCCAGCTGCTGGCCGTCGGGGCGGTCGCCCTCATCGGCGGCAATATCACCGCCCAGGTGAAGGACAACGACGTCCTCACCCTCGCCGGCGGCCTCGTCACCGCCGTGCTGACGCTGCTGGTCTACGGCTGGGTGGTGCGGCGGACCGAGCGCCGCGCACCGGTCGAGGTGGCCGTGAAGGGTGCGGCCCCCGGCCTCTTCTGGGGACTGCTGATCGGCGTCGGGCTGTTCGGGGCCGTCATCGCGAACATCGCCTTCCTCGGCTCCTACGAAGTGGAGGGCAAGGGCTCGGTGATGGGCGCGGTCGGGGTGGTCGGTTTCATGGCCGGCGCCGCCGTGACCGAAGAGGTGCTTTTCCGCGGGATCCTGTTCCGGTTCATCGAGGGACGCTTCGGGACGTGGCTCGCGCTGCTGGTCACCGCCGTCCTGTTCGGCCTGTGGCACCTCCCGACCGCCGGCCCGTGGGGCGCGGTCGCCGTCGCCCTCGAAGCCGGCGGGATGCTCGCCGCCGCCTACGCCGTCACCCGCTCCCTGTGGCTGCCGATCGGCCTGCACTTCGGCTGGAACTTCGCCGCGGCCGGCATCTTCAGCACCGAGGTCTCCGGCAACGGCGAGAACGAGGGGCTGCTGCGCGGCGTGACCTCGGGCTCGAAGCTGGTCACCGGCGGCGAGGTCGGGCCGGAGGGCGGCCTCTACGCGGTCGTGTTCGGCCTGCTGATGACGGTCGTGCTCCTCTGGGTGGCCCACCGGCGCGGCCGCCTGCAGGGTCCCCGGAACCGCACCGCCCGGCACGCCGCGGCCGCTACGGCTGCGCAGTGATCGATCACCGGCGGGTCCCGGATCTGTGGCGGCGATGTCACGTCACGGTCCGGGATCTCCCGTTCGCGCTCCTGCTCGCCGTCCTGTCGCTGCTGCCGGCCTTCCACGGCCGCGGGACGCAGGTCGGCGACATGCCGGTCCACGGCTACGACGAGATCGCCGTCCTGGCGATCCTGCTCCAGGGCCTCCCGCTGGCGCTGCGCCGGCGGTGGCCCACCGTCTGCGTCGCGCTCGTGTCGCTCGGCTTCGCCATCGACCAGGTCCGCGGCTACCACTCGTTCGCGGGCACCGCACTGCCGATCGCGCTGGTGAGCGCGAGCGCCTACCTGGAGCGCCGCCGCCGCGTCACGGTGGCCGGCCTGTCCGTGGCCTACGTCGTGCTGGCGGTCGTGCTCGACCGGCTGGGCTCGCCCGAGACGCCCGAAGGGTTCGTGGTGGTCTACGCGGCCATGGCCGCCGCGTGGATCGTCGGGTCGTGGCTGCGCTCCACCCGGGCCGCCGAGGCCGAGCGCCGCCGCCGCGTCGCCGAGGACACCCGCACCGCCGAACGCACCCGCATCGCCCGCGAACTCCACGACGTGGTGACCCACCATGTGACGGCGATGGTCGTGCAGAGCGAGGCGGCGCGGTACCTGACCGCCGCGCCCGACCGCCTGGACGAGACGCTGACCGCCGTCACCGACACCGGCCGGCGGGCCGTCAGCGACCTGCGGCACCTGCTGGACCTGCTCAATCCCGACCACGGCACCGACGCGGCGGTGCCGTCCGTGGGGGAGTTGCGCACCCTGGTGGAGCAGACCCGGCGGGCCGGGCAGCCGATGGAGTTCACCGAAGAGGGCGAACGGGCGAAATCGGCCGGCAGCGCGGAATTCGTGGCCTATCGGGTCGTTCAGGAGGCCCTGACGAACGCGCTCAAGTACGCTCACGGTAGTCGCACCGTCGCCCACGTCCGCTATGGCGAAAGGGACATCACCGTGGAGGTCAGCACCGACGGTCCCGGTTCGCGGACGGCGTCTCCGGGCGGCAGCGGACGGGGCCTCACCGGCCTGCGGGAACGGGTCGACGCCCTGGGCGGCGAGTTCAGCGCGGACGGCCGGGCGGGCGGCGGCTTCGTCGTGCGCGCGCGCATCCCCGGGGGCAGCCTGTCGTGACCTCGCCGGTCCGGGTCCTGGTCTGCGACGACCAGGCGCTGATCCGCACCGGGTTCGCGACGATCATCGACGCGCAGCCCGACCTGGAGGTCATGGGCGAGTGCGCGGACGGGCGGGCCGCCGTCGACCTCGCTCGCAAGATGAAACCGGACATGGTGGTGATGGACGTCCGGATGCCCGTCCTCGACGGCATCGAGGCGACCCGCCTGCTCGCCGGCGCCGGGGTGCCGGACCCCGTCAAGGTGCTCGTCGTGACGACGTTCAACCTCGACGAGTACGTGTACGAGGCGCTGCGCGCGGGTGCGAGCGGGTTCCTGCTCAAGGACGCCCCGCCCGCGCAGCTGCTGCAGGGCATCCGCACCGTCGCGTCCGGTGCCGCGCTGCTGGCGCCCGAGGTGACGCGGCAGCTCGTCGGCAAGTACGCGGCGCGGATCCGTCCCGTCCAGGGCACGCCGGACGACACCGCGCTGACCCCGCGCGAGCTGGAGGTCCTGCGCCTCATCGCGAACGGCCTGTCCAACAGCGAGATCGCCGCGGAGCTGGTGATCAGCCAGGAGACGGTCAAGACGTACGTGTCGCGCATCCTCACCAAACTCGACCTGCGCGACCGCGTGCAGGCGGTCGTCTACGCCTACCGCAACGGCCTGGTGACCTGAGCGGCCCACGTCGCGCCAGAAAACGGGAGAAAGTAGCGGATAGTCACCCGTCGGCCACGGGGAAGCACCTACGCTCGTGCGTATCCCCCGAACCGTGCGCGAAGGTGCGCACCACAAGGAGACGTTTCCCTGTGAAGTTCAGCTACGCCATGCTCCCCGACTACCCGCTCACGGAGTCGCTGGCCTCGATCGAACTCGCCGACCGGCTCGGGTTCCACGCCGTCTACGCCGCCGACGAGCCGTGGCACAAGGACCTGTGGCTGCTGTTCGCCGCCGCCGCGGCGAACACCTCGCAGATCCGCCTCGGCCCCTCGGTGTCGGCGGTCACGCTGCGCGAGCCGTCCCTGATCGCGCAGGCCGCCGCCACCCTGGACGAGCTCACCGGCGGCCGCGCCGAGGTCGTCCTCGGCAGCGGCAACTTCGGCGTGCTCGCCCAGTACAAGATCGACTGGGCGAAGACCAAGCCGCTCACCCGGGTGAAGGAGGCCGTCGCGGTCGTCCGGACCCTGCTGGACGAGGGCACCATCACCCGCGACGGCGAGTTCTACTCCTACGACGGCCTGTTCACCTTCGCCCGTCCCGTCCAGGAGCGGCTGCCGGTCAAGATCGGCGCGATGCGCGGGCCGAAGTCGTTCGAGGCGGCCGGCGAGCTGTCCGACGGCGTCCACCACGCGCTCAGCTACTCCCGCGGCGCCTACGAGTACGCGGTCGAGCACTTCAAGGCCGGCGCCGACCGCGCGGGCAAGGACTGGCGGTCCCTCGACATCGGCGCCTGGGTCGTCTTCGCCGTCGGCCCCGACTCCGCCGCGGCCAAGGAGGCGGCCCGCAGCATGGTCGGCCTGTACGCCTCGGCGATGCCGCCCGAGCAGCTGCGGCGCAACGGCGTCGAGCCGGCGGACATGGCCCCGATCATCGAGGCCATCGGCGCGGGCGACCTCGCCAAGGGCATCGAGCTGACCACCCCGAAGATCACCGAGAAGCTGTCCCTGGCCGGCACCCCCGACGAGGTCCGCGCCAAGATCGAGTCCGAGATCGCCCCGACCGGCGTCAACCACATGATCTGCGCCATCACCGACCCCGGCCTGGTGAAGTCCTTCACCGGCCGCGACCTCACCGGCGTCCCCGACGTGGACGGCCAGCTCCAGCTGATCCACGACCACCTGATGCCCGCCTTCAAGTAGCCGACGCCGGCGGGGCTGCGGCGTCCCCGCAGCCCCGCACCTGCCGGGACTTGCCATGCATGCTCGAATGGCTCGTCCTGGAATCGGGCCACGAATTCGACCGGGAAACGTTCTCTGCCGCACTTCAATCGTCGGTTTGGCGGACTGCTGTGAACATGGCGAGCACCTCACTTGCGCATCGGGCGGCTTTGATGGAGCCGGTCCGTAATCGTAGTGTGGCGGACCGTGGGACGGCCGCCGTGGACAACCCGTCGGCGGCGATCCGGGACAAGAAGCCGGCCGTTCTCTAACTGTGATATTTGTCGCGCATCAACTGCTGTTACCAGGGGATACCGGGGCGCAAGGAACAGAAAAGGAGACACCCCCGATGCCTTGGTTGATGATCCTCGTCCTGCTGCTGGCCCTGCTCCTGTTCGGGTTCGGCTTCGTCTTGAAGGCCCTGTGGATCGTGGCCGCAGTTGTGCTGGTGCTGTGGCTGGTGGGCTTCCTGGCACGCAGCACGGGCCCTTCTGGGACGCGAGGTCGCTGGTACCGCTGGTAGCCCGTGAATAACGCGGCAGTGGGCCGATGTCGGAGTGCCATGGCCCTCGGCATCGGCCCACTGCCGACGCCATTGCATGAAATGGAGGGACGGCGTTGCCGGCGGTTGTGTGGTCTCGCTGTCAGGCACCCGGCCCGGTGGAACCGCTTGCGCCACGTCCCGTGGTTTCCCCGGTGCGGTCTCGGGGCGGACTCTGCGCCGTGCGTTCATGCTGGAGCCGGGCGTTGATGCGCTGGGCTTCGCCGAGTTGGTCCTCTAGGACGATGATGCGGCAGGCCGCCTCCAGCGGGGTGCCCTCGTCGATGAGGTCGCGAGCGCGCTGCGCCAGCCGCAACTGGTAGCGGGAGTAGCGGCGGTGCCCGCCGGACGAGCGCTGCGGAACGAACAGCCGGGCGTTGTCCAGGCTGCGCAGGAATGCCGCGGTGACGCCCAGCATCTCCGCGGCGCGTCCCATGCTGTAGGCCGGGTAGTCATCGTCGTCGAACTTTTCTTCAAGCCCGCCGGAGTCGCCCTGTCCGGGGGGCTCTCGCGGAGGGGCCTCGCTCTGCTGCTCGCCGGCCCGAGCCGGCTGGGATGCCTTCACAAAACCTTCCGTACCGCGTTCGGTCGTGATGCGTCCGGTCGACGTGAACGAGGACAGGGGCCCCGGCGCCTTGCTACGGCGCCGGGGCCCAGAGGAACAACACCATCTACCGGTTCTGACCTGCCGGTCTTCCGCATCGGCCGCTCAGACGGGAGCGGCTGTGCGGGGATCGCGTATGCGTGACCGTAGACCACCGTCCAATCCGTGGAGCTGCGGTACCCGCGCGGCGTGACTGGAGCCTGCTGCGGGCGATCCCGATGGCGTCGAACCCTCCTTTCCTCGACATCACTACCGGTACTGCGTGTTTTCGTGCGTATTGCGTTTTCCGGTGTTCCGGTGTCCCCGGCGGCCTGGTGGCCACCGGGTCGGCCGGCTGCCGGAGCCCCTTCCACTGCGCTGGCCCCGGCACGCCCGGCCGGTGTCTTTCGTGCCTTCCGGCAGTTCGTCATCTGCCGGTCCTCATGGACTCGTCTCTCTTCGATGACAGGAACACTACCCGCTCTTCCATCAGAAATCTACCGTGGCTGCTACAGAGTTTCGTAGATCACATCGCCTGGTTGTCTGCACCCGGCGCCCTGCGCTCACACCGGGGGCGGATATCTCGGTCTCGGGCTTGGCGTGCTGCGCGACACTGCCGGGACTGGTGAAGCCGGCCACCCGTGTCACGATGCCGGCCCCACCGCGTCCGATGGCGCCGATCGACATCGACTTCCGGGACGGCCGCGGCTTCCGGCGGGTGCTCCGGTTCTCCGCGCCCGAGCCCCGTCCCGGACACCGTCAAGGTCGGCTTCGCCGCGTCCATCGGCCCGCTCACCGACGTGCATTGCATCCGGCGGCTCGCCCTGCGCGCAGCCAGGGCCTCATGCGGAGGGTGATGGGCTTTCGGCGGGCGAGCCACCGAGAGAATCGGCGAGATACGTCTCCCGGAGGGTCACCTTCTGGATCTTTCCGGACGCGGTCTGCGGCAGCTCGCTCCGGAAGTGCCAGCTGCGCGGGACCTTGTACGCGGCCAGCCGGGCGCGGCAAAAGGCGTCGAGGTCGTCCTCGTCGAGCCGCGCCCTTTCGGCCGGCACCACGAAGGCGGCGACCGTCTCGCCCCATTCGGGGTCCGGTAGTCCGATCACCGTCACCAGGCTGATGCCGGGGTGGGTGTAGAGGACGTCCTCGATCTCGCGCGGGAAGATGTTCTCGCCACCGCGGATGATCATGTCCTTGAGGCGGCCCTCGACCCGGACGAACCCCGCCGCGTCCATCGTTCCGAGGTCGCCGGTATGCAGCCAGCCGGCGGCGTCGATGGCCTCGGCGGTCGACGTGGCGTCGTCGAAGTACTCGCTCATCACGCAGACGCCGCGGGTGCAGATCTCGCCGAGTTCGCCGACCGCGGCGACCTCGCCGGACCCCGGCCGGACGATCTTGACCTCGGTTCCGGGCAGCGGCCGCCCCACGGTGGCGAGCGTCTCCGCGTCCTGCCGCCCGGCGGCGGTGTGCGTGATGTACGGCGACGCCTCCGTCTGGCCGTACCCGATGCCGACCTCGACGCCGAGGTCCCGCTGGGCGCGCAGGACCAGGTCGAGCGGCACGGGCGAGCCCCCGAGCGTCGTCAGCCGCCAGCTCGACACGTCGCGCGGCCGGTCCGCCTGCCGTTCCAGCATGCGGATCAGCATGGTCGGCACGCTCAGCATGACGGTTCCCCGCTCGGCCTCGAACAGGTCCAGCATGAGGTCGGCGTCGAACCCGGCCGGGAGGACGTGGCGGCCGCCGGTCTGGAGGGCGCCGAGCGTCACCAGGCCGCAGCCCGCGGTGTGGAACAGCGGCATCGGGTTGATCCAGGTGTCGTCCGGGCCCGCGCCGATGACGGTCGCGTACCGCCGCCCGTTGGCGGCGAGCCCGCGGTGGCTGAGCAGCGCCCCCTTCGGCCGCCCGGTGGTCCCCGAGGTGTGCTGGATCTGGGCGGGGTCCTCCGGCGCGACCTGCGGGAGGCCGTCCCGTGCGCTGCTCTCGGTGGCCCGGAGCCCGTCCAGGTCGTCGAGCGGGATGACCTCGCGCAGCTGCGTTCCGGCCCGTGCGGCCTCGGCCATCGGCAGCAGGTCGGCGGACCGGTACCGCCGCTGCACGACGATTCCCGCCGCGCGGGACTGCTTCACCACGTACGACAGTTCCGCCTGCCGGAAGGCGGGATTCACGGTGACCAGGGTCAATCCGGCGAGCGCGGCACCGAATTCGAGGTGGATCCACTCCGGGCCGTTTCCGGCCCACACCGCCAGGCGCTCACCGGGACGGAACCGCCGGAGCAGGGCATGGGCGACGCGGACGGAATCGTCGAGCAGTTCTCCGAAGGTCCAGCGCCGCGCGTGCTCTCCGCCGGTGCCCTCGACGAGCGCTGTCCGGTCGCGCCATTGTGCGGCGGCATGAACCAGGGCGTCCCCGATGGTGGTGTCCGAGTAGCCGGGATCGGACTCCGCCGGCCAGTGGGCGGCGGACAGGGAAGGGCGGTGGCCTTGCGTCGCGGTCATGCCCTCACTCCCTCGAAGTATCGGCGCGGATTGTCCACGAGAATGGTCTCGATGGTGCTTTCGGTGACACCGGCCTTGAGCAGCGCGGGAATGACCTCCGTGGATATGAGGCGGTAGTTCCATTTCTCGCCCAGTTGGGGACGCTCCTCCACCGAGACGAAGTCGATGAAGCAGGACGCGTCATGCGAGACGACGATGCTCTCCGCGTAGCCGCGCCGAACGAGGCCCACGAGCGTGTCGATCCGCTGCCGGAGCGGCAGGAACGCGTCGAGTCCGAACCGGTCGAGGCCCAGCAGCGATCCGGCGTCCGCGAGCTGGCAGAGGTAGTCCAGATCGGTGCTGTCGCCCGCGTGGCCGATCACCACCCGGCCCAGGTCGGCGCCCTCCTCCGCGAGGACCCGCTGTGCCACCAGCCCGGACTCGGATCCGGCGTGCGTGTGCACGGTGATCGGCGCCCCGGTCTCGGCGCTCGCCCGCGCGACCGCCCGCATCGTGCGCTCCACGCCGGGCGTCAGCCCTTGCGCGTCGATGGCGCACTTGAGGGTGGCGGCGCGCACGCCGGTGTCGCCGATTCCCTGCGTCAGGTCCTTGATGAACAGGTCGGTCAGCGGTTCCTCGATGTCGATGAGCAGGCCCGGCCCGCGGCTGAGGAACTGGTGCGGAAGGTCGTTGAAGGTGTAGAGGCCGGTCGCGACGACGATGTTCAAATCCGTTCGCGCCGCAATGCGCTTGATGCGCGGAATGAATCGGCCGAGCCCCAGCACCGTGGGGTCGATGATGGTGTCGATGCCGAGGGATTTCAGCTCGTTCAGGTCGCGGACGGCCTGCTCGACCTTCTCGTCCTCGTCCCAGTCGTCCTGGTAGTTCTGCCGGTACTCCTCACCGAGCACGAAGACGTGCTCGTGGACGAGCGTCCGGCCGAGCGCACCGGAATCGACGGGCCCGGCGACCGTCTGGATGTCGGTCATGTTCGTCCACCCCCGGAATTCACAGCGCCACGACGACGGACTTGGTCTCGAGGTACTGCTCCAGGACTTCGTCGCCCTTCTCCCGGCCCCAGCCGCTCTGCTTGTATCCGCCGAAGGGCAGTTCCGAGCCGAACACGTGGTAGGTGTTCACGTGCACCGCGCGTGCTCGGCGAGCCCCTCGACGACCCGGTCGAACTGCGATTCGTGGACGTAGAGGCGGCTGCCGGCGGAGCACACCTCGCCCTGGTTGTAGAAGATCGCCAGCGCGGCGCCCGCGATGGCGGCGTCGGCGTCCGCGTCGTCGAGGACGATGTTCGGCGACTTGCCGCCGAGCTCCAGCGACACCCGCTTGAGGTTGCCCGCCGCGGCGCGCACGATGGCGCGGCCCACCTCGGTCGAACCGGTGAACGCGATCTTGTCGACGCCGTCGTGCGCGGCCAGGTGGGCCCCGGCCCGCTCCCCGAACCCGGCACGATGTTGACCACGCCCGGCGGGACGCCGGCCTCGGCGAGCAGCTCACCGATCCGCAGGGCGGTCAGCGGCGTCTGCTCGGCCGGCTTGAGGACGACGGTGTTGCCGGTGGCCAGCGCCGGGGCGAGCTTCCACGCGGCCATCAGGATCGGAACGTTCCACGGGATGATCTGCCCGGCGACGCCCACCGGCTCGCGGGTCGTGTAGGCGTGGAACTCCTGGCCCGGCATGTACGGCACCGACGGCGTGACCGTCGTCCCGTTGATCCGCCGGGCCGCGCCTGCCATGTACCAGAACATGTCCGCGGCGAGCGGGATCTCGACGGCGAGCGCCGCGCTCGCCGGCTTGCCGCTGTCGAGCGACTCCAGTTCCGCGAGTTCCTCGGCGTGCTCGGCGATGAGGTCGCCGACGCGGTGCACGATGCGGCCCCGCTCGCTCGGCGACATGGCCGCCCACGGGCCGTCGGCGGCCTGGCGGGCCGCGGCCACCGCGCGGTCGATGTCCCGTTCCGACGCCTCCGCCACGGTGCCGAGCACCGTGCCGGTGCCGGGGTCGATCGTCTCGAAGGTCCTGCCGTCGAGGGCGTCGACGAACTCGCCGTCGATGAGCAGCCGGTGCGGCCGGGCGAGGAAGTCGGCCGCGAGCTTGGGGGAAGTGGTCATGTCTGCTTCTCCGTCCCGCATTAGGCGAGGAAGTCGAGGACGCGCGGGAGGACGGCGCCGGGGTCTTCGATGCAGGGGCTGTGGCCCGCGGTCTTGATGCGCCACAGTTCGGCGTCCGGGATCGCGTCGAACATCTCGTCGGACCAGGCGGGCGGGCGGGCCTGGTCCTGGGTTCCGGAGATGATGAGCGTCCGCGCGGTGATCCGGGGCAGCAGGTCGAGCGCGCTCTCCCGCTCGACGACTCCCCGCGCGGCGTGCGCGAGCCGGGGGGAGAGCTCGCCGAGCCGCTTCGTCCACGTCCCGTGGATGTCGGTGCGGCCGGGGTCGTCGAGGACGGTCGCCGCGAACAGGATGCCCTTGACGAAGTCGACGACCTCCGGGGTGAACCCCTCCCGCTCGAACTCGTCGACGAAGGCGCCGAACAACTCGCGGTTCTCGGCGGTCTCCGCGCCCGCCGACGAGCCCATCAGCACGAGCCTGTCGACCAGGCCGGGGCGGCGGGCCGCGATGCGGACGGCGACGTCGCCGCCCATCGACTGCCCGACGAGCGACACGGAGGCGAGGCCGAGCCGGTCGACCAGGGCGAGCACGTCGTCGGTGCACTGGTCCATGGTCACGGTCGCGTCGGCCTCGTCCAGCCGGCCCGCCTGCCCGGGGAACTTCGGTGCGATGAACCGGAAGCGGCCGGCGCCGGCGGCGACGAGGCCGTCGAAGGCGCGGGGGTCGAGGAACAGCGAGTGCAGGCAGAGCACGGGGCTCAGCTGCGATTCACCGGTGTCGATGGTCACGGGACCTCCAGATCGTTCGTGCCAAGGGAGCCGGGTCACGATCCGAGGGTATGAGCCGCCTCACAGTGAAGTCAATATCTGCATAGCTTTGCAAATAGTGAAAGATTCAGTATTTGACGGGAGGTTCACAGTTTGCAAACGTACGGGCATGACCACTGTCGCTGACGTCATCGCAGGTGCCCTGGCCCGCCACGGAGTCGAAACGATCCTCGGCCAGAGCAACCCGACCGAGCTGATGCTCGCCACCGAGCGCATCGGCATCCGCCAGATCCTGTACCGGACGGAGAACGCGGGCGGCGCCATGGCCGACGGGTTCGCCCGCATCTCCGGCCGGATCGGGGTGGTGGCCGCCCAGAACGGACCCGCCGCCACCCTCCTCGTCGTCCCGATGGGAGAGGCGCTCAAAGCGTCCGTACCGATGCTCGTGCTGGTGCAGGAGGTGCCGGCGGCCCACCGCGACCGCAACGCGTTCCAGGAGATGGACCACGTCGCGCTGTTCGCGGGCGTCTCGAAGTGGACCCGGCGCATCGACGACCCCGCGCGTGCGGAGGACGCCGTCGACCACGCGCTCACGGTGGCCAACAGCGGACGGCCCGGGCCGGTCGTCCTGCTCGTCCCCCGGGACGTCCTCGGGCTGCCGGCCGTGCCCGCGCGCTTCCCGCGCACCGCCGACCTCGGCGCCTTCCCGCTCGACCGCCCCCGGCCGGACGCCGCCGAGGTCGGCGGTGCGCGGGAAG
>NZ_JABXFD010000523.1 GCF_013372625.1 Actinomadura sp. BRA 177
GCATCGACAAACTCGACGCACTCCGACAGCTGTTCAGCACCGGACCATGGCTCCCACCCGCACTCGCCCCACCACAAGCCGCCTGAACCAGATCACGCCACACAGCCATCTCAGGCTGAATAGCTACTTCTGCGCCACCGACCTGAACGGCCACACAGGCACCCTGAGCGCGGACGAAGGCGGAGCCCACATAGCCCGCCAGACGACCGCCCCCGAAACCGGCGTATTCATCAACGAAAACGGCGGAACCTACCCCTGGTGATCGAGGGAATTGTGGTGGGGGTGGCGCTGCGTACGGGGCCGCCCCTCCAAAGTCAAAGGCGCTTCGCGTCGCTTCGCGATGGCCTTCGGCCACCCTTGACTTTGGAGCCTCTGCGGCCCCTGAGTGCAGCTTTCGTCGGGCAGGCTCCGCCTGCCCTCTGCCCGACGCGCCGCCCCCACCCCTCCAAGAGGGATCATTCGATCGACCCTGAACAGGATCAGAATCTTTGGGCGCTTCATGAAAGGCCCGACTCGGACATATCTCAACAATCGGAAATCTGGCTGCCAGGTCAAAAATATGTGCGCTGAATCGTCATCACGAGAGCGTAAATGCGTCTCCGGTGGGGTAAACTCTGAGTATGAGTTCAGTCGCGGTCGATCTCGATGAAGCGTCCACCATGGAATTGGTGAACGCCACGTCCGTGATCGCCGCTGAACTGGCGCGCCGCACCCCACCGGAATCTGCCGGGGCCTGCATCCAACTCGCCGAGACCCTCGCCACCGCCGGCGACATGCAGGAAGCCGCGCTCGCCGGGTTTGTCGGCGTGGTCGACACCGGCCGGGAAGTGCAGCGATGGGGGTTCCCTTCCACCCGTTCCTGGCTGCGGTCGCGTCTCGGGATGCGCGAGGCCCGCGCCAAAGAACGGTTGACCCTGGCGCGTCAGCGGCACCGCCTCACCCAGGTGTCGAGCCGCTGGGCCGCCGGGGACCTGCCGCTGGGGTACGCATCCACCATCGCCGGTGCGGTCGCGCGGCTGGACGACGCCGATTGCGCCGCCGCCGAGAACGTCCTGCTGGACATGGTCGACCAGGGCTTCTCTGCTGGGAAGGTCGCCTCGTTCGGCCGTCGGATCCGTGATGTGATCACCGAACGCGACGGCACCGAACCCGCGCCCGAGGACGCCAAGCGTGGCTATGAGCGGTCCTGGATCGACTCCACGCGTTCCCTGGACGGCGGCCGCTATATCAAAGGCTGGCTCAACGCCGAAGACGCCGCGATCTGGGACGGCACCCTCGCACCCTTGGCCAAACCGGCAGGGAGCGACGACCCCCGTGACCTGTCCGAACGCACCGCAGCCGCACTCAACTCCGTCCTGTCCGGCGGACATCGCGCTACCAAGGTCACCGTTATCTGCGACCTGGACACGCTCACGGGCGGCACCGCCCCGGCCCGCCTCACCGACGGGACACCGATCCCCGCCGAGCAGGCCCGCCGCATCGCTCTGTCCGCCGGAGTCTCACCCCTGCTGCTCGGCAAGGGACACCTGCCGCTCTACCTTGGCCGCACCGAACGGTTCGCCACCCCCGCCCAGCGCCGCGTCCTGGAAGCCCTCAATCCGACGTGCGTCGTCCACGGCTGTGAGGTCCCCGGCGCGCTATGCGAGATCGAGCATGTAGGGGGATGGGCCCTCGGCTCGCCCACCGCCCTCTCTGCCAAACTGGTGTGACACACGGGACGAACGAGACTTAAGCAGCATGAGCAGGGCGAGAACGGGATCTTCTTCACAGTGACGTTGAGCATGACCGATCTGGCCGGTTCGGCCGGGCATGA
>NZ_JABXFD010000393.1 GCF_013372625.1 Actinomadura sp. BRA 177
GGCCCCCGCCCAGCCCGCTCCCGCCGGTGCGCCCGCGAGCCGCAGCAGCGTCACCGCGGCGAGCGACAGGACGAGCCCGGCGACCGGCGCGATGATCACGGCGGCCACGGCGATCACCACGACCATCGCCGCGAGCAGCCGCGCCCACCCGCGCACCACCCGCATCTCGGGTGCCCTTCCCGGCTGCGGCTGTGTCCCCGGCTGCGGCTGTGGGACGGGCTCCGACGGGTCGGCCGTTCGCTCGGGTGCGGGACGGGCGGACGGGACGGCGGGAAGGTCGAGCCGGGACGCCGCCTCCGCCAGTTCCTCCGCCGCCGGACGCGCGCCCGGATCGGGATGTGAAGCGGCCTCGACCAGCGGGCGCAGGCCGGACGGCAGCACGTCGGCGGGAGCATCGTGCCGTCCCGTGGCGGCGAACGTGACCGTCGCGGCCCACGCGCGAACGTCCTCGGCGGCATCGGCAGAGGCGATCAGCGCGAAGTCGACCACGACGGGCGCGTCGTCCACGACCAGCACGGTTCCCGGCCCCAACTCGCCGTGCGCGAGCCCCGTCCGGTGGATGGCGGCGAGAGCCTTGGCCAGCCCGAACGCCATGCGGCGCAGCGCGTCCCCCGACATGGGGCCGCGCTCGGCGACCGTCTCCGCCAGCGGCCGGCCCGGGACGAACCGGGACACGACGTGCGGGCGCGGGCCGGCGGGTTCACCGTCCAGGACGTCCACCACGTAGGGGCTGAGGACCTCGCGCATCCGGCCGATGTCGGGTGCCGCCCCGGCCGGGAGCAGCCGGATCGCGACGTCGCGCCCGTCCGGTCCGGCGGCGCGGTGCACGACCCCGCCGTCGCCCAGCCGCGCCAGCAGCCGGTACGGGCCGATGTGCTCCTGATGGCTCGTCTCACCGCTCATATGGGCCGCCACCCTACCGACCCGTGCCCCCGCCGCAGGTCACATGCCGGGAATGCCGGACATGAGGTCGCGCACGTCGGCGCGCAGCCCCTCCAGGTCCTGGCTCATCCCGTCCAGCGGAGTGGTGTCGGGGGGCTGCCGCTGCGACAGCCCGACCAGCACCCCCGCGAAGATCCCGAGGACCAGGGCGCCGGCGAGGGCGGCCTCGGCGCGCGGCAGGAGCGCGCCCCAGATCCGGGCGAGCTGCCGCCGCGGCGCGCCGCTGCCCGGCGCGAGGCAGAGCAGCCCGATCACCGCCATGGACGAGTACGCGATGGCCTTGGACGCGGTCATGTCGGACTGCGCGAAGATCAGCACGCCGAGCAGGATCAGCCCCGCGATCAGGCTGAGCGACGTCCACAGCACCGTGGACATCAGCGCGCCCGGCAGGTGCAGCGGCGTCCGGACCGCGGCGCCGAGGGCGTCGCCCGAGCGGGGGCCGCGCCGGGTCTGCCGGCCCTCCATGCCCTTGGCGGCCTTGTCCGCCGCGCGCAGCACGAACACACCCGCGACGGTGACGCCGAGGGCGAGCAGCGGCGCGATGTTGGCGAACCCGAGCAGCGCCACGAGGACGATGAAGCTGAGCACCCGGTACCAGCCGTACGGCTTGCGGCGGTCGCGGTCGGCGCGTTCGCGGCCGGCGCGGGCCTGGTCGGCCGCGCGGCGCTGCGCGTCCTGCGTCTGCGCGTCGTAGGGGCCGCGCTGCAGCGCACCCGGTGGCGGTGGCTGGTTGGGCGGCGGTCCATACGGCTGCGGGTATCCGCCCTGGTCATAGGGGTCGTAGCCGCGCTGCCCGAATTGCTCGCCCGCCTTGAACTGCGCGGGCGGCGGGGCCGGCGGAGGCGGCGGCGGAGCGGCGGGCGGCAGCTGGCCGACGAAGTCGCGCGGCTGCGCCGGGACGGGAGCGGGCGACTGCATCCCGGTACCGCCCGGCGCCGGGACCCCCGTCCCGCCGGGCGTCGTGGGCCGCGCCGGGACGTCCTGGGAACCGGAGTCCTGCGGCGGCCCGGTCACCGGCATGGAGAACATCCGGGAGTGGTCGGGGGCCGGCTCGTCCAGCGACGTGCCCGCCGCCGCACCCGCCGCCCCGGCGGCGGCCGCGCCCGCGGCCGGGTAGTGCCGGTCGACGCGGGTCTGGTCGGTGATCGTCGCTTCGAGGTGGATCCGCCGGGTGAGCTGCACCAGGTTGACCGCGGTGGGACGCTCGGCCGGGTGCCGCGCCATCGCCGACCGCAGCACCGGCAGCAGCGCGTCCGGCACGCCCTCCAGGTCCGGCGTGCCCTGCATGATCTTGTAGAAGATCGACTCGAAGGTGCCGGAGCCGAACGGCGGCCGGCCGGTGGCGGCGTAGGCGACCGTCCCGGCCCAGGCGTGCACGTCGGACGGCGGGCCCGCGTCCTCGCCCTCGATGATCTCCGGGGCGAGGTAGCCGGGCGTGCCGATGACCATCCCGGTCGCGGTGAGCCGGGTCGCGTCCGCGGCCTGCGCGATGCCGAAGTCGATCACGACGGGCTCGCCGTCCACCAGCATCACGTTGCCGGGCTTCATGTCGCGGTGCACGATCCCGGCGCCGTGGATCGCCGACAGCGCCGCCGCCAGCCCCACCCCGAGCCGCTGCAGCCCCGGCCCGTAGATCGGCCCGGCGTCCTCGACGACCTCTTCGAGCGTCCGGCCGGGGACGTACTGGGTCACGATGTAGGGCTGGTCGGCGGTCACGTCGGCGTCGAGGATCTCCGCGACGTGCGGGCTGTGCACCCTGCGCATCGAGTCGACCTCGCGGGCCAGCCGGCGGCGCGCCGTGGCGTCGCCCGCGACCGCGGGCCGCAGCACCTTGATGGCCACGTTGCGCCCCTCGGGGTCGGCGCCGAGGTAGACGACGCCCATGCCCCCTTCACCCAGGGTCTGCTGGACGCTGTAGTGGCCGATTCGGTCCCCGGACGTGACGGCTCCCTCCATCGTTTCCGAAACCCTACCCTCGCCCATCCGGCCGGGAAGATCTAATCGGCATCAGGCCGCCACCGCCCCGCCGCCGGCCGGGGCGAGCGCCCCGGCGAACCAGCGCGCGCACGGGCGCCTCGCCGGGTCGCGCCGGAACGCGGCCCGCAGCAGCCCGGCCATCGGCTCGGGAACGCCGTCCAGATCGGCCTGGCCTCGCAGGATACGGAAGCACACCCCGTGCAGCGACCCGCGTCCGAACGGCGGGCGGCCCGTCGCCGCGTACGCGACGGTCGACGCCCACGAGAACACGTCCGACGCGGTGCCGGCGCGCTCCCCCTCGATCAGCTCGGGGGCCAGGTAGGCGGGCGTCCCGACGACCATCCCGCGCCGGGTGAGCTGCTCGGCGCCGGACTCGTGCGCGATCCCGAAGTCGATCAGCGTGGGCCGGTCGCCCAGCACGATGACGTTGTGCGGCGACACGTCGCGGTGCAGGACGCCCGCGTCGTGGACGTCCCCGAGCGCGAGCGCCAGCCGCCGGGCGAACCGGGCGAGCCGGTCGCCGCGCAGCGGACCGTACGCCGAGACCAGGTCGCGCAGCGGGCAGCCCGGCACGTACTGCATGACCACGTGCGGGCGCTCCGCGGTGATCGCCCCGTCCAGCAGCCGCGCGACGTAGGCGCTGCGCACCCGCGCCTGCGCCCGCATCTCCCGCGCCAGCCGGTCGATCGCCTCCTGCACCCCGGTCAGCTCCGGGATCAGCTCCTTGACCGCGACCTCGCGGCCATGAGCGTCCATGGCCAGGTACACCACCGCGGTGCTGCCCCGGCCGATCTCGTCCAGCAACCGATAGCCGCCCAGCCGTCGATGCTTCCCCATGCCCCCTTTGACGCGAGGAACCGGGTTCGCGTTCCCGCGATCAGCCCTTGCGGGCCGCCTGGCGGGCGCGGCGCTCCTCGCGGCGGGTCTCGAACTTGGTGGCGGCGGCGTCGAGCTGCTCCAGGAACTCGCCCAGCTCCTCGCGGGCCTTCTCGCCGTCGCCGGACAGGTCGGTGCGGTCGAACACGTTCCACTTGCGCAGCACCGGGATGAGCACGTCGTCGTGGTGCAGCCGCAGGTCGTAGATGCCGGCGTTGGCGATGATGACGGACTTGCGCAGGAACCCGTCGATGCTGTGGCCGGGCATCTGGAACCCCTTCACCACGTCGGTGATCGCCCGCATCGTCTCGTTCGGGGACGCGTCCAGCGCGGCGGCCATCAGGTTCCGGTAGAAGATCATGTGCAGGTTCTCGTCCGCGGCGATGCGGGCCATCATCTGCTCGCAGAGCGGGTCGCCGGACGCCTTGCCGGTGTTGCGGTGCGAGACGCGGGTGGCGAGCTCCTGGAACGACACGTAGGCCGACCCGTGCAGGATCGAGTCGCCGTGGTCGGCCTCGTAGCCGGCCTCCATGTGCCGCATGCGGGCGCGCTCCAGCGCGACCGGGTCGACCGCGCGGGTCACGGTGAGGTAGTCGCGCAGGACGATGCCGTGCCGGTTCTCCTCCGCCGTCCACCGGTTGACCCAGGTGCCCCAGGCGCCCTCGCGGCCGTACACGGTGGCGATGGCGTTGTGGTAGCCGGGGAGGTTGTCCTCGGTCAGCAGGTTGACGATGAGGGACTCGCGCGCCTCGACGCTCAGCTTCGACTGCTCGATCGACCACGGCTCGCCGTCCAGCGGCCCGTCGAAGGTGCGGCCCTCGCTCCACGGGACGTACTGGTGCGGGAACCATTCCTTGGCCATCGACAGGTGCCGGTTCAGTTCCTTCTCGACCGTCGGCTCAAGGTCGTGCAGGATGCCGGTCTGGAACTTCTCTTCGGGGGTCACGGACATGCGGTTCCTTCGCTGGGACGAGGTGGTCTTGCCGGACGTGCCGCCGCGCCTGCGGTTCGGCTGTGGCGCCCAGCAGGCCATGCACACAACCTACTCAAGCGTAGGTTACGATCGTCGCCACTCACCGTGACCCCCGTCAAGTCACCCCCGCCACAATCAACCCGCGGGAACTTTTGTAGACCTGAGCGAAAAACGGCGTGGCGTCCCGTCACCGGGTCTCGGCGGCCTGCTGCCACATGCGGTTCACGGCCGCCCTGAGCAGCGGCCTCGGGACGAGCTTCAGCGCCGGGAACGCCGCCTTGTACTGCATGCCGGGGACGCACAGCGCGCGTCCGGCCGCCACCGCGTCCAGCCCGGCCCGCGCCACGTCGTCGCGCCGCAGCCACAGCAGGTTGGCCGGAACATCGTCCTCGGTCCGGGTGAAGCCGGGGCACAGTGCCGTGACGTGGACGCCCTTGCCGGCGACCTCCGCGTGCAGGCTCTCGGAGAACGACGCCACGTACGCCTTGGACGCCCCGTAGGTGGCGCTTCCAGGCGACGGCGCGAACCCCGACATCGACGCGACGTTCAGCACCCCGCCGCGGCCGCGCGCGACCATCCCCGGCACGGCGGCGTGCGTGAGCCGCACCAGCGCGGTCACGTTCAGCTCGATCTGCGCCAGATGATCATCGAGCGGCAGCTCCGCGAACGCTCCAAAAGCGCCGTACCCGGCGTTGTTCACCAGCAGCTCGACCGGGTCGGTGCGCAGCCGCCCCTCGACCTCGGCGCGCTGCGCGGGGTCGGTGAGGTCGGCGGCCACCACCTCCACCGCGACCCGGTACCGCTCGACCAGCTCGCGGGCCAGCCCGTCCAGCAGCTCGGCCCGGCGCGCCACGATCACCAGATCGGCGCCGCGGCCGGCCAGCAGGCGGGCGAAGCTCTCCCCGATCCCGCTGGACGCACCCGTCACGAGCGCGGTTCGGTACGCGTGTCGCATGGCGGCAGATGCTATCGGCCGCGCCTCCCACGCCCCGGCAGCACACCCAAAAACACGAATAACGTTTTAGCCGTCACTCACCAGAGCACGCTCCGGAGGGTCGTCAGCGGCCGGTGAACTTGGCCTTGCCGGGGCCTTCCTCCATGAAGCTCTTCATACCGTTCGCCTGGTCGTCGGTGGCGAACAGGGCGGCGAACTGCGTCCGCTCGATCTCCAGGCCGGTGTCGAGGTCGACCTCCAGGCCCCGGTCGATGGCCTGCTTGGCGGCGCGCAGGGCGATCGCGGGGCCGCCGGCGAAGGTCGCGGCCCACTCCTTGGCGGCGGTGTAGACGGCGTCGTCCGGGACGACCCGGTCGACCAGGCCCATGGCGAGGGCCTCGTCCGCCTTGACGTGCCGTCCCGAGAAGATCAGGTCCTTGGCGCGGGACGCGCCGACGAGCCGGGACAGCCGCTGCGTGCCGCCCGCGCCGGGGATGATGCCGAGCTGGATCTCCGGCTGCCCCACCTTGGCGCCCTCGCCCGCGACGCGGAAGTCCGCGGTCAGCGCCACTTCGAGCCCGCCGCCGAGCGCGTAGCCGGTGATCGCGGCGATGACCGGCTTCGGGATGGCGGCGAGCGCCTTGGCGAAGTCCTGCAGGAGCCGCGAGTGGCCCGCCGACATCTCCGCGTAGGACATCGGGGCCATCTCCTTGATGTCCGCGCCGGCGGCGAACACCTTCTCCCCGCCGTACAGGACGACCGCGCCCACCTCGGCGTCCTCGGTGACCTGCTCGGCCGCGTCCATCAGCTCGCGCTGCATCTGGGCGTTCAGGGCGTTCATCTTCGGACGGTCCAGCCTGATCGTCGCGACCCCGTCCTCGACCTCGACCCGTACGAACTCGCCCACGGCGACCCTCCTGTGCAAACTCGGTGGCGGACGTCCCGAGCCTAACGAGAAGGCCGCCGTGCGCCTCGCCCCGGTGCGGCTCAGACCGCCCCGGGCGTGGCGGACGGATCCACGCTGACCGTGATCGTGGCGAGCAGCCCGCGCTCGAGTACGGCTCCAGCGCGGCGACCTGCTCGGCCAGATCCTCGGCGAGTAGTCCAGGTAGTACGGGCCTCGGTCATCTCCGGCGAGAGCACGCACGTGGAGGGAGCGTGTGGACGTCGGAGGCTGCTGTTGACGCGCTCCCCAGCCCGAAGGCCGGGGATTCGGCCTGTGCCCCCCGGTGGGGCGGCACTTCCGTGGCTTCCTGCTTCAACGGGCTGTGCCCCGGACCAGGGTCGGGGGTCTTACCTGCCCTCCACAGGCGTTTAAGGTCTCCGCCTCCCCCGGACACCTGGGGGTTTCCGTCCGGCGGCGACCAGAAGACATCACCCGGTGGTGATGCGGCGTCCCTCGTTCAGGATGTTGCGTGCGGCGTTGACGTCGCGGTCATGCTCGGCCCCACATCCGGCGCACGTCCAGGCGCGGACGTGCAAGGGTTTGGGGCCGTCGCGGAACCCGCACCCCGAGCAGATCTGCGAGGACGCGAACGCGCGGCCCACCCTCGCGAAGGTGCGGCCGTGCCGGGCGGCCTTGTACTCCAGCATGCCTATGAACTGCGACCAGCCCGCGTCGTGCACCGACTTGGCCAGCCGGGTGCGCGCCAGTCCCTTCACGCACAAGTCCTCGGCATAGACCGCTTGGTTCTCGCGGACCAGCATCGTGGACAGGCGGTGATGGAACTCGCGGCGCGCGTCGGCGACCTCGGCGTGGACGCGGGCGACCCGAGTGCGGGCCTTGCCGCGGTTGGCCGATCCCTTCTGCTTGCGAGACACGGCCCGCTGAACCTTGCGCAGCTTCTTCTCGGCACGGCGCAGGAACCGCGGCGAGGCGATCTTGCGGCCGTCCGACAGCACCGCGAAATGCTCCAACCCCAGGTCGATCCCCAGGCCTTCCCCAGCGCCAGTCTCGGGGAGCGGGTCGTCGGCGGCCTGGACGACGAAGGAAGCGAAATAGCGTCCGGCCGCGTCCTTGATCACCGTGACCGTGGCCGGGACCGACGGCAGCGCCCGCGACCACCTCACCTCTACCTCGCCGATCTTGGGCAGTGCGAGCTTGCCGCGCTCGGTAATGCGCCAGCGGGCGTTGGCGGTGAACCGGATCGACTGCCGAGCATCCTTGCGGGACTTGAACCTCGGTGCTCCGATGCGAGGGCGTTTACCGGCCAGTCCATCGAAAAACGCCCGGTAGGCCGCCTCCAAGTCCCGCAGCGACTGCTGCAGGACCACCGCCGACACCTCACCCAGCCAGCAGCGCTCCGGGTTCTTCTTCGCCACCGTCATCGCCGCCGACAACTCGGCCGCCTTCAGGTACGGCAGCCCGGCCGCGCGGGCGTCCTGGCGCGCCCGCAGGGCATCGTTGTACACCACCCGGGCACAGCCGAACGCCTGCGCCAAGGCCTGCCGTTGGCGCTGCGCAGGGTATAGGCGGAAGGCATATCTAAGCTGCACACTGTGATCATAGCATTACTTTACGTAGATCTTGGTCGATGGACCGCCGGATACCGCGTCTTTGCGCCGCACACACGTCTTCCATGCCGGCGTCTGAAACCAATGGACGCTGGTCACCCTGGAGATGACCCGGCCCACCCATCCCACTCAGCGGATGAGTCGACTTCTCCCCTGCCCTAGCCAACTGAGCACAGCTGACCAACCTGGTAGCTTCGGGGACCATGCTCGTCGCCCACGCCACCTGGCATGGCGGTGCGCTCTGCTTGTGGGCCGAGCGCACCGGCCCGTACGAGCCTTCGCCGGACGTCCATCCGTTCGCGACCTGCGACTTCGGCGGGACGTCGTACGAGCCGCTCGTCCGGGCGGGGCTTTCGGTCGAGCTGACGATGTCGCTGCCCACGCTCGGCGACCATCCGCTGCCGTCGGCCGAGCTGGGCCCCGAGCCGGTGCGGGACGAGCCCGAACTCCGCCCGTGGCGGGTACCGGCCCTCGTCCTCGAACCGTTCCCCGCGATGGCGCTGCTGCAGGCCGCTGAACACAGCGCCGACGTCGTTCCCGGCACCGATTTGCGGTACCTGTGCATGATCGCGGACGAGGCGGTCGATCTCACCTCGCGCGGCCACGTCCTGCCCGCGCTGCTGCGTGAGGACGGCGATCTCGTGGCGCGCTGGCGCCCGGTGGTCGACGACCCGGCGCGGTTCCCCGACCTGGCCCGCGCGATGCCCGCCGCGTGCCGGGCCGCCGACGGCGGGCGTCCCGCCGCCGAGGTGCTGCGCGAGGCGCTGTCCGGGCTGGTCGACACCGCCGTCCGGGGCGTGGTGCCGCATCCGCTGCTGGTGTCGCGGCGCAAGGAGCCCGACCGGCTGCCGCTCGCCGAACGCTGGGTGCTGGCGCTGACCGGCCCGTCCGCCGCCGTCGCCCGCGAGCCCCGCGACGACCCCGGCGACCTGATCGCCGAACTGGACGCGTGGGCCGCCGCCGCGCGCCGCCCGTCCGGCCCGCTGCGCGTCTGCTTCCGCCTCGCCGAGCCGGGCGCGGAGGAGTTCGGCGAGAAGGAGGAACCAAAAGACGACTCGTGGCGGGTCGAGTTCGCTCTTCAAGGCACCGACGACCCGAGCCTCTACGTGCCGGCCGCCATGGTCTGGGAGGGCGAGGCGACCTCGATCCCGGACGCGGAGGAGACGCTCCTCGCCGGCCTCGGCCGCGCCCTGCGCCTCTTCCCCGACATGGCCCCGGCGCTGGACGGCCCGTCCCCGGACGAGCTGGTCCTCGACACGGCGGGCGCGTTCCGTTTCCTCCGCCAGGCCGCCCCGATGCTCGCCGCCGCCGGATTCGGCGTCCTGCTCCCCCAGTGGGCGGGCAAGGCGAAGCTCGGCATGAAGCTGACCACCCGCAACGAGGACCCGGAGGCGTCTTCGGGGGCGGCGGCGCCCTCCGGCTTCGATCTGAAGGCGATGGTCGACTTCCGCTGGGACCTGGCCATCGGCGACGAGAGCATCGGCGAGGCCGAACTGGAGGAATTGGCCCGTCTGAAGACCCCGCTCGTCCGCCTGCGCGGCCAGTGGGTCGAACTGGACGAGCAGCAGCTCGAAGCGGCCCTCGACTTCCTCCGCCACCCGCGCCGGGGACGCATGACGGCCGCCGAGGCGATCCGGGCGATCGTCCACGCGGGCGACGAGTCCCTTCCGCTCGCCGAGGTCGACGCGGGCGGCCCCTTGGGCGACCTCCTCTCCGGCGAGGCCGACCGCCGCCTCACCCCCATGCGGACCCCGGACGAGCTGGACGCCGAACTGCGCCCCTATCAGGAACGCGGCCTCGCCTGGCTGACCTTCATGAACGGCTTGGGGCTAGGCGCCCTGCTCGCCGACGACATGGGGCTGGGCAAGACGATCTCCGTCCTGTCGCTTCTCGTCCACGAACGGGAGAACGGCGCCCGCCCCGACCCGACCCTGCTGATCCTGCCGATGTCGCTGGTGGGGAACTGGCAGCGGGAGGCGGCGCGGTTCACCCCCAAGCTGCGCGTCTACGTCCACCACGGGACGGGGCGGCAGCGCGGCGACGACCTCGTCGCGGCCGTGGCGGGCGCCGATCTGGTGCTGACGACGTACGGGACGGCCGCGCGGGACGCGGAGATGCTCGCGCCGATCGAGTGGGGGCGGGTCGTCTGCGACGAGGCGCAGGCGCTCAAGAACAGCGGGACGCGGCAGGCCAGGGCGGTGCGGAGCATCCCGGCCCGCACCCGGATCGCGCTCACCGGCACCCCGGTGGAGAACCACCTGACTGAGCTGTGGTCGATCATGGAGTTCGCGAATCCGGGGCTGCTCGGGCCGCGCAGCGCGTTCCGGCGGCGGTTCGCGATCCCGATCGAGAAAGAGGGCGACGAGCAGGCGGCGCTGGCGCTGAAGCGGGCGACGCAGCCGTTCATCCTGCGCCGCCTCAAGACCGACAAGTCGATCATCTCCGACCTGCCGGAGAAGCAGGAGATCAAGGTCTACTGCAACCTCACGACCGAGCAGGCGTCGCTCTACCAGGCGACCGTGGACGACATGCTCCAGCAGATCGCCGAGGCCGACGAGACGAAGCGGCGCGGGCTGGTCCTGGCGACGATGGCCAAGCTCAAGCAGGTCTGCAACCATCCGGCGCAGCTGCTGAAGGACGGCTCGCGCCTGCCCGGCCGCTCCGGCAAGCTCGAACGACTTGAGGAGATCTGCGCCGAGATCCTGGAGCAGGGCGAAAAGGCGCTCGTCTTCACCCAGTACGCCGAGTTCGGCTCGATGCTCCAGCCCTACCTCGCCGCCCGGCTCGAACGTCCCGTGCTGTGGCTGCACGGCGGGACGTCCAGGCAGGCACGCGACGACCTCGTCCAGCACTTCCAGGAGGACGGGGAACCGTCGGTCTTCCTGCTCTCCCTCAAGGCGGCCGGGACCGGCCTGACGCTCACCGCCGCCAACCACGTCGTGCACGTCGACCGCTGGTGGAACCCGGCCGTCGAGGACCAGGCCACCGACCGCGCGTTCCGCATCGGGCAGACCCGCAACGTCCAGGTCCGCAAGTTCATCTGCGTCGGGACGATGGAGGAGCGCGTCGACGAAATGATCGAACGCAAGAAGGCCCTCGCCGAGTCGATCGTCGGCACCGGCGAGGACTGGCTGACCGAACTCTCCGTCGCCGAACTTCGGGACGTCCTGCGCCTGTCCCCCGAGGCGGTGAGCGACTGATGGCGGACGGCATCAAGGCGCGCAACAAGCGCGGGTCGATCGGCACCGAGTGGTGGTCGCGCCGCTTTATCGACCTCGTGGAGTCGTTCGCCGACAAGGGCCGCCTCCAGCGCGGCCGCACCTACGCCCGCAAGGGCAACGTGTTCGACCTGCGCGTGGAGCCGTACGAGGTGACCGCGAAGGTGCACGGCTCGGCGCCCGACCCGTACGAGGTCGCGCTCGGCATCGACGCGATCGACGAAACGGACTGGCGGGCCGTCGAGAAGGAACTGGCATCCCGCGCGGTGTTCCGCGCCCGCCTCCTCGCCGGGGAGATGCCGCCCGAGATCGAGTGGGTGTTCGCCGAGCTGGGCCTCGCGCTGTTCCCCGGCTCCGCGTCCGACCTGCACCTGATGTGCGACTGCCCCGACTGGGGCGACCCGTGCAAGCACGCCGCGGCCGTCCTCTACCTGCTGGCCGAGGCGTTCGACGACGACCCCTTCCTCATCCTCCAGTGGAACGGACGGAGACGAGACCAGCTCCTGGCCGCCCTGCGCCGCGCCACCGAAACCGAACCCGACCCCCTGGAGATGGAGGACGAGCCGCTGACGGCCGCCGGCTTCTGGACGCCTCCGTCCGGCCTGGCCCGCCTCCGCGACCGTCCCCCGTCCCCGCCCGTCCCGCCGGGCTTCATCCTCCAGGTGGCCACTCCCCCGCCCATCAAGATCCGCCGCCGTGCCCTGACCGACGTCCTCGGCCCCGCGTACGAGAACCTCACTGCACAGAGCACCGACGACACCCCGGACTGACCCCTGGCCAAGATCAGGCGGCGTCGAGGACTTCGCGGAGTTTCTCGGCGAACGCGGCTGGCTGTCCGGCATGGCCGAACTCGGGGCCCAGGAAGCCGCCGTGGTGGCTCGGGAAGACGGTCGCCTGCTGTCCGAGCAGTTCGGCCGTCGCCACCGAGGTGCGTCCGGTCATGACGCCCTGGGACTCCTCGCCCACGGCGATCACGATCCGCGTGGGCGCGGCGTTGAGCGCGGCGGCGTCGGGACGGTAGTCGGTGATCGCCCACGACCGGTCGGAGAGCAGCGGGTCGTCGCGGGAGCCGTCGTCCTCGGACGGCATCCCGAACATGGCGGGATCGGGCGCAGGCTGGGCGAAGTACTCGTCGGTGAACTCGCCCTGCCAGGACGTCATCGCGATGAACGCCGCCATGCCGGCGCCCCAGCCCTTGCTCTCGTACGCGTCGCGGACGCCGGCGCGGGCGCGATCGGCGGCCGCGGCGTCGGGGAGCACGGGGGCGATCGGCGGCTCGTGCGCCACCAGGGTGGTGACGTCGCCGGGGTGGGCCGCGACGAGGGCGAGGGCGGTCACCGCGCCGCCGCTGCTCGCGAACATCTCGACCGGGCCCGCGCCGAGCGCCTCGATGACGGCGTGCACGTCGGCGGCCTGGACGTCGGGCGCGTTGTCGTGCCGGCCGTCCTTGCGGGTGCTGCGGCCGAGACCGCGCGGGTCGTAGGTGATCACGGTGCGGTCGGTGAAGTACGAGGCCAGCGTGCGGAAGCCGCTCGCGTCCATGGGCTGCCCGATCATGAAGAGCGGCGGCCGCCCGTCGGCCGTGGGCAGCGGGCCGTGGACGTCGTACACGACGTCCACTTCGGGCGTTTCGAGAGTCTTGGTAGTCGTCATGCCCATGCCGACTCGGCCCGCGACGAAAACTCATCGGCCCGGAACGAGATTTTAGAACGGCAGGTGGACGTGAACGGTGAAACCTCTCGGGCCGGGCGCGGCGGCGAGGGTGCCGCCCAGGGATTCGGCGCGGTCGCGCATGCCGCGGATGCCGCTGCCGTCCTCGGACGGTGTGCCTGACCTCGGGTCTCCGTCGTCCTCCACGCTGACCGTCACGCCGGCGTCGGTGTAGCCGATGCGGACCACGGCGGTGGACGCGGTGGAGTGGCGGGTCACGTTCGTGAGGGCTTCCTGGACGATGCGGTAGGCGGCAAGGTCGGCCTCGGCGGGCAGCGGGCGCGGGTCGCCCTCGATCTTCGTGCGGATCGTGAGACCGGCGGCCGAGATGCCGTTCGTCAGCTCGTCCAGCCGGGCGAGGCCGGGAGCGGGGGTGACCGGGGCCGCCTCGTCGACCTGGCGGAGGACGCCGAGGGTGGCGCGCATCTCGCGCAGGGTCTCCTTGCTGGCCTGCTTGATCGCGGTGAGGGCGTCCTCGGCCCGTTCGGGCTCGCGGCGCAGCCCGTGCAGCGCGGCGGCGGCCTGCACGTTGATCAGCGAGATGTTGTGGCCGAGGACGTCGTGCAGTTCGCGGGCGATGCGCAGCCGCTCCTCGACGGCGCGGCGGCGGGCCTCGGCCTCGCGGCCGCGGTCGGCGATCCGGGCGCGCTCCTCGGCCTCGCGCAGGTAGGCGCGGCGGTTGCGGACGACGCCGCCGATCGCGATGACGGCGACGAACCAGCCGGCGAGCAGGAACGACGCCGCGTCCGCGAGGTGGTTGATGTCGTCGCGGCTGTCGCCGTAGACGGTGCCGCCGATCGCGACGGCGGCGAGCAGCGCGGCCGTCGCCAGGCGCCCGGCGGCCGCGGCCGTGTAGAGCCCGATCACGAAGGTGATCATGAGGGGGCCGTCGGGGTCGGTGGCCGGGTAGTAGATGCCGCAGGCGACCAGCGTGACGGCGGCGACCGCGACCGGATGGCTCCGGCGGAAGTACAGCGCCCCACAGGCGATCACGATCAGCGCCCAGCCGTAGAGGGGCATCGTGCCGCGCTGCACGACGTGGGTCTGCAGCAGCGCGATCACGACCAGGACGAGCAGGCATCCGGCGGCCGGGAGCACGTCCGCGGCGCGCCCCTCCGGCAGCCACCGGAGCGGCCGGTCGCGTCGCTTCGCCAGTCCCACATGCCCATCCTGCCAGGGTCCGCGCGCTTGCGTGTCTGCGATGAGATGTAGTACTCCTACTATCATTGGATGTAGAGATATGGCCAAAGATCCAAGTTCCCGTATGGGGGTGCGTATGAGCGAGCCGGTGATCCGGGCGCGGGACCTGCGGATGCGGTACGGCCGCGCCGAGGTGCTGCGCGGCGTCGATCTGGACGTCCGGGCGGGCGAGGTGGTGGCCCTGCTCGGCCCGAACGGCGCCGGGAAGACGACCACGATCGAGATCCTGGAGGGGTTCCGGCGCCGCTCGTCCGGCGCGGTCACGGTGCTCGGCACCGACCCCGGGAAGGGCGGGGAGGCGTGGCGGGCGCGGCTCGGCGTCGTCCTGCAGAACTGGCAGGACCATCCGCGCTGGGGCGTCCGGCAGCTGCTCGCGCACATCGCCGGCTTCTACGCGAGGCCGCGCGACCCGGACGAGCTGCTGGAGGTCATGGGCCTCACCGCGCAGGCCGGCCAGGCGATCGGCCGGCTGTCGGGCGGGCAGCGGCGGCGGCTCGACATCGCGCTCGGCATCGTGGGCCGTCCCGAGCTGCTGTTCCTGGACGAGCCGACCAGCGGTTTCGACCCGGAGGCCCGCCGCGAGTTCCACGGGCTCGTCGAGCGGCTGGCGCGGGACGAGGGCATGACGGTCCTGCTCACGACGCACGACCTCGCCGAGGCGGAGCGGCTGGCCGACCGCATCGCGATCATCGTCGGCGGCGCCGTCACCGTCTGCGGGACCCCGTCCGGGCTGGCGTCGGTCGTGCAGGCCGCGTCGGAGGTGCGCTGGCTGGAGGACGGCGTGCCATGCCAGGAGCGCACGTCCGACCCGTCCCGGCTGGCGTTCGAACTGCACCGCCGGTTCGCCGGCCCGGTCCCCGGCCTGGAGGTCCGGCGTCCGTCACTGGAGCAGAGCTATCTGAATCTGCTCGCGGGCACGGCCGAGCCGATCGCCGGACCCGTCCGGGACGCCGAGGACGACAGGAGGGCCGCGTGAACACCCGCAGTTTGAGGATCGGAATCCGCCGGGGATGGGCGGAGCACGTGCACTTCCTGCGCAGCCGCAGGGAGCTGGTCTCCGGGCTGATCGGCACGGTGGGCGTCTACGTGCTGCTGGTCCGCTGGCAGGGCGACACCGTCGTGGAGGGCACCGGCCAGTCCCAGGCGGTCCTGATGACGGCCGGATTCATCGCGTTCGCCATGTTCTCGGCGGCGCTGATGAACCTGCCGATGGGCCTCTCGGCGGACCGGGAGGAGGGCACGCTGTTGCGGCTGCGGACGGTGCCCGGCGGCCCCTCCGCCTACCTGGTCGGGCGCGCGGTCTCGGTGCTGCTGCAGATCGCCTGCTACGTGCTGCTGATGCTGGCCGCGGGCGCGGTGTTCGCCGGGCTCGACCTGCCGTCAGCGCCCGGCGACTGGCTGGCCCTGGGCTGGGTGCTGGTGCTCGGCACGCTGTCGGTCGTCCCGATCGGCGCGGCGATCGGGGCGCTGCTGCCGGGGCCGCGCGACGCCGCGAGCATCCTGTCGCTGCCGATGATGGCCCTCATGCTCGTCTCCGGGGTGATGTTCCCGGTGACGCGGCTGCCGGAGGCCGTGCAGTGGGTCGCGCAGGTGTTCCCGCTGTACTGGCAGGGGCTCGGGCTGCGGTCGGTGTTCCTGCCCGACTCGATGGCGGTCGCCGAGATCGGCGGGAGCTGGCGCCTGCCGGAGACCGCGGCCGTCCTCGGGGCCTGGGCCGTCGCGGGCCTGCTGCTCGCCCCCTTCCTGCTGCTGCGCGCGACGCGGCGCGAGTCCGGGGCGCGGCTGGCCGAGCGGCAGGAGCGCCGGGCCGCGCAGGGCGCGTTCTGACCGGCGGCTGCGGGAGACTGTGCCGGTGGTGGCGAAGGACAAGGCGGACGGCAAGGAGCACGTCCACAACCGGATCGCGGTGCTGCGCGCCGAACGCGGCGTCTCGCGCCGCGAACTGGCGACGGCGCTCGGCGTCCACTACCAGACGATCGGGTACCTGGAACGCGGCGAGTACAGCCCCAGCCTGCACCTCGCGCTGCGCATCGCC
Source organism: Actinomadura sp. BRA 177 (assembly GCF_013372625.1). GTDB lineage: Bacteria > Actinomycetota > Actinomycetes > Streptosporangiales > Streptosporangiaceae > Spirillospora. The sequence goes on from NZ_JABXFD010000393.1 coordinate 16,380, forward strand.
GCGTTCTTCGAGGTGCCGGTCGAGGTGGTGTTCTCGCTGGAGCCGTTCCCCCGGCTGGGGAGCACATGATGACGGGGAGAGGGAGCACGCGGATGTTCGAGCGGTGGTCGGCGTACCGGCAGGAGGTCCTGCAGCGCGACACGCTGCCCTCCTGGTACGCCACCCGGGCCCGGCGGCGGGCGCTCGCCGCGGCCGGCATGGCGGCGGTGGCGCTGATCTGGGCGGCGACGGCGGTCTCGTGGAACCTGGCGCCGAGCGACACCGCGATGGTGGTGTCGCTGTCGCTGCTCGGCGTGTCCGTGGTGGTGATGCTGCCGGTGATCAGCCTGCTGAACATCGCGACACGCGGCACGATGTCGCTGTCGGAGCGGCTGCTGGACGAGCGGCAGGTCGCCGAGCGGGTCCGCTCGTTCACGGTCGCGCACCGGGTGATGCTCGGCGTCCTCGTCGTGGTCGCGGCCGTGGTGCTGGGCACCGACACCGAGGAGGTCCCGATGGCGGCGGTCGCGCTGGGCGTCGTCGGGCTGTTCGAGACGCACATGCTGCTGCCCGTCCTCATCGCCGGATGGCGGGCGCCCGACCCGCCGCCCGACGACGAAGAGGACGGCGCGGGCGGCTAGCGCAGGTCGCCGTTCGTCATGCCCTGCGGGGCTGGCGGCAGCGCGACCAGGCCCATCTCGGCGCGTCCCGACAGCAGCGGGTGGCTCGGCACCACGCGGACGCTGTAGCCGAACGCGCCGCTGCGCCCGAGCGGGACCCCGCCGGTGTAGCGGCGCCGCCCGTTCTCGGCCGGCTCGACCTCGTCCAGCTCCAGGTAGGACGGGTCGACGAGCGCGTCGGCGTCGTCCACCCGGCCGTAGGCGACCTCCACGGCGACGTCGTCCGGGTCGAGGCCGGCGAGGTCCACGACGACCCGCACCGCGAGCCGCGCGCCGACCTGCGGGCTCTCCTCCCCGTTGGACTCGACGTGCTCGACGGCCACGCCCGGCCACGCCTTGCGGACCCGCTGCTTCCACACCGACAGCCCGCGGGCGCCCGCGTACTTGTCGGCGACCATGGCCTGCTCGGACGCGGCGGCCGGGGTGTAGAGGTCGTCGACGTAGTCGCGCAGCATCCGGGACGCGAGGACCTTCGGGCCGAGCGTGGCGATGGTGTGCTTGACCATCTCCAGCCAGCGGCGCGGCAGGTCCGCCGAGTCGCGGTCGTAGAACGTGACGGACACGTGGTCCTCGATCAGCTCGTACAGCGCGGCGGCCTCCAGCTCGTCGCGCCGGTCGGGGCTGGACAGGCCGTCGGCGGACGGGATCGCCCAGCCGTTCTGCCCGTCGTACCACTCGTCCCACCAGCCGTCCCGGATGGACAGGTTCAGGCCGCCGTTCAGCGCCGCCTTCATCCCGGACGTGCCGCACGCCTCCAGCGGGCGCAGCGGGTTGTTCATCCACACGTCGCAGCCCTGCACCATCAGCTGCCCGAGTGCCATGTCGTAGTCGGGCAGGAACACGATGCGGTGCCGGACGTCCGCGGAGTCGGCGAACCGCACGATGTCCTGGATGAGCCGCTTGCCGCCCTCGTCGGCGGGGTGCGCCTTCCCGGCGATGACGATCTGCACGGGACGGTCCGGGTCCAGCAGGATCGAGCGGAGCCGGTCCGGGTCGGTCATCATCAGCGTGAGCCGCTTGTAGGACGGGACGCGCCGCGCGAACCCGATCGTCAGGACGTCGGGGTCGAGCGCGTCGTCGATCCAGGAGACCTCGGCCTCGCTGGCGCCGCGCTGCCGCCACGACTCGCGGAGCCGGCGCCGCGCGTCCTGTACGAGCCGGCGGCGCAGCAGCCCCCGCATCCGCCAGATCTCCGGCTCGGACACGGCGCGGACGCCCTCCCAGCCGCGCCCGGTCTCCATCACCGACGGCAGCTCGCGGGCGGTGAACTCCAGCACTTCGCGCGCCACCCAGGTGCCCGCGTGCACCCCGTTCGTGATCGACCCGACGGGGACCTCGCCGGTGTCGAAGCCGCCCCACAGGCCGCCGAACATCTCCCGGCTGACCTCGCCGTGCAGCTCGCTGACGCCGTTGACGCGCTGCGCGAGCCGCATGCCCATCACGGCCATGTTGAACACGGTGCGGTCGCCGCCCGGGTAGTCCTCGCTGCCGAGCGCGAGGACCCGGTCGACGGGGACCTGCTCCTCCTCGTTCGAACCGCCGAAGTACCGGCTGATCAGGTCGCGGGGGAACCGGTCGATGCCGGCCGGGACGGGCGTGTGCGTGGTGAACACCGTGCCCGCGCGCGTCGCCTCCAGGGCCTCGTCGAAGGTGAGCCCGTCCTCCGACACCAGCTCGCGGATGCGCTCCAGGCCGAGGAACCCGGCGTGGCCCTCGTTGGTGTGGAACACCTCGGGCGCGGGATGCCCGGTGATGCGGCAGTACGCGCGGATCGCCCGGACGCCGCCGATGCCGAGCAGCATCTCCTGCAGCAGCCGGTGGTCGCCGCCGCCCCCGTACAGCCGGTCGGTGACGTCGCGGGCCGCCTGGTCGTTGTCCTCGACGTCGGAGTCGAGGAGCAGCTGCGGGACGCGTCCGACACGCGCGATCCACACCTGCGCGTGCAGGTCGGGGCCTTTGGGGACGCCGATGGCGACGCGGACGGGCGTCCCGTCCCGCTCGCGAAGCAGCGTCAGCGGGAGCCCGTTCGGGTCGATCGGCGGGTAGCGCTCCAGCTGCCAGCCGTCCGGCGACAGCGACTGCGAGAAGTACCCGTGCCGGTACAGCAGCCCGACCCCGAGGATGGGGACGCCGAGGTCGCTCGCCGTCTTCAGGTGGTCGCCGGCCAGGATGCCGAGGCCGCCGGAGTACTGCGGCAGCGCGGCGGTGATCCCGTACTCGGGCGAGAAGTAGGCGATGCAGGACGGGCCGTCCGACCGCGCCTGGTACCAGCGCGGCGCGGTCAGGTACTCGCGCAGGTCCTCGGCGTTGTCCTGCAGGCGGCGCAGGAAGCGCCGGTCCTCCGCCAGCTGCGCCAGCCGCTCCGGCGAGACCTCGCCGAGCAGCCGGACGGGATCGTGGTGGACGGCCTCCCAGAGCGCGGGGTCCACGGCGCGGAACAGGTCGAGCGTCTCGTGGTGCCAGGACCAGCGCAGATTGAGGACGAGCTCCTCAAGCTGCCGGAGCGGCTCGGGAAGGACGGTGCGGACCGTGAAACGTCGGATTGCCTTCACACATAGCCACGCTATGCGCTCGTGTCGCCTGTGCGCGACGGCGGGGAGCCGGCCGTCACCGGGCGGAACGGTGGCGCGGCAGGGCACGGGACCGCGAAAACCCCCGTCTGCGCAGGGAGATCGGCCGTTCAGTCGCTTACTTTCCGCGTTCGCGGCACTGCGTAAAATTATTTCAAACTACGGGGCGGTAGGCCGCGGATCGGGGGCATGGGACGTTTCGGAAGTCTCGCGCGGGTAGGGGTGACACATGCACGTCGAGTCCGGAACGTCCCGTATGACCGGCATTCCGAGGCTCGGTCGCATTCCCATTCTGGACGTGGCGCCGATGGTGGGGTGTGGCCGGTGGCCGGCGAAGGCCGTGGTGGGTGAGACGGTCGAGGTGTCGGCGACGGTGTTCCGTGAGGGGCACGAGATGCTGGGCGCGGCGGTGGTGCTGCGCACGCCGGACGGCGAGGAGTTGCCGGGGCAGCGGATGTCCGAGGTCGGGGTGGGCCTGGACCGATGGTCGGCGCGGGTGACGCCCACGGAGATGGGGTCGTGGTCGTTTCGGGTGGAGGCGTGGGGCGATCCGATCGCGCACTGGTGGCATGACGCGCAGATCAAGGTCCCGCGCGGCCAGGACGTCGAACTCATGCTCGCCGAGGGATCGCTGCTGTTCGGGCGCGCGGCGGAGGCCGTCCCGAGCAAGGACCAGCCGACCCTGGACCGGCTGGCGAAGCGCCTCGGGGACGAGACCGTCCCGGTCACCGACCGGATGGAGGCCGTCACCGACCCTGATGTGGCGGACGTGCTGGAGCGTCATCCGCTGCGGGACTTGCTGACCGTCAGCGACTGGTTTCCCCTGGTCGTCCACCGGCAGCGCGCCCTGTATGGGGCCTGGTATGAATTCTTTCCCCGGTCGGAAGGGGCCACGTTCGATCCGATGGGGCGGCGGGGGCCGACCTCGGGCACGTTCCGCACCGCGATGAAACGGCTGCCCGCGATCGCCGACATGGGCTTCGACGTCGTCTACCTCCCGCCCATCCACCCGATCGGGACGACGTTCCGCAAGGGCCCGAACAACACCCTGGACGCCGGGCCGTACGACCCCGGGTCGCCGTGGGCGATCGGGTCACCCGAAGGCGGACACGACGCCATCCACCCCGACCTGGGGACCTTGGAGGACTTCGACGCCTTCGTCGCCTACGCCGCCGACCACGGCCTCGAAGTCGCCCTGGACCTGGCCCTGCAATGCTCCCCCGACCACCCCTGGGTCACCGAACATCCCGAATGGTTCACCACCCGCGCCGACGGCACCATCGCCTACGCCGAGAACCCGCCCAAGAAATACCAGGACATCTACCCCCTCAACTTCGACCACGACCCCGACGGCCTCTATGAAGAGGTCAAGCGGGTGGTGCAGCACTGGATGAACCACGGGGTCCGCATCTTCCGCGTCGACAACCCCCACACCAAACCCGTCGCGTTCTGGGAACGCCTGCTGGCCGACATCGGCGCCACCGACCCCGACGTGCTGTTTTTGGCCGAAGCCTTCACCCGCCCCGCCATGATGCACACCCTGGCCAAAACCGGGTTCCACCAGTCCTACACCTACTTCACCTGGCGCAACGCCGCCGACGAACTCACCGACTACTTCCAAGAGCTCGCCGGACCGGCGGCGGCCTACATGCGGCCCAACGCCTTCACCAACACCCCCGACATCCTGCACGAATACCTCCAGCACGGCGGACGCCCCGCCTTCGAGATCCGCGCCATCCTCGCCGCCCTGCTCTCCCCCACCTGGGGCATCTATTCGGGCTTCGAACTGTGCGAGAACACCCCCGTCCGCCCCGGCAGCGAGGAATACCGCGACTCCGAGAAATACCAGTACCGGCCCCGCGACTGGGAAACCGCCGACCGCGACGGCACCACCATCGCCCCGCTCATCACCCAGCTCAACACCCTCCGCAACACCCACCCGGCACTCCAGCAGCTGCGCAACCTGCACTTTCACCATGTCGACCAACCCGAACTGCTGGCCTTCTCCAAACGCCACATGGACGACGTGGTGCTAGCGGTGGTGAACCTCAATCCCCACCAGCCCCGTGAGGCCACCGTCCACCTGGACCTGCCCGCCCTCGGCCTGCCCGCCGACCCCCACCACCCCCACACCGTCACCGCCGACCGCGACGGCACCACCTACTCT
>NZ_JABXFD010000679.1 GCF_013372625.1 Actinomadura sp. BRA 177
TCGTCGATCTCGCGTACACGTACTCGTTCTGCCACCCGGACAGGGTGACGGCCACACGGCGCCGGGCACAGCCTCAAGACGGCGTGTCACATCACAACAGGGCGAACGTTGCCTGCTACGGCACTAGGGGGGCGGTCTCCCAGAAGAGCATGGTTTCGTCCGTACAGGTAGGTGCCGACTCCCCGCTCCAGGTCGTTGATGTAGGCGTGCACCTCCGCGTCGGGCTCTGCCCAGTCGAACTTGCCTTCCGCGTCGGCCGTGTAGCCGTCGAGTGACGCGATCGTCGAGTAGACCAACATGTCCGCTCCCTTCCCTCGGTGGTGGAGACCGCGGCGGGCCGCCGTACTCATCGCTTTTCCGGGGTTGTCCGGAGGCGGTCGGGGGGTTGTACGGGGTTCAATCATCTTGGGGGGCGGGGTGCTCCTAGGATGTTCGGACCTGACGGGGCGTCAGGTCCGGTGAAAGGGTGGTGCGAGGTGGCTCAGCTTGCTATTGCGGACTCGTTCATGCCGCAGTACGCCAAGTTGGAGCCGAAGGTGCGCAAGGGCGTGGACGCGGCCATCGGGAAGTTCGCGGAGCACACGCATGCGGGGCTGCATCTGGAGAAGCTCAACAACGCCAAGGATCCGCGCATCCGGACGATCCGGATCGACCAGTTCTGGCGCGGGGTGGTGCTGGCGCCTGAGACGGGGGACGTCTACTGCCTGCTGGCGGTGAAGGCGCACGATGACGCGATCGCATGGGCCCGGAGCAAGAAGTTCTCGGTGAACCAGGCGATCGGCGTGCTGGAGGTGCGGGACCAGGTCGCGCTGGAGGAGCTGTCGCCGGCGCTGGAGCAGGCCGCGGAGGGGAAAGTCTTCCGGCTGCTGGGGCACGTGTTCGAGAAGGACCTGCTGCGGCTCGGGGTCGATGAGGACGTGCTTCCGCTCGTCCGGCTGCTGACCGAGGATTCGCATTTGCTGGCTCTGGAGAAGCTGCTGCCGGAACCGCAGTACATGGCGCTTCTGGCGCTGGCGCAGGGCATGTCCGTCCAGCAGGCGTGGGAAGAGGTCGCGAAATACCTGCCGGCTGAGGAGAAGCCGACTGCTGTTGACCCGGATGACCTGGTGACGGCGATGCGGCGGACGCCTGGGCAGGTCGTTTTCGTCAACGGTCCGGACGAGCTCCGGGACATTCTTGAGCACCCCTTCGACACGTGGCGCATCTTCCTGCATCCGGTGCAGAGGCGGGTCGCGCTTCGGCCTTCTTACAGCGGGCCCACTCAGGTGACGGGTGGCGCTGGGACGGGGAAGACCGTTACGGCGCTTCACCGGGCCAAGTTCCTGGCGTCGAAGGGTGGGCGGGTTCTGCTGACCACGTTCACGCGGAATCTGTCCGAGGCGCTGGAGAGGCAGCTTGGTCTGCTCGTGGACGATCCGGAAGTGCGCGAGCGGATTCATGTGAAGAATGTGGACTCGCTGTCGTACTCGATTGTCGGGCGTCATCACAAGCCCGGTATCGCGGGTCCGGATGTGACGGAGCCGCTGTGGGAGGAGGCGGCGGAAGGGACGCCGTTCTCGCCGACGTTCCTTGAGCGGGAATGGGAGCAGATCGTCCTGGCGCAGGGGTTGGAGAGCGAGGAGGAATACCTCGCCTGCACGCGGGCCGGGCGCGGGGTTCCGCTGGGGAAGGCGCAGCGGGCGGTCGTGTGGCGCGCGATCGGACATGTGGTGGAGGGGCTGGCGAAAGAGGGGAAGTCGACGTTCCATCAGCTGGCCAATGAGGCGGCCGAACTGGTGGACGGGCCCGAGTACGACCATGTCATCATCGATGAGGCGCAGGATATTCATACGGCACAGTGGCGGCTGCTGCGGCGGCTGGTCGCGGTGGGTCCCGATGACCTGTTCATCGTCGGGGACCCGCACCAGCGGATTTACGACAGCCATGTCTCGCTGACCAGCCTCGGCATCAATGTCCGGGGACGTAGCACCAAGCTGAAGCTCAATTACCGGACCACGCAGGAGATTTTGGCCTGGTCGGTGCCTTTGCTGGGTCATTCGCCGGCTCAGGGCCTCGATGACTCGGCGGACACGCTGGACGGGTACCGGTCGCCGATGCACGGGCGGCGGCCCGTGGTGAAGGCCTATTCGGATCTGGACGCGGAGATCGACGGGCTCGTTGAGCAGGTTCGGGCTTGGCTGGAGGCCGAAGTCGAGGAAAGTGCCATCGGGGTCGCGGCGCGTTATGTGTGGGTGGCGAGGAAGGCCGCCAAGCGGCTGAAGGAAGCGGGCATCGCGGCCTATCAGGTGCCCAGTAAGACGCCGGGTGTTCAGGTCGGGACCATGCACCGGATGAAGGGGCTGGAGTTCCGCTGCATCGCCGTCATCGGGGCCGATGAGAATTCGTTGCCGGCGTCGAAGGCCATCACGCCGGAGGACGAGGACCCGAAGGCGCATGCGCAGGACGTCCAGAAGGAGCGGTGCCTGCTGTTCGTCGCCTCCACTCGGGCGCGGGACCACCTGTATGTGTCGTACGCGGGGTCGCCTAGCCCGTTCCTGCCTGGGTGAGGTCGTAGAGGAGGGTTCGTAGGCCCTCCGCCTGCGGGTGGTCGTCGCCGTAGCGGCTCGTTAGGTCGGCCAAGAGGTCGGTGAGTTCCTTGCGGGCCTCGTCCGTCCGGCCTGCGGCCAACTTGAGGCGGGCAATGCGTTCACGGACGCGCAGCGTGAAAGTGTCGTAGGGGCTGCCGGGTGAGAGGTCGTCCAGGAGCCCTTCCAGGTGAGTGAGGGCCGTGCCGGTGGCGCCGAGGTGGGCCTGGCTGACCGCTTCCTGTTCGCGGCAGTTCAGGACGTGCGGGTCGTCCGGACCGTAGAACTCCGTCAGGGTCACGGCGGCGGCGCGGTAGGCGTGGACGGCCCGGCGGTAGTCGCCGCCTTGGAACAGGACGTCGGCCAGGTCTAGGCGCAATCCCATGTATTCGGGGTCGTCGTCACCGAGGACTAGGCGGGCGGGTTCGGTCAGGTCGGAGAGCAGTTCGGCCGCCTGCGTGTAGCGTCCCGCGTCGGCCAGTTCGGCTGCTTCCGCGCGCGCTTGGACGACCTCGTCGAACGTGGGCAGTTCCACCGGTTCTGTTGGGCGGGCCGTCGGAGCCGTGCCCGTTATCTGGATGCGGCTGACTGCGGTCGAGTACAGGTGCTGCGGGGCGATCGTGTCGACGATTCCTGGCAGCACCTCCAGGGACGACACGAATTCCAGGAGGCGGTGGTAGACCTCGTCTGCGCTCAGAGGACGGTCGGCCGGTTGCTTCGCGAGGAGTTGCAGGACGAGGGCATCGAGTGCTGAAGAAACGTCCGGGTTAAGAACGCGCGGTGGGGTCGGGTCCTCGTCCTCATGGCGGCGCAACACCTCGTATGGCGTGTTGCCTAGGAAGACCGGACGGCCGGTGAGCATCTCGTAGAGGACGCAGCCCAGCGAGTACAGGTCGCTCTGCGGGCTAGGGCTGCCGTACACCTGCTCCATGGCCGTGTAGCCCGGCGTGTAGGGCGCACCAAGGCCGGTGGTGGTTCGGCGTACGTCACCTGGCCCGAGACCCACCGCGGCACCGAAATCGAGGACTTTGACCGAGCCGTCTGGGCACAGCATCAGGTTGCTGGGCTTGAGGTCGCGATGCACCAAAGGACGTTGGTGCGCGACGTTCAGCACTGCGCATACCTGGGCGGCGACCAGCGACGCCCACGAGACGGAGAGGCGCTCCTCAGCGTCCAGGACGTGGTCGACCGTCGTGCCCTCGACGTACTGCATCACCAGGTAGAAGTTGCCTTCGTGGCTGCCGAAGTCGTACACGGTGGGAACACCGGGATGCTCGAACCAGGCCGTGCTGCGGGCTTCCTGCTCGAACCGGCCGACGAGTGACTCGTCCGAGACGCGGGTGAACTTGACGGCCAGGCGCCGGTCGAGGAAGCGGTCGTAGGCGCGCCACACCTCGCCCATCCCGCCGCGCCCGATCGCCTGATCGAGTTCGTACCGCTCGCGTTCTCCGAGGAGATCGCCCCGCCGCAACGCCCACCTCCACTGGCCCGTCCAGGCAGCGTACCCGCGTCAGCCGGACGGGCGGAGCGTACCGGCGCCGAGACCCTCCAGGCCGAGGCGCAGGACGTCGGCGCCTTGGCGGTAGGTGTCGCGGAGGGCGGCCTCCAGGTCGGTGAGCTTGCGGAACGCCCGGCCGAGTTCGGCCTGCTCATCCAGGGTGAGGCGGGGCAGGCGGGCGCGGCGCACGTCGAAGCGGGCGGACGAGGTCGAGCTGCGCAGCGCGGCGCCCTGCGCGCCGAGGAGCAGCCAGCCGGCGACGAAGTCGGGGTCGGTCCGGGACGGTTCGGCGCGCACGAGGGCCAGCCCTGGGCCCAGCACCGCGTCGGAGTCGGTGACCACGCGCGCCACCGGATAGCGTGCGACGAGCGATACGACGACATCGCCGGGTTCGATGCGCACGTGCTCGGCGTCCTGTGCGGCCGTTCCCGTGGGTTCGTGGCCTGCCGCGACGTCCTCTATCGTCAGGACGCTTTCGTTTCCTTCGCCCATACGAACCTTCGCAGGGGGACGGAGTATCTGCAGCACGCCTGCCTTGGCCAGCTCACCGATCGTCGTCATGGGGACGTCCGCGCGCGTGGAGGCCTGCGTAAGGGACGACAGTTCGGCGACCACTCGCGGTAGTTCGGCGGCTTTTTCCTCCAGGATTTCGTGGGCGGCGACGAACGAGCCTTCCGCCGTGGGCGCGCTCCGCTGCGGCAGATAGCGGGCCGGGGTGAGGTCGACCTCGTCATCGAGGAGGTCGATGATGCGTACGACGACGCTTGAGTCCGTCCCGACGGACTTGCCCTTCTCGTAGCGGCGCCAGGCGTCCAGGGCCGTTTTGTGGAAGTGCTCTGGGTCGGACGACGTGTCGACCATCAGGACGTCGTCCGCAGGGGTTTCGCCAGGGGACGGACGGCGAAGAACCCACACCGCCAACGCGACCGCCATGTTCGGCACCGCACCGGAGGGCAGGCCGACGACGGCACGGAGCGTCCCACGGCGGAGCAGTTCGGAACGGACGCGGCGTCCGGAACGACGGTTCGCCACGGCGGGAGGCATGAGGAGGACGACATGCCCTCCTGGCTCGACATGGGCGAGGCCGTGTTGCAGCCACGCCAGTTCCGATTCCATGCGCGGGGGCAGCCCGTACTCCCAGCGCGGGTCGCCGGTCAGTTGCTCGTAGCCCCAGCCACGGTCGTTGAAGGGCGGGTTGGTGACGACCAGGTCGACCGTCCGTCCGGGGAAGGCGTCGGCCAGGAGCGAGTCACCGGGGCACACCTCGGCGGGGGCGTCGCGCAGCGCGAGATGGATCGCGGACATGCGCGCGGTCGTGTCGTCGATCTCCTGCCCGAGGAGACTGTCGACGTCCTTGAACATCTCGTGGGCGGCCTTCAGGTACGTGCCCGTCCCGCAGGCCGGGTCGAGGACCGCGCGCGCGGGGCCGCCGAGTTCGAGCATCAGCCGGACGACCGGTTCCGGCGTCAGGTACACGCGGCGGCTGTGGTGCTCCAGGTAGCGGGTGCGCAGGAACTCGAACGTCTCGGCGACGCCCAGCTCGTCCACGAGTTGGGAGAGGGCGCGGGCGAGCGGGACGGCGGACGGCGGCGTCGCGGCGGCGCCCGTGCCCACCCCCTCGGGGAGGGCGTGGAAGACCTCGGGCAGGGTGCCGGCGACCTCGTCGTCCGGGGCGTCCGGCAGGCCGGCCCAGCGGCCGGGGTCGGCGCGCAGGTGGAGGAGGAACGCGCCGGCGAAGGTGAGGACGTCGGCGAGGTCCATGCCCTCGGAGGCCGCGGTGCGCAGGGTCTGCCAGACGCGTTCGCGGACGGGCGAGTCCGCCATCTTTCCCTGTCCGCGGAGCCAGTCCTCGACCTCGGTGAGGGAGAACGTGGGGCTGACCGCCGTCCCGCCGACGGGCTGCGGGAAGTCGTCGTGGCGGCGGCGCCAGTTGCTCACGGCCGCGCGGCCCACCGCGGCCAGGCGGGCGATGTCCGCCGCGGTCACCGTCGCATCGTTCGACACCAGCGCTCCCATCAGCCGACGTGCTCGGATGACCTCACCCTAGCGCCTATCACGGCGGTTGATCTGGTTCACGTCACCCCGGAGCCTCGTTTCGACTTTAGCTCGCGCGCATCTCGATTCACAGGTTGATTGCGTTCACAGCATCATGTGTGGTTTGCTGTGTACAGCCGATCCGCTTCCCCCTGATCAGAGCGGAGTTGATGACCGATGTACGTCCCGACGATGCCGCTGCGGGAGTTCGACGACGGGCAGCACGAGGCGCCACCGGGCCTCGCCGAGCAGATCCAGCGTTTACGGGCTTGTGCGACGCGAGCGGGCATGTGCGCGTGCTGCGGGATCGCCCGGCGGCTGCTGTGGCTGTGCTTCGCCGCCGTCCGCAGCGGCGACGCCCCGATCGCGGAGATGCTCGCCGCCGAGGCCGGGCACTACGTCGACACCGGAGAGCACCACCCGGGCTGCCCGCACCTGCCGCCGCGTCCGCGCGGGGGCCGGACGCCGGTGGAGGGACGGGTGCCCGGGTGGCCCGAGGACGGTCTCGTCGCCGCGACCGACGCGAGCTGGAAGCAGGGCATCTGCGGGATCGGCTACGTCGTCAGCGACGGCCGGTGGGGCATGCGCGGCTGGACGTTCGGCCACCAGGACCCGACCGGCCCCAGCAGGGTGCTGGTCAGCGAGCTGCGCGCCGTGGGCCTGCTGCTCGACCGGATCGGGGACGGCCCGGAGCTGACACTGCTGATCGACAGCACGCCCGCGCTGCGCTTCCTGCGGGCGTGGCGGCGCGGCGACACCGGGCTGCTGCCGGACGGCTACGACCTGCGTCCGCGCCGCTCCGGGCCGCCGAGCCTCGTCCGGCTCGCGCGCCGCGTCGCCGGACGTCCCGGGCTGGTGTTCGCGCACGTCAAAGGGCATTCCGGCCATCCGCTGAATGAGACCGCGGACTCCCTCGCGTCCATCGCCCGCCGTAACGTCACCGAACCCTTCAACATCCGCTCCCGCGCCGAGGGCCTCGTCGAGGCGTTCCTCCGCGCGTGGCACGACGACCCCGGCGAAATCGCCGCCTGAACTCAACGGAGAACGAAATGAATCCCAATCAGCCTTACGGGCGTGGCCCGGTCCCGCCCATGCCGTACGGTCCGCCGCCGCCGAGGAAGGGGGGAAAGGGATGCCTCTACGGCATCATCGGCGCCGTCGCCGGACTGTTCATGCTGGGGTCGTGCGTCGCGGTCGTGGCCAGATCGTCCGACACGTCCAGCCCGGTGGAATCGCAGTCCCCTGCCGCAGAGAAGAAGCCGACCGGCGAAAAGGTCGAGAAGGGCGCGCAGGCCAAGCCGTCCAAGAAGCCGGTCACCAACGGGATCGGCCGCGCATACAAGGACGGCAAGTTCGCCTTCACCGTCACCAAGGTGAAGAAGGGCGTGAAGAAGGTCGGCAACGAATACTTCGGCGACACCGCCCAGGGACAGTTCGTCATCATCAGCGTGACCGTAAAGAACATCGGTGACGAGGCCCGGACGTTCACCAACGGCAACCAGACGCTGATCGACACCAAGGGCCGCGAATTCGACGCCGACCCCGAAGCCTCGCTGTGGACGGACAAGGAGTCCAAGTCCTTCCTCCAGCAGATCAACCCGGGGAACTCGGTCAAGGGCCGGCTCATTTACGACGTCCCGCGCGGCACGAAGCTCAAGGCCATCGAATTGCACGACTCGATGTGGTCGGGCGGCGTCACCGTCCCCCTCGGCAACCGCTGACCGGAGCCGGTCATGCGCGCCACCGTCATCTTCGCCGGCCGCGAAGAGATCGCCGGCCGCCTCCGCGACAACGTCTGGGAGGCGGCCCGCGCGGTACTCGCCGAGCGCCCCGACGGCCTCGTCCGGGAACGCCTCCTGGACGGCGGGCAGTTCCCGTTCAGCCACGTCCTCGGCCCGGCCGACACGGGCACCCTGGAACTGCTCCGGTCGGCGGCGCGGGCCGTCCGCCGGCTCGTCGGGGAGGCGGGCGACGACCCGGAGTCCTACGTCCGCCGCTCGCCGGTGACCGCCCGGATCGTCGAGGCCCTCCTCGCCGCCCTCCGCGACCGGTTCCTCCTCCTGGACGTCGGCGAACTGCACCGCGACCCGTCCGGCTGGCCCGAGTCCTGGACGTGGGAGACCCGCAACCGCGCCGAGTTCCACCGCGTCCTCACCCGCTTCGACGGCGACCGCCCCGAACACCACGGCCGCCTCCTCACCCCCCTCGTCAAGTTCATCGAAACGTCCACCCCGTGAAGGAGCCCTGACGTGCCCGATCGCAAGGCCGTGCTCGCGGAGGAGCAGCGCGCGGTCGACCACGCCTACGCCTGTTACGAGCGCAGGTTCACGACCAACCGCGACACCTTCCGGCCGTCCGAGATGACCGATTCGCGGGCCGGCACAGCGTTCATCCCGGACATGGCGCCCGAGGTGCGGCTCGAGGGTGACCTCGACGGCGAGGCGCTCGTCATCGCGCGCGTCGACGTGGACGAGGACGGGGAGGCCGGCACCTGGTACATCGGGCGGCGCAACGTCCGGAACGAGTCGTACGACACCTTCGTGGTCAACTGGCAGGCACCGCAGGCGATGGAGTGGATGCTGCGGCGCCCGGACGACCCGCGCGGCATGACGCTGCGCCGCAAGCTCCGCTGCGACCGCGACCGGGTCAAGGACTACCGCGACGAGATCAAGGCCGCCGCGCCGCGCGTCCCCGAACCGGCGGCCCCCGCGCCGTCCGCCGCCGAGGACGATGCGGCCGCCACTCCAAGCGCGGCAGCCGCTCCAAGAGCGGCCCCCGCGCCGAGTGCGGCCCCCGAGCCGTTCGAAGGGCTGAAGGACTTCCTGCTGGAGGACCTGGAGCGGGCCCGCGGCGGGCAGATGCGCGACATCGTCGAGACGATCCAGCGCGAGCAGTTGCTGCTGGTGTCGGACGAGCGCAAGGGCGTCCTCGTCGTCCAGGGCGGGCCCGGCACCGGGAAGACCGCCGTCGGGCTGCACCGCATGTCGTGGCTGCTCTACAACAAGGTCTTCAAGACGGGCGAGGTCCTGGTGGTCGGCCCGCACCCCGGCTTCCTCGGCTACGTGCGCGGCGTCCTGCCCCGGCTCGGCACGCGCGACGTGACGGCGGTCGAGCTGAACCGGCTCTGGGACCCGCCGCGCGGCACCGACCCGCAGCCGGCGCGGCTGGTCAAGTCGGACGCGCGGATGGCGGAGGTCCTGCGGCGCGCCGTCGAGAACATCCCGCACGAGCGGGTGATCGGCCAGCTGCGCGACGGCGCGTTCACCCTCTCCCTCGACGGCGTCCGGCTGACGGTGCCCGAGGACGTCCTTCGCGGGTTCACCGAGGGGGACGAGGCGGCGCCGCTCGCGGTCCGCAAGCGCGGATTCACCGCCCGCCTCATCGACCACCTGCTGCGCCTGCACGCCGAGCAGATGCCGCGGCGCACCGACGAGGACATGCGCCGCCGGATCGCCCGCGACCCCCGCGTCGTCGGGCTGGTGAACACGATCTGGCCGAACGTCGCCGCCGAGGGCGTCCTGCGGAACCTGCTCGGCGGCCCGGCCGTCCTGCGGGCGGCCGCCGACGGGGTGCTCGGCGAGGACGAGCAGGCGGCTCTCACCCGGCCGCCGGCGGCGCGTGTCGGCGCGGAGCCCTGGTCGCTCGAAGACCGGGTGTGCCTTGAGGAGCTGCGCGTCCTGCTGACCGGCGAGGGCCCGCCCCGGTACCGGCACATCATGGTGGACGAGGCGCAGGACCTGACGCCGATGCAGGCCAGGTCGCTGGCGCGGCGCTGCCCGAGCGGTTCCATGACCGTCCTTGGCGACCTCGCGCAGGCGACCGGCGACCACGCCTACGAGGACTGGTCGGTGCTCGGCTCGATCCTCGCCGCCGGGGGCGGCTGGCACCTGGAGGAGCTGACCGTCGGGTACCGCGTCCCGCAGGAGGTCATGGAGTTCGCCGAGCTGCTCGGCCGCTCGATCTCACCCCGGACGCCGTTCCCGAGGTCGATCCGGCCGGTCGGCCCGGACGCCCTCACCCTGGTCGCGTCATCGGCGCTGCGGGACGAGACGGCCGCGCGGGCGCGGGCACTGGCCTCCTCGGACGATGACCGGTCGGTCGCCGTGATCGTCCCGGAGACGCTGCGCGACGACATGCCGGCTCTCCGCGCGGCGCTCCCCGGCGGCGGCCGCGCCACCGTCCTCACCGCCGCCGAGGCCAAGGGCCTGGAGTTCGACCACGTCGTGCTGGTCGAGCCCGCTGAGATCGCGGCCCGCACGCCGGGCGGCGCCGGCCTGCTGTACGTGGCGATCACCCGCTGCACGCGGTCCCTGACGATCGTGCACGCCGACCCCCTCCCCCGGGCACTGCGCCCGGCCACCGACTCCCCCGAAGAAGGCGATTACGTGATCGACGCACCCGCACCGGCCGGCGAGACGGGCTTCGAGGCGTTCGTCGCCGAGATCGAGTCGGCAGTTCGGGAGGAGCGCCGGAGCACCGTCCACGAGCGCGTCCGGCACGCCCTGATCTCCGAGTTGTACGGGGCCGGCCTCGTCCCGACCGTCGACTCCCCCACCGCCGACGTCATCTGCGACGGCCCGGACGGCAAGGTCCTGTACGAGGTCCTCGGCGAGGACGGCAACACATACCGCCGCATGCGCGACGCCGTCCTCCGGCTCCTGGAGATCCAGCACGCCGAGGGCGAACCGGCCAAGCACCGCTACCTCGTCCTGCCCGAGCCCCCGGCCGAACCCTGGGCACCCGAAGTCCTGGCGGAAGCCTTCGGAATGTCCGTCATCTGGCGGACCACCGACGGCTGGGCCGGCCAGGACCTCGCCAACGCCCTCGGCGAACCACCGGGCGCCCTCCTCTGACGCAGGTCAGGGCGGGAACAGAGGGCCTGGGCTCCGGCCGGCCGAGAGCCTGTCCTGCGGCGCGGCGGCCTCCCGGTCGGGAAGGTGCGAGCGCTCGGCACCTACGGGAATAGGCAACACATATGCTTGCGGTCGATCAAGTTCACAAGAATTGCGGGGACATAGGTCAACCCCCGTGCGGGGTCACGCGTCCCTTCTAGGTCTGCCACGGGGCGTGGTTCACCGGAGGACGGTCCTCTGGCACCCTGTGCGGCGAACGGGGTGGCACGAGACGGATGCGGGGGCGCAGGTGAGCGGCGAGACTCTGACCCGGGAGCGGATCGGGCATCTGTACGACTACCTGGGCGCTCTCGCCCAGGAGATCTACGCCAGGCCCGTCCGGCATGTCGGGGACCACGACGTGACCGTGGCGCCCAATGATCTGCCGTCGCATCCGGGAGTACGGGTGGGGGCGGCGGCGGGGGACGCGTGGCTGCGCGTCGGGAAGGTCGCGAAGCCGCTGCCGCCCGGACTGCCGGCCGAACTCCGTGAGCCGTTCCGCGATGTCGTCCGGGACGACCCGTCCGCCCCGCCGGAGGCACCCGCCGACCTTGAGCGGCGTGTGTGCGACCCGACCGAAGATGATCCCGATCCCGTTGGACGGGTGCGCGCCGCGTTCGAACGCTGGCGGACGGACGTGTGGTCGCCGTGGGCGGAGACCGCGCGGGAGGCCCTTGCGGCGCGGCGCCTGTACGAGACGCTGTTCCGGCTCCGCCAGCGGATGCGGACGGATGAGGCCACGCACGAGCTGGTGTGGGGGCACGGCATCCTCGGCTGGCAGACGGGCGGGCACCGCGTCTGCCATCCGCTGCTGGTCACGCGGGCGCGGATCGCGTTCGACGAGCGGTCCGGGGAGATCGCGATCGTCCCGGACGGGATGCCCGTCCTGGAGCTGGACTGCCTGCAGGGCCTCGGCGTCGCCGGCCTCGACCGGCTCGCCGCGGTCGTGGAGGAGGTGCGGGACGAGGCGGTCGACCCGTGGGCGCCGGAGGAGGCGCGTCCGCTCTACCGGCGGATCCTGGCGCCGCTCGGCCTCGACGACCGGCTCGTCGAGGGCCCCGGCCTGCCGGAGGCGGGTCCGGCACCGGTCATGGCGGCGACGTGGCGGCTGTTCGTCCGCAAGCGCCGGGTGATGTTCCTGCGCTTCTTCGAGCAGCTCAAGGCCAAGGTCGCGGAAGGCGGCCGGCTGCCCGCCCCGATGGTGGCGCTCGCCGCCGGGGAGGACGCGGCGCGGGAGGTCCGCGCGGCGGACGACGCGGACTGGACGCCGGTCGCGGAGCGGCTGCTGCTGCCGCTC
The DNA here is from genome assembly GCF_013372625.1 of Actinomadura sp. BRA 177. Classification (GTDB taxonomy): domain Bacteria; phylum Actinomycetota; class Actinomycetes; order Streptosporangiales; family Streptosporangiaceae; genus Spirillospora. The sequence continues at coordinate 12,286 of NZ_JABXFD010000679.1, forward strand.
GCCGCGAACGACGAGCAGGAGCAGATCGCCCGCAAGCTCGCCCGGCACAGCGGCGTGACCGTGCAGGGCCCGCCCGGCACCGGGAAGAGCCACACGATCGCGAACCTCGTCTCGCACCTGGTCGCGCACGGCAAGCGGGTGCTGGTCACCGCGCACAAGGACCAGGCGCTCGCCGTCCTGCGCGACAAGATCCCGGCGGAGCTGCGGGATCTGTCCCTGGCGGTGCTGGGCTCGTCGTCGGCGGACCTCACCGAGCTGCAGCGGTCCGTGCAGGCGATCACCGCGGCGGCCGACGGGGTCGACGAGCGGCGCGAGGAGAAGGCGGCCGCCGCGCTCCGCGACCGGCTCGACCAGGTGCAGGGGGACGTGGCGCTGCTGCGCAAGCGGCTGCGCGAGTCGCTCGAACGCGAGCAGGAGAGCCTGGAGATCGGCGGGTTCCGGCGGCCGGCGGCGGAGGTCGCCGAGTGGCTCGCCGGGCACGCCGGCGACCTCGACCGGATTCCCGATCCGCTCACCACCGCGTCCGCCTGCCCGCTGGGCGCGCCCGAGCTGGCCGAGCTGTACTCGCTCGCCGCCGGGATCGGACGGCGGGACGCGGTCGCCGCCACCATGGACCTGCCGCCCGCCGGCCTGCCCGCCGGCGCCGACATCACCGTCCGGTGGGACGAGCTGCGCAGGCTCGGCGAGATCCTCGCCGGTCTCCAGGAGTACGTCGCCGACCTCAGCCGCGTCGACGGCATCGCGCAGGAGGAGCTGGCCGCGCTCGCCGAGCAGTGCGGGCAGGCCGCGCGCACGCTGGACACGCTCCTGGAGCCGTGGCTCGCACGGCTGCGCGAGCAGATCGTCCAGAACCCGCAGTGGCATGCGCTGTGGGGCGAGCACGCGCGGCGGCTCGCCGAGGACACCGCCGAATGCGCCCGGCTCCGCACCGCGATCGCCGGGGCGGCGATCGAGCTGCCGGCCGCCCCCTACCGGGAGACGCTCGGGCTGCTGGAGCAGGCGCGGGAGCGCTTCGCGCAGGGCAAGCGCGTCTCGCCGCTCGTCCAGCGCGGCCTCGCCCAGTTCCTCAAGGCGGCGAGCCTGGACGGGGAGGCGCCGCGGACCGCCGCCGACATCGAGAAGATCACCGCGTTCGTGGAGCTGCGCAGGCGGCGCGAGACGGCGGCCCGGCTGTGGCAGGACGAACTCGTCGCGGCGCTCGGCGCGCCCGTCCCGCCGGGCGGGGGCGGCGCCGTGGAGATCTGGATCGACGCGCAGGTCCAGAAGATCCACGCCGCGCTGGCCTGGGAGGGCGAGCACTGGCCGCGGCTGCGGTGGCGGCTCTCGCAGGTGCTCGTCGCCGAGGCCGTCCCGCCGCGTCCCGTCCCGGACGACCTGCACCGGCGCGCCGCCGTGCTCGGCGGGCGGCGGGCGCGGGCCCGGCAGCGGCAGGTGCGCGCGGAACTCGACTCCCTCGCCGGCCACCTCGCCGAGGCGCGCGGACGGGCCGGCGCCAGTCCCCTGTGGAACGACCTCGCGGCCGCGCTGGACGGCGGCGACGCAGGTGCCTGGGACGCGGCGCTCGCGACGGCGGCGCGGCTGACCGCCCTCCGGCCGCAGGTGGCGCGGCTCGACGACCTGCACGGCCGGCTCGCCGCCGCCGCGCCGCAGTGGGCGCGGCGCATCCTGGAGGCCGGCGGTGACGCCGCCGCCTGCGGCGACCCGGCCCGGCTCGACCTGCTGTGGCGGTGGCGGCAGGCCGAGACGTGGGTCCGCGCGATCATCGACGCCGACGACCTCGGGCAGGTGCAGCGGCGCCTCGACGAGGCCCAGGAGGAGCAGCGCCGGCTCACCCTGGAGCTGACCCGCCGGTCCGCGTGGCTCGCCATGAAGCGGGGCCTCGGGCACACGCAGCGGCAGGCCCTCGTCGGGTGGCTGCAGACCCGCCGCAAGATCGGCAAGGGGACCGGCGCCGGCGCGAACAAGTGGCGCGCCGAGGCGCAGCGGCTCATGCCGGAGGCGATGGGCGCCGTACCGGTGTGGATCATGCCGTACTACCGGGTCGCGGAGTCGTTCGACCCGGCCGCCGCTCCCCCGTTCGACGTCGTCATCATCGACGAGAGCAGCCAGTGCGACGTGTTCGCGATCGGCCTGCTCGGGCTCGGGCACAAGGTCGTCGTGGTGGGCGACGACAAGCAGATCAGCCCGTCCGCCGTCGGCGTCCGCCGCGACCGCGTGGACGAGCTGATCCGCACCCACCTGCCGAGCTTCCCCAACGCGCTGCTGCTGGACATGGAGTCGAGCCTGTACGACGCGTCCGCGCGGCTGTTCCCCGGCGTGGTGCGGCTGCGGGAGCACTTCCGCTGCCTGCCCCGCATCATCGAGTTCTCGTCGCAGCACTACTACGGCGGCGAGATCCAGCCGCTGCGCGAGGAGTCCGCCGACCGGCTGCCCGGACCCGCCGTCCGCGCCGTGTACGTAGCGGACGGTGTGCGGCGCGACCTGGCGATCGGCAGTGACGCGGGCGGACTGAGGAACGAAGGCCGGACGCGTATGGGCCGAGGGCTCGCAGGCACTAGGGAAAGCGTGAACGAGGTCGAGGCGGACGCGGTCGTCGACCAGATCGTCCAGTGCTGCGCCGACCCCGCCTACGACGGGCGCACCATGGGCGTCATCTCCCTGCTCGGGACGAGCAGCCAGGCGAAGTTCATCGACGAGCGCCTGCTGAGCAAGCTCGGCCCGGAGGAGTACGAGCGGCGCCTGCTGCGCTGCGGCGACTCCTACAGCTTCCAGGGCGACGAACGCGACGTCATCTTCATCAGCGTGGTGTCGGACGGTCAGGGCGCGCCGTTCACGTCCCGGCAGTACGAGCAGCGGATCAACGTCGCCGCCAGCCGCGCCCGCGACCAGATGTGGGTGTTCCACAGCGTCCAGCCGAATCGGCTGCATCCCGAGGACCAGCGGGCGAAGCTCATCCGCTACGCCGCCGACGGCCAGCGCTCCGCCGACCTCGCCCGCGACCTGGAGGCGCGCTGCGACTCCGACTTCGAGCGCCGCGTCCTGCGCATGCTGCTGGCCCGCGACTACCTGGTCACGCCGCAGCACCCGGTCGGCAACCTGCGGATCGACCTCGTCGTCCGCGGCGGCGGCCACAAACTCGCCATCGAATGCGACGGCGACAAGTTCCACGGCCCGGACCAGTGGGAGGACGACCTGCGCCGGCAGACCGTCCTGGAACGGCTCGGCTGGCGGTTCTGGCGCGTCCGCGGTAGCGCCTTCTACCGCGACCCGGAAACCGCGACGTCCTCGCTATGGCCGCTGCTCGACTCCCTGGGCATCACCCCGGGAGGCGACCCGGAGCCTCCCACGCCGGAAACGGCCGAACTCGTTCCCGTGACGTTGACGCCTCATCTGGACGGCCTGGACCCCGACGCGCAGATCACGGCGGCAACCTTCATCCCCGAACACCTGACGGATTTCGACCTGCAACCAGCCCCCTCCCCGCCGGCCGAGGAACTCCCTGCGGCCGTGCAGACCTCCGGACGCACGAGCAGCAGCGAGGAAGTGCGCGCCTGGGCCCGCGAGAACGGCCGCCACATCGGCGCCCGCGGACGCATCGCCAAAGCCGTCATCGACGACTACAACTGGGAACACCCCGACGCCCCGTACGCTCCTGAAAGCTGACCCTTTCCCAGACCGGCGGCGTTCGGCCGGATGCTGAAGGCCGAAGGCCGAACCCTTTCGGGCTCGGCCTTCGGCGCTCAGTCGGGGCATCAGGGTTTGGGAGTCACATAGACCATCCGCTTGCCCGCGTGCTCGGTCGCCGTCCAGATGCCGCTTCGGTTGGCGTCGGAGCCAGGCCAGTAGGACAGGTCCTCGGGACCGATTCCCGTGTAGTGGCCTGGAGCGATGAGCCTCAGTTCACCGGTCGTCTCGCCGGGTGGCTGCGCCGCGTGGACCAGCACACCGCCACTGTCGTCGCCCCTGCTCTGGGTCATGAACCATTCGCCGTCATAGCGGACCGCTCCCTGGACATGGTCGACGTCCTTGGAGTAGGCCGCGTCGGCGTGCCAGCACTTCGTTATCGGAGAGGTCGGGCAGGTGCCGAACTGGGGCTTGCCGGTGTCACCGTCCAGCGGCCACGCCGCGACCCGGCCACTGGTGTTGCCGCTTTCCCGCAGGCAGTATTCGCCGGTGATCAGGTGGTCGGTGCCGCTGCGGTCGATCGACACGAACGAGGTGTTCGGCGAGCTGTCATTGTTGCACGCGAACTTGCCCTTGGGGTCGGGGTACGGAACGCGCGGCACGGTGTTGGTGAGCGCGTTGATCTCGGGCATCACGTAGCGGTAGCCGTGCGAATAGAAGACGCCGTTCTGGCGGCCGATCCGCTTCTTCTTCGTGATGTCGGCCTTGTCGCCCGCGGCCTTGAGGTCGAAGATGTAGCGGGTGTCGAACACGCGCAGCCCGCGCGCCGTATCGGCCACGTAGAGGTAGTTGCCGTACCAGGCGATCCCTCCGGCGTGCAGCGACCCGCCGGCAGCGGTCTGCTTGGTGCGCAGGCTCATGTAGGTGGCGTTGCCCGAGGCGTTGATGAACGGGTACGCCAGCAGCACGTGCGCGTACTTGCCGGTGTTCGGATCAATGATCGAGATCCGGACGCCCTTGACGCAGGGCTTGTCGGTCGTCACCCAGTCGCCGTTGTCCTTCAGGCGCTCGCAGGTCTCGGACTCGGCGTCGCCCGTCGGCTTCTGGTACCAGGTGACCATCAGCGGCTGGGCGCTCCCCCAGTGCTTGTCCGCCTGGGCGTCGGCGACCGTGGTCATGCCTTGCGGAATCCACTCGTATCCGTCGGGATTGCCCGCGTCGTTGCCCTGCCAGCAGAAGCTGAAGTCGATCTCCGGCTTGGGGCTGGCGACGGCATTCGGGTTGCACGCCTTGCCGTCCGCGGTGGCGCCCTTGTGCGGCGCCTGCTTCAGGATGTTCTGGATTCCGAGCTTGGGCAGCTGGGCGTCGAGCTTCTTGACGCGGTCCTGGAGCTCGGCCTTGTTGCTGGCCTCACGCATGTAGTAGTTGCTCAGGCTGGGGGTGGGCTCGTCGGCCGCGGCGGGGGGCGCCGACAGGGCGGTCAGGCCACCGGACGCCACCACGACCGCCAGGAAGGCCCGGACCAGCACCTTCGGGTGCCGTTTCATGGGGGGTCTCCTTCAGCGGAGATCCGGACCCGCGGAATGAAGCGGGGAGCGTCCGCACGCCCGGATCACTGTGTCGAATCGACCAGAGTCCCCGGGACGTTCCATAGGGCGCAAACACACCAAACGTTGGCCATTTGCAACGTTAGGCGACAAGTGCAGTTCAGCGGCCGGACCCGGGAGGACGAGTACCGGCCCGCTGTGATCAGCGTCACAAACCGGTCTCGCCGGAGCCGGTCGCCCGCACCGGCTCTGGCGGCAGCACCTCAGCGCGACCGCGACCTACTGGATCTCCAGCCCGGATCGACGGCCTTCCGGACCGCATCGTCCTGAAGTGACGGGTGTTCTCCATCCGTCCGATAGGTGCCCGACAGGGACCATTTCGCTCACGCTCGGTTGTGGGGCATCACGGATTGTCGTACCTCCTTGGCATGCTGCTGGTGTGAGGGGGCGCGCATGGCGAAGAGGTCGGTCGGGGTCGGGCGGGAGGAGGTGCGGGCGGTGCTCGGGCTCGCGGTGTGGGAGGTGGAGCTCGCGGCCGAGACGGGGTTGCTGCTGCGGCTTCCCGACCGCAGCTTCGATCCCCTGTCGGTGCGGGCGGCGCTGGACGACCTTGATGGGCTGCGGCGGCGATTAGCGCGGGAGCGGCGCTGCAACGCGACGGAATCCGCGGCCCGGCTCGGTGTCAGCGTGCAGCGGTTCAAGCGGGTGGCGACGGCCGCCGGGCTGATGCCGGTCGCCGAGAAGGACGTTCGCAAGTACGGCCGAGTGCTGCATGTCGTCTACTACCGCGCCGGTGACGTGGACGCACTCGCCGACCACGTCCGGGCGGATGCCGAGTTGCGGGCGGCCTCGACCGTGGTCGTCCGGGAGCAGGCGGCACGGAAGGCCGCCGCGACGCGGAAGCGTAACGCCGAACTCGCCGCGACGGCGCGGGCCGAGGTTGAGCGGCGCAGACCCCGGCCGGACGCGGGACAGGTCGAGGTGCTGGTCTGGGTGGTGGCCCTGATGCGGGTGAGCGGCGGTTTCTCCGGTCCGCTCAAGCGGCTCAGGTATGTGGACGACCCTGGCGTCGAGCAACTCGCTCGCCTCATGACTCAGGCTCGGTTTCGGCCGGACGAGCTTGGCGCCATGCTGGACGACGCCTTTCCTTGTGCGGGGCGGGCCGCTAAAGATCTCGCCGATCCGGACGAGGTTTCGGCCGCGCTGGGTGTTCCCGCGTGGGTCGTCGCGGAGCACGTCCCGCATGTCGGCGGGCACGTCCCCGCCTCGGTGCTGCGGGGGCTGGCCGAGGATTCGCCCTCGTGGCTTCTGCAGGCCCGAGCCGATGCCGAACTCCAGAATGCCGTTGTGGAGGTGGAGCGGCAGGACGCCCATCGGCATGCGGCCGTCCTCGGCTCCGCTGCCAGGGCGACCGCCCGCCTCAGCGATGCCAGTGTGGCCGGGTTGTTCGGCCTGTCCGAGGATGTGGTCCGAGCGCTGAGGCCCGGCAGCGGTCGGTGGAAGAGCGGATATGTCGAGCAGTTGATGCGTCGACGCCCTGCGTGGTCGGCCGATGAGGATGCCGCATGGGCCGAAGTGGAGCGGCGGCAGAGGAGAAGGGAGACCCGCGAGCGGCGGAAGTGGGAACGCATGCTCGGCTGGCGGCGGACGTGGGCGCAGGTGTTCGGTGTGCCCCTCGCGGCCGTGCCCGTCAAAGTCGGCCGCCCGACGCCGAAGGCGATCGCAGCCGCCGTGGCCCATCCGCCGCCCTGGGCGACTCCCTTCCGGCGCCCCGGCGGTTGAACCGCCGATCGCCTCGGGGCGCGGCACTCGTGCAGAGCGGCGCTGACACGCGCTGCTAAGGGGTGTTGGTCATGGTTAGGGGGCCGCCGCCTGGGGCTGTGGTCGCTGCGTACATGGTGGGGGTGCCGGGGATTGGGGTGTAGTCGAAGCCGCCTCGGTTGCGGGGGCCGGTGCCTGATTGGGCGGGGATGGGGGTGGAGTGCCAGGTCGAGCCGTCGAAGCGGTAGAAGAGGGCGCCCGGTTTCGTGGGGTCGGTGCCGGTCCATAGGGAGCCGTCGTCGGTGAGGCGGTAGGCAAGGTGGGCGGACGGGGGTTTCGGGATGGGTGTCCAGGTGGCGGCGCGGCGGAGCATCAGGGTGGTTTTGCCGGGGCCGCTCAGGAGGACGCCGCCGGGGCCGGCCGTCAGGAGGTCGGTGTAGCCGTCGGGGACGTCGGCGTCCGACCATTCGGTGCCGTTCCAGTGGGCTATGGCCGGGCCGTAGGGGCCCAGGCGGCTGCCGTCGGCCCACACGTCGGTTTCGCTCACCGCGTGGATGCGGTGGATGAAGGCGTCCATGTCGTAGGTGGTCCAGGTGCCGTTCTGCCAGCGGGCCAGGCAGCCGTTGATCGCCCAGACGCCGCCATTGACGGCTTCCAACTGTAGGTAGGTCGCGGTCTTGCATGATTCGGGGAGTTCTATCTGCGACCAGCGGGTGCCGTCCCAGCGGGCCAGGTAGCCCTGTCCGAGCTTGCTGGCTGAGAGCCAGACGTTTCCGGGGGCGGAGGCGTCGATGTCCTGGATCTCCAGGTTCCAGGCGCCGGGCGGGTTGCGGTTCTGCCACGCGGTGCCGTTCCACTGGCGGACGATCGCGTTGGAGCTGCAGATGGAGCCGGCGCCCATGCCGGGCCATGACCAGTCCACGCATGAGTGGCCCTCGAAGCCGGCTGTCCAGATGTTCGCCGGGCCGATGGCGGTGACGTCGGTCAGGCCGGCTTTGGGCCAGAGGCCGGACGGGGCGTCCGTCGTCCGCCAGGGGTGTTCGGCCGCGTGGGCCGGGGAGGCCAGGCCGGCGAGGAGGGCGGCCACCGCTCCGATCATCCATGCGCGCTTCATGCCGATCATGGTGCTGGACGCGGCCGCGGCGGCGCTTGTCACAACCGTGACAGGAAATGCTGGCAAGTCTGCGCTACCGCGCGTCCTCAGAAGGTGCAGGCGGGGATGTCGGGGACGGGCTGGTCCGCCCAGGTCGGCGAGACGGAGGAGGCCGGGAACCAGCCCCAGCCGCCGTTCTTGTAGCGGTCGTCGCCCTGGGTGTAGAGCCAGGTCGTCCCGCTGCCCTTGGGATTCGCGGCGCCCTCCTTCTGGCACACGAACCAGTTGCTGGACGATTTGATGTAGCCGGTCGTCGTCCCGCTCGCCGGTTCGAGGAACAGCGGCCCCTGCTGCGCGGTGGGGCAGGACCAGGTGTCGAACAGGCGGCCGTTGGGGTCTGTCACCTGCTTGCCCTCGAATGAGCAGTGCTCCACGGCGGGCGCCTCGCCGGCCGCCGACGCCGAGGGGGCGGACGGGTCGGAGGGGCCGGAGTTCAACGCGAGGACCAGGCCGAAGACCACGGGAGGCCACAACAGGGTGGCGATGGTGGCGAAGATCAAGCCACCGATGACCGCAGTGCTGAGCGGGGCGTTTTGCTCCTCGAAAATCGCCAGGGGCAGCATGCCGATGATCATCGCCAGGGCAGTCATGAACACTGCCCGAAAGCGTGTGTAGCCAGCCTCCAGCGCCGCTTTCAACGCATCGCCATGTTCGGCCAGGCGCTCACGGCAGAAGCTCACCACCAGGATCGAGTTGGCGGTGGCCACACCCATGCACAGGATGGCGCCGGTCAGTGCCGGCACCGACAACGAGGTGCCGCTGAGGAACAGCATCCACACGATGCCCGCCAGTGCCGCCGGCAACGCCGTGATAATCACGAAAGGATCGGCCCACGACTGGAAATTGACCACGATCAGCAGATAGATCAGCACCACCGCGCCGAGCAAGCCGAAGCTCAAGCCGCTGAATGCCTCATGCAGCGCATCGATCTGCCCGTGCAGGCTGATCACCGCGCCTTTGGGGCGCATGGAAGCCGTGTCGTCGAGGACTTTTTGCACATCGCGGGCCACGCCGCCGAGGTCGCGACCTTGTACGTTGGCATACAGGTCCAGGGTCGGTTCGATGTTGTAGTGGGTGACCACGGCCGGGCTTTGCACGCGGGAGATAGTTGCCACGCCGCCGAGGATCTGCGATTGCCCATCGGCTCCGGTCACCGGCAGCGCTTCCAGTGACGGCAGGCTGTCGAGGCGGTACTGCGGGGTGGCGGCGACGATGGAATACGACACGCCATTGGCCGGGTTGAGCCAGAAGGTCGGCGCGGTTTGCGAGCTGCCGGCGAGGGAGGCGACCATGCTGTTAGTGACGTCGCGTTCGGTGATGCCCAGGCCATTGGCGCGCATGCGGTCGACATTCACCAGCAGCGACGGGTAGCCGGTGGACTGCTGGATACGCAGGTCAGCAA
>NZ_JABXFD010000699.1 GCF_013372625.1 Actinomadura sp. BRA 177
GCGCTCAGGCGAGGACGGGGTGGGGATGGCCGAATCCGCGCGCGGGGCATCTCTGATCGACGATGGGGATGTCCGGTGATGTCGTTGCAGGAGCAGGTTCAGGGGGGCGTTGATGCTCTGGTCGCGTCCGGCGCCGAGGTCGGTCTGCAGGTCGCGGTCATAGAGCGGGGACGGGTGGTCGCGGACGTCGTCGCCGGTGCGGCCGACCTAGCACGCGGGCGGGCTGTCACGCCGGACACGCTCTTCTATGCGGCGTCCACCGCCAAGGGTGTGGCGTCGGCGGTGGCGCACGTCCTCGTGGAGCGCGGGGAACTCGCGTACGACATGAGGGCGGCCGACGTCTGGCCCGAGTTCGCCGCCCACGGCAAAGGCGGGGTGACGCTCCGCCACGTCCTCCTTCACACCGCGGGTGTTCCCGCCCCGCCCTACGACACCACGGTCGAGGATCTGTGCGACTGGGACCACATGTGCGCGGTGCTCGCCGAGTCCAGGCCCTGGTGGGAGCCGGGCACTCGCTTCGGCTACCACGCGCAGACGTTCGGTTTCCTCCTCGGCGAGATCGTGCGGCGCGCGACGGGACGCACCCTGGCGTGGTGGCTCCGCGAGGCGATCACCCGTCCGCTGGGCATCGAGGACGAGGTCCACTTCGGCGTGCCCGAGCCCCTGCTGGATCGGGTGGCACGTCAGGTAGCGCCGGTGGAATCACCGCCCGGCCCGCCGGAGCCCGGATCACCGCCCGACAAGGCGAACCCGCCGGGCATCCGACCCGATGCCGCCTACGCCAACCGGCCGGACGTCCTCTGCTCGGACATTCCCTCGGCCGGCACGATGACCGCCCGCGCGGCAGCCCGCATCTACTCCGCCCTACTGGGCCACGTCGACGGGGTCGACCTGCTCTCGCCCGGCCGCCGAGCCGAGCTGGCGGCACTGCACTACGAGGGCATGGACGAGGTCATGGAGATGCCGGCGGCCTGGGCTTTCGGCTTCAGTCCCGGCCTGCGGCCCCGTCCCGGCTCAAGTTTCGGCATGGTCGGCATGAACGGCTCGGCCGCGTACGCCGACATCGACTCGGGCATCGCCTTCGCGGTGATGCGCAATCGCTTCAGCCCCGACATGACGGCGGCCTCGCAAATCGACCGAATCGCCTTTTCCGCACGATCGGAGTGACCATGAAGAACCCGACTCCCCAGCTCGACGCACGCTTCAGCGCCCCGGACGCCGAGCCGGTGCCCTGGGAAACGACCCTGGAGGCCCTGGAATCCGCGCAACTCTTCTGGATCACCACCGTCCGCTCCGACGGACGCCCTCATGTCACGCCTCTTGTGGCCGTGTGGCTGGACGAGGCGCTCCACTTCAGCACGGGCCCCGCAGAGCAGAAGGCCCTGAACCTCACCGGCAACCCACAGGTCGCCCTGACCACCGGCTGCAACCGCTGGGACGACGGTCTCGACGTGATCGTCGAAGGCGCGGCCGAACGCGTCACCACACGCGCCGATCTCGAACGGCTCGCCGCCGCCTGGGCGACCAAATGGAACGGCGAGTGGCGTTTCCAGCCCACCGCAAGCGGATTCACCCACTCCGACGGCGGCCAAGCACACGTCTTCGCAGTACGCCCGTCCAAGATTCTCACCTTCTCCAAGGGCACCTTCGCCCAAACCCGCTACACCCCCACCACCTAACGCCAAGACACAGCCCCACCCGCTCCTGGCTCTTATACCCATCTC
>NZ_JABXFD010000114.1 GCF_013372625.1 Actinomadura sp. BRA 177
GCCCGGCACCGGGCGTCCGGGGGAGATCGACGTCCAGGTGCGTCCCGGCCACCGCCGCCGCGGACTCGGCCGCCGCCTCCTCACCGCCGCCGCCGAGGGCCTGCGCGCCGACGGCCGCATCAGCGTGATCGCACAGGTTCTCGCGGGCACCCCCGCCGTCCCGTTCCTGGAGTCGCAGGGCTTCGAGTGCGTCCTCACCCTGCGCGGCATGCTGCTGCGCCTGCAGGACGTCCCCCCGGAGCGCATTTCGGACCTCCTCGCCAAGGCGCCGGCCGGCTACGACCTCGTCCACTGGCAGGGCGCCGTCCCGGACGAGCACGCCTCCGCACTGGCCCGCGCGAAGCACGCCATGGCCGACTTCGCCGAGTACGAGGGCACAATGTGGGACGCGCACCGCGTCCGCGAGATGGCCGAGGTCGTTGCCAAGCGCGGCGACGCCCTGTACACGGTCGCCGCGTTGCACGGCGCCACGATCGCGGGCTTCACCGAGATCGTCGTCCCGCACGACTCCGCCGGCCGCGCCGCCCAGTACGACACGGCGGTCGTCCCCGAACACCGCGGCCGGCGCATCGGCATCTGGGTGAAGGCCGCGATGCTCGCCTGGCTCACCACCGAACGCCCCGACGTCCGCGAAATAGAAACGGACAATTCGGGCGACAATGCCCACATGATCGCCGTGAACGAAGAGTTGGGCTTCCGCACCGAACGAGAATCCCTCGAATACCAGGCCCCCGTGACCGTCCTCCCCTGACCGCCCCGCGGGTCAGGCGGCGTTGTCCACAAGTCGGCGTTTCCGCGCGGAGGCGGCTCCGCCGCGGAAAGTGTGGTCGTGCGCGGCCCGCACCGGGGCGCGACGCGATCGGGGAGGCTGGCATGGGGGAGCGGTTCGTCCTGACGGCGCCCGAGGCGGTGAGCGCGCGCTTTCTGGTCGCGACCGGCGCGCGGACCGTCCCGGGACCGCGGTATCTGCGGGACGCGCTCGGCGAGCGCGGGCTGGGGCGGGCCGCCGCGGGGCTGCTGGCAACGTCGCGGCTGACGATCGAGCCGGTGACCGAGGTCACCGCAGACCTCAAAGAGCGCCTGCACCGGCTGACCGGATCCCCGGACCGTCTCCGCGACGTATTCGGAGCGGCCCGCCACATCACCGTCACCACGACAACCCACCCCGCCGACCTGCCCCGCACCGCGCAGGCGACCCGCCTCGCCGCCCGCACCCTGGCCGCGGCCGTCCGCGGCACGGTCGCCGACCTGGACACGGGCCAGATCCTCCCGCCCGAGGACGCCCCGCCCACCGAACCGGACACGTTCGTCCTCGGCACCGACCGGGCGCCGGTCTACATCACCCTTGAACCGGAGGACGCGACCCGGGCCAGAGCCGAGACGGCGGGCCTGCACCGTTTCGGCCTCCCCGAGATAACGACACGCCGCGTCCCCTACGCAAGCATGCTCACGGCCGCCAACCTCGTCCGAGCCCTGGCCTGGCAACTGTTCGCCGAACAAACAGCCTGCCTCGCAAGAACCGGCGGAGGAACACACGACACCCCCGCAGAGAGACACGTGGGCGAGGACGACGTCATGCGCTTCTGGGGCGCCGCCCAGGAACGAACGAAGACGACCGCGCGCGTGCGGCTCGCCTGGGCCGAGACCGCCTGCCCCGGCTGCCCGGCGGCCATCGAGGCAAAGCCCGCACACCCGGACCCGCAGACCTGGTGGACCGACTGCGCAAAAGCGATGCCAAAACTCATCCGAACCGCCCCACCCGCCCACTGACCCCCCGCAC
>NZ_JABXFD010000396.1 GCF_013372625.1 Actinomadura sp. BRA 177
ATGGCCACCGGGCTCCGGCGGCGCGGGGGCGCCGGGACGGGCCCGGTCGCGGGGCGACGGGCACGGGGCCCATGGATGCGGGGGGCTGTCAAGGGCGAAGACCGCCCGGCGTTCGCCTGTCCGAAACGTGGTAAATCGCCGTAGTTGTACTCCTGGTGCGCTGCTTGTCTCAAGATCGGCCGGTTGATCATCCGGCCGTACCCAGAGACCGGGCTGTCAGCCCGCCTCCAGGAGGCAAAGGTGCCCAGGACACGCTGGATCACCGTGACCGCACTGGCGGCCACGGGAACGCTCCTCACCGCCGGCCTCGCGGTCCCCGGGCAGGCCGCCGCCCCGCCCCCGCCCGCCCAGCCGCCCGGCGACGGCCCCGAACTGCCCGACAAGGACGCCCGGACTGGACATCTCGCCCCCGCCACGCGCCAGCAGGACGCCGCCCGCGGGGTGACCGTGCGGTGGAACAAGCTCGGCACGCCCGCCGCGGTGACCGACGCGGAACCCCTGGCCGGCGGCCTGCCCGCCGACCCGGAGAAGGCCGCGCGCGCGTACCTCGCCGGCCACCGCGACCTGTTCGGCCTGGACGCCGCCGCCGTCGGCGCACTGGAGAAGGTCGCGGTCAACCCCATCGGCAAGGGCGCGGCCGTGCTGCTGCGCCAGCGCTTCGGCGACCTGCCCGCCGGCTACGACGGCCTCGTCTCGCTCGGCGTGAGCGAGGGCGAGGTCGTCTCGGTCACCTCGACGCTCGCCCGCGACGACACCGCCCCGGCGCCCGCCACGCTGCCGGAGAAGGAGGCGGTGGCCGCGGCCGCACGGGACGCCGGCATCACGGTCTCGGACGACACGACCCGCAAGGCGCGGCTCGTCGCCGTTCCCACCGCCGAGGGCGTCCGCAGCGCGTACCAGGTCACGCTGATCGACGGGTCCGGGAGCGAGCCCAAGGCCGTCACCTCCTACGTCGACGCCCGTACCGGCTCCGTGCTGGTGCGGGAGAACCTCGTCGACCACGACAGCGACAACCCGCGCTGGTCGGTGTTCCCCGCGACGCCGCCGGGCGACTACTCGTCCCGAGACACCCGGCAGACGTGGTGCTTCGCCCCCGCGCGCGGCTGCCAGTACGTCGCGGGCGGCGACCCGTCCAGCGGACGGCCCTGGGACGTCGACCCGGCCACCGGCGCCTCGACCACGACGAGCCTGGGGAACTCCGCCCACACCTACGAGAACCGCGCGAGCGGCGACCCGTTCTCCGTCGGCACCCGCACCAGCGCGCCCAAGGCGGACCGGAACTACGACTACCGCTGGACCAACCAGTGGCACCGGAGCAAGTGCGACCCGGCGACCATGGACAGCCCGCAGGAGGCGGACGTTGAGGCCGCCATCTCCAACCTGTTCGTCCAGCACAACCGCATGCACGACTGGTCCTACCGGCTCGGCTTCACCGAGTCGGCGTGGAACATGCAGGCCGACAACGGCGACCGCGGCGGCCTGGGCGGCGACCCCGAGCAGGGCAACGCGCAGGCCGGGGCGAGGATCGCGAGCATCCGCGACAACGCCAACCAGATCACCCCGCCCGACGGCACGCCCGCCATCAGCAACATGTACCTGTGGCAGCCGATCGCCGGCGCGTTCTACCCGCCGTGCGTCGACGGCGACTTCGACATGAGCGTCATCGGGCACGAGTACTCCCACGCCATCTCCGGCCGCATGATCGCCGGGCCGGACGCCGGATGGCGCGGCCCGCAGGCCGGGGCCATGAACGAGAGCACCTCCGACCTGTTCGCGATGGAGTACCTCAACGAGTACGGGTTCCGCGCGCCCGGCCGGACGCCCTACGTCACCGGCGCCTACGTCACCGGTGAGCCGAAGACCGGGATCCGCAACTACGACATGAGCCGGAGCCCGCTCAACTACAGCGACCTCGGCTACGACATGGTCGGCACGCAGGTCCACGCCGACGGCGAGATCTGGACCGCCACCCAGTTCGACGTCCGGCAGGCGTTCGTCAAGCGGTACGGCTCGGGCAGCGCCTCTCTCCAGCGCAAGTGCGCCGAGGGCAAGGTGCCGGTCGACAAGTGCCCCGGCAACCGCCGCTGGGCGCAGCTGTCGTTCGACGCGCTGCTGCTCATGGCCAGCGGGGCGGTCAGCTACGTCGACCACCGCAACGCCCTGCTCGCCGCCGACACCATCCGCTTCGGCGGCAAGAACCACGCCATGATGTGGAAGGCGTTCGCCCAGCACGGCCTGGGCGAGGACGCGGCCAGCAACGGACCCGACGACGCCGACGCGCGGCCGAGCTTCGCGTCCCCCATGTCGCGCGACGCCCACGTGACGCTGAGGCCGGCCGGTGCCGCCAGGCACGGCAAGGTCCGGCTCTACGTCGGCGACTACGAGGCGCGGGCCGTCCCGGTGGCCGACACCGACCCGGCGACCGAACTCGGCGCCACCTTCGCGATCACGCCCGGCCGCTACTCGTTCGTCGCGGTCGGCGAGGGCTTCGGCCACAAGCGGTTCACCGCCACGATCAGCTCGCATCGGCGGACGCTGCCGGTCGTGATGTCCCGCAATGAGGCGGCGACCGCCAACGGTGCGACCGCCACGGGCGACGGCGCGTCCCAGCCGGCGCTGCTGGACGAGACCGAGGCGACCAACTGGCAGTCGGTCGAGGCCCCCGTCGCGGGACGCCAGGTGACCGTCGACCTCGCCGGCGACCGTCCGGTCAGGGTCGGGCGGGCGCAGGTGAGCGCGATGCTGCGGCCGTCGGTGGCCAGTGACCCGGAGGGCGCGGGCACGGCGCAGAACCGGTTCACGGCGCTGCGCGCGTTCCGGCTGCTGGCCTGCGACGCCACCAGGGCCGACTGCTCGCAGGACGCCGGGTACCGCACCGTCTACACCAGCCCGTCGGACGCCTTCCCGGCGGACCGGCCGCGGCCGACGGCGCCCGACATCATCCTGCGGTCGTTCAACCTGCGCGACACCAAGGCGACGCACCTGCGGTTCCAGGTGGTCTCCAGCCAGTGCACCGGCGCGCCGGCGTACGCGGGCGAGCAGGACAACGACCCGCGTTCCAGCACCGACTGCGGCACCGCCGCCGCGCTGGCGGGCGTCGTCCGCGCGGCCGAACTCCAGGCGTTCGCCCGGTAGCCGCACCTGCAGGATGACCACGTCGTAGCGGCGCGCGACGGGCAGCCGCCCGTCGCGTGCCGCCGCTGTGCAGGCCAGGGAGTGTTGTCACGGGGTAACACCCTCGGTAGCGTGCTGCCATGACCACTGCGGCCGGCAAGCCCGGAGCTCGGCGCGACCCCGGCCGGCGCCGTGCGCTGCTGGAGGCCGCCGACCGGGTCATCCAGCGGGAGGGGCCGGAGGCGTCGATGGCGGCGATCGCCGCCGAGGCGGGGATCAGCAAGCCGATCCTGTACCGCCACTTCGGCGACAAGAGCGGGCTGTACCAGGCGCTCGCCGAGCGGCACACGCGCAAGCTGATCGAGGGCATCCGGGACGAGTTCTCCCGCGACGAGCCGATCCGCGACCGGACCCGCTCCACCATCGACACCTACCTGGCGACGATCTCCAAGAACCTCAACCTGTACCGGTTCCTGATGCACCGGGCGAGCGCCGAGGACACCGCCACGCACAGCGCGATGAGCACGATGATCCGCGACGTGAGCCGGGAGCTGGCCGAGGTGATGATCGCCGAGGGCGAGATGACCGACCGGACCCGCGCCTACGTGTGGGGGCACGCGATCGTCGGCATGGTGCAGACCGCCGGCGACTGGTGGCTCGACCACGCCGGGGAGGTGCCGCGCGAGGCCGTCGTGGACGGGCTCGTCGACCTCGTCCTCGGCGGGCTGCCCGCCGCCGCGTCCGGGGCCCGCGCCGCGCAGGACGGCCCGGCCGTCCGCTGAGGAGACGGCCGGGCCGCTGCGGGCCGCGCGGTTACTGGAGGAGCGTCCAGTGGCCGCGGGCCTGCCCGGGGTCCCTGCCGGAACCCGGACGGGTCGCCCGGAACAGCTCGCCCTGATGGCGTACGAGCGCGCCGGGCTCGTAGGACGTGCCGCTCTGCCAGGCCGGGAGGCCGACCGGCGAGATGCGGCTGGTGCGGCCGTCCGCGCTGCGGGTCCGGGTCAGCGCGTACTCGCCGACGTGCACGGGGCCGCGGTAGGCGCGCCAGTGCGCGCCGTCCGTCGAGTACTCGATGGCCATGCCCGGGTCACGGACGTTCGCCGACAGCGTCCCGCCGGAGATCTTCGCGCCGGGCGGCGGGATGCGGTAGTTCACGCCCGTGCTGGAGTGAGCGGGGCCGCGCAGTCCCACCGGCCGGTAGAAGGACAGCAGCGGGAACGCCTTCTGGCCGAGGGTGTTGTTGAAGACGTCCCAGGCCGCCTCCATCTCGCCGGGCGCCGGGGTGTCGCGGTTCCAGGCCCGCTCGGCGACGCCCAGGAGCTTGGGGAACGCCTGGTACTCGCGGATCTCGGGCGTCTTGCCGTTCTCGCCCCACAGCTGCGCCTCGATGCCGAGGATGTTCTCCCGGCCCTCGGGCGTCAGCTTCGTCCAGGACGGGTTCGGCGTGATCGGGTTGCCCCAGCGGTCCTCGGTCGCGTTCGCGTACACGTTGAACGGCTGGTAGGTGAACGTGGACTTCTCGTCCACGTAGGCGGCCCAGTAGTAGCCGGGTTCGTCCGGGTCCTTGTTGTAGGCGAGGTCCATGTAGAGGTTGGTGGCGTGGGCGAGGATGACCGGGGTGCCCTCGTTGGCGAACCGGTAGGCCCAGTCCTCGCGTCCCCAGCCCCACACGTTCTGCCACGGCAGCGGATTGAAGCCCTTGAGGCGGAACGCGCGGGTCGGGTCGCTGATGTCCTCCCACCCGGCGGTGTGCGGCGCGTACTTGTGCGCGATGTCGTTCCAGCGGGTGAAGAACAGCTCCTTCAGCTCCTCGCCGGACTTGCCGGCGGTGCCGGGGTCGCTCTTGCACGCGGGCGAACCGGACCACCAGCCCGACTCCGGCCCGGGGGGCTCGTCGCCGCCGAGGTTGATCCGGTTCAGCGGCACCCCCGCGCTCTTGTACATCTTCGACACCTCGGACGCGACCTTGTTCAGGAACGTGTAGGTGCTGTCCAGGCACGGGTTCGCGAGGTTGTCGTTGTAGTACTGCACGCTGACGTGCTGGCTGGTGTCACCGGGGTCCAGCAGCCGGTAGGTGGCGTCGTGCGTCCGCTGGTAGCGGCGCTCCATCGACTGGACGGCCGCGCGGGCGTGCGCCGGGAAGTTCAGCTCGGGGATGACCTCGACGTGCCGCTCGGCGGCGTACCGGAGGATGTCCTCGAAGTCCCGGACGGAGTAGTGGCCGCTGCCCTGGCCGACGAAGTTGACGGTGCTCTGCTCGTAGCCCTGGTAGGCGGGCCGGCGGCCGAGGTTGGCCTCGGTCTCGTTGCGCGCCTTGCCGGAGATGCCGTCACCCGGCGCGAGGTCGCCGGCCGACCCCATGCCCTGGTGCAGCGCGTCCTTCTCCTGAAGGTCGAAGGCGCGCTTGGAGCCGAACCCGGTCAGCTCGGGCAGGCCGGGGATCTCCAGCCGCCAGCCCTCGTCGTTGGTCAGCGACAGGTGCAGCTTGTTGAGCTTGGTGAAGCTCATCAGGTCGAGGAACTTCTGGATGGTCTGCTTGCTCTGGAAGTGCCGGCCCACGTCGATCTGCAGGCCCCGGTACCCGAACAGCGGAGCGTCGGAGATCGCCGCGCGCGGCACCCGCACGGTGGACGGCCGGTGGCCGCTCGCCGCCGCCCGGTACCCCCCGGCGGGGATGAGCTGCCGCAGCGTCTGGATCCCGTACAGCACCCCGGCCCGGTCGGCGCCGGTGATCCGCACGCCGTGCCGCGTCGTCGTGAGCGTGTAGCCCTCGGCGTCGGGCTTGCCGTCGTGGTCGACGTCCAGCCGCGGGTCCACGCGCAGCGCGATCGGTGCGCCGTGCCCGCGCGCGACGTCGCGCAGTGCCGAGCGCAGGTAGCGGGCCTCGCCGCGCAGCGAGCGCGGCGCGGAGACGCGCGAGCGGCCGCCGATCGCGACCGTCCCACCGGACTCCGCCGCCGAGAGCGGCTGCGGGACGAGGCTCTGCTGCAGCGTGAGGTCCTTCTCGGGGGAGGTGTTGGCCGCGTACCGGGTCGCCGCCGTCTCGACCGGCCGGTGGTCGCCGGAGAACGCGGTCGTCTGCTTCGGGTCGGCCGGGTCGAGCAGCGTCTTCGCCGGGACCCAGGACGGCCGGCCGCCGCCGAACCTGATCGTCCACCCGGCGGGGCCGTCGGACTTGTGGACGGCCCACAGCTCGAAGTTGATGTCGATCTTCCGCCGCTCGCCCGGCGCGATCGGCTCGAAGCCGTCCGCCGGGGCCAGGGTGTAGAAGTCGCCGCTCTGCGCGGCGTCCGCGCGGGCCACCGCGAGGCCCTGATCGGCGAGCTGCTCGCGGGCGATGTCGCCCGCCGCGCCGCCGAGCACGGCGGCGGGCTGCCGGACGGCGTTGAAGAACATCGCCCAGCCGTCCGCGCCGAGGGCGCAGCGCGGGTCGTTGTTGTCGATGGTCAGCCGCGACAGGTGGTACTGCGCGTCGGCGACCGTGTTGTCCACGGGCTGGAAGGTGACCATGAGGTCGTGTGCGTCCGGATGGCAGGCCGCCGACGCCGCGCCCGGCGTGATGACCGCCGCGAGGGCGGCGATGAGCGCGGCGGCCGACAGCCCGGCCGCGGGTCGATATCTTGATCTCATGCTGGGAATCCCGCTCTCCACAGGCATCGGGGGGACCGGCGGGGGGCCGGTGTCGGCGCGCCAATGAATAGGAAAGTAACCTAAATAAGTGACCCGCCCCGGCGCCTGATCCGGCCACCGCCGAAGCCGCAGGCAGCGCCGCGCGGTCGCCTCCGGCCAGCGCGGGGATCTTGACGGGCGGCCCGCCGCATGACCGCGGGAACGGCCCGCGGCGGGCGCCGGGAAGGCGCCGCCGCGGGCCGCGGGAGTGGGATCAGGTGGTGCCGGTGAGGTCCAGCTCCTTGACCTTCGCGTCGCCCTCGTCGGCGAAGTAGTCGTCGGTCCGGGTCGCGTCCCCGCCGTCCGCCAGCTTCGCCGCCCTGGCGACCACCGTGCCGATGACCGCGACCGCGACGTTGACGGCGAGCGCCAGGATGCCGGTGTAGATGGTCATCTTGGTGTCGAAGCCGAGGTCGCTCAGGGAGTAGGCCGAGCCGCCGAAGTGCTCCTTGCCCTTCGCCGGGTTCGGGATCTGGTACAGCATCCACAGGCCCGCGAGCATGCCGCCGGCCCAGCCCGCGATGAGCGCGCCGCGGTGGAACCAGCGCGTCATCAGGCCGAGCCCCACCGACGGGAGCGTCTGCAGGATGATGACGCCGCCGATGAGCTGCAGGTCGATGGAGAACTGCGGGTCCAGCGCCAGGATGCACGCCACCGCGCCCGCCTTGACGACCAGCGAGACCAGCTTGCTGACCGTGGCCTCCTGCTTCGGGGTGGCGTCCCTTCACCCCCATCGCCTTCAGCACGGCCTCGATGCCGACGAGCTGCAGCGCGATGTAGGGCATCGTGGCGACGATGCCGGTGATCGCCACCAGCAGCGCCAGCGTCGGCGAGCCGAACCGGGCCCGGACGAAGTCGGCCGGGGTGACGAACCCGTGCACGTGCGACACCGACCAGAGCCGGATCAGGAACAGGAACACCAGCGGGTACACGATGATCGTGTACGGGACGGCGAAGAAGCCCGCCGCGCCCGCGCCGAACACCAGCGCCGGGACGGCCACGAAGGTGTAGGCGGTGTAGAGGTCGCCGCCGATCAGGAACCAGGTGACCCAGCTGCCGAAGCTGCGGCCGCCGAGGCCCCACTCGTCCAGGTTGTGCATGGTGTCGGGGCGCCGCCACCGGGCGGCGACGAAGCCCATCCCGCTGACCAGCGCGAAGAGCAGCGCGAAGATGACGATCTCGGTGATGTGGTCGCTCGCCACGGCTCAGCTCCGCTTCTTCGTCAGCTGGTAGACGACGACCGTGCAGATCACGCCGAGCGGGATGAAGGCGAGCTGGATCCAGTAGAAGGCGGGGAAGCCGGCCAGCCGCGGCGAGTCGCTGTTGAACACGAACACCAGCAGCGGGATCACGATGGGGACGAGCAGCAACCAGTTCCAGATACTGCGGTCGGAGCGGGTGGCGGGCGGCGGGTCCGTCGAGGCCGGTTCCTGCGGTTTGTCGGGAGTCAAGGGAGTCCTCCTCGTCGTGCGACGCGCGCACGGCCGCCGTCCGGATTCGCGAAACGGAGGCCGTGCCCGGTGGTGCAGCCGGGCGAGAGTACACGTCTGATGATCACGACGTGATCTCGGTCACGGCACGACTCGGGTGGATCGTTCCACCCGGAGGGAGGGCAGGTCAGGATCTATCCGACAGGAGCGTCAGGGGGACGTCAGGCGGTGCCGGCGTGGTAACCTCGCCGCATGCGAACCGCAGCCTCCAGCTGGTGGTGGCGCCGCTAAGGCGGCGCCGGTTCGAGCATGCTCTAGACCAGGCGACCGCCCTCACCGGCGGTCGTTTTCTCGTGGCGCCGCGTGGTGAGGGCCCGACACGAGGGGCCACCGCGGTGGAGACCGTCTCACAGCAGCCGCTGACCAGCGAGTTCGTCACGGCCGGGGGCGTACGGGTGACCCGTAGCGCCGTCCCGGTCGACTCCGAGCGCAAGTCCGACGTGCTGAACGCCCTCGTCGCCGCCGTGGGGGAGCGGCGCGGCGGGGTGCTCAGCTCCGGCATGGAGTATCCGGGCCGCTACAGCCGCTGGCACATGGCCTACGTCGACCCCTGCCTGGAGATCGTCGCGCGGGGGCGCGCGATCGCCGTGCGCGCCCTGAACGACCGCGGCCGGGTCGTCCTGCCCGCCGTCGCCGCCGTGCTCCGCGACGTGGGGGAGGTCCGCGCGGACGAGGCGGACCTGTTCGAGGTGTTCGTCCCGCCGGGGGAGGAGTTCTTCGCCGAGGAGGAGCGCAGCCGCCAGCCGACCGTCTTCACCGCCCTGCGCGCCATCACCGGCCTGTTCGGCTGCGACGACCCGCACCTCGGCCTGTACGGGGCGTTCGGCTACGACCTGTCGCTGCAGTTCGAGCCGCTGCGGACCCGGCTGGAGCGGCCGGACGACCAGCGCGACCTCGTCCTGCACCTCGCCGACGAGATGGTCGTCGTGGACCGCAAGCGCGAGACCTCGCACCGCATCTCCTATGACTTTGAGATCGGTGGGGAGAGGACGGCGGGGCTGCCGCGTGAGACCGAGCCGACGCCCGCCCCGGTGCGGGCGGCCGGACTGCCCGCGCAGCCCGTCCCCGGCGTGTACGCGCAGATGGTGCGGGACGCGAAGGAGAAGTTCGTCCGCGGCGACCTGTTCGAGGTCACGCCCGGCCACGCGATGTACGGGCGCTGCGACTCGCCCGCCGCCTTCTTCGAGCGGCTGCGGGAGACCAACCCGGCCCCGTACGAGTTCCTGTTCAACCTCGGCGACGGCGAGTACCTGGTCGGCGCGTCGCCCGAGATGTTCGTCCGGGTCACCGGCGACCGCGTGGAGACCTGCCCGATCGCCGGGACGATCAAGCGCGGCGCCGACGCGCTGGAGGACGCCGAGCAGATCCGCACGATCCTTTCGTCGGCCAAGGACGAGTCCGAGCTGACGATGTGCACCGACGTCGACCGCAACGACAAGTCG
Source organism: Actinomadura sp. BRA 177 (assembly GCF_013372625.1). GTDB lineage: Bacteria > Actinomycetota > Actinomycetes > Streptosporangiales > Streptosporangiaceae > Spirillospora. The sequence goes on from NZ_JABXFD010000396.1 coordinate 9,716, forward strand.
CGGGTCTGCGTGCCCGGCAGCGTCCGCGTCCTCGGCCGCCGGCAGATCGAGATCTACTCCCGGCTGATCCACACCGTCGACCACATCGAGGGGCGGCTGCGTCCCGGCTTCGACGCGCTCGACGCGTTCCTCACCCACATGTGGGCGGTCACCGTCACCGGCGCGCCGAAGACGTGGGCGATGCAGTTCATCGAGGACCACGAGGACTCGCCGCGCCGCTGGTACGGCGGAGCGGTGGGCTGCGTCGGCTTCGACGGGTCGATGAACACCGGCCTGACGCTGCGGACCGCGCAGATCCGCGACGGCGTCGCGACCGTCCGGGCCGGGGCGACGCTGCTCTACGACTCCGACCCCGACGAGGAGGAGCGCGAGACGCACCTCAAGGCCAGCGCGCTGCTCGGCGCGCTCGCCGCGTCCCAGAAGAGCACCGTGACGGCCGCGACGCAGGAGGCGCCGCTGCCCGCGCTGCCGGGGGACGGGCTCAAGGTGCTGCTCGTCGACCACGAGGACTCGTTCGTCAACACGCTCGCCGACTACTTCCGCCAGCACGGCGCGAGCGTGGTCACGCTGCGGCACGGGTTCCCCGTGCGGATGCTGGACGAGCATGCCCCCGACCTGGTGGTGCTGTCGCCCGGCCCCGGCCGTCCCGGGGACTTCGGCACGCGCGCTCTGCTGGACGCCCTCGCCGAACGGGACCTGCCCGTCTTCGGCGTCTGCCTCGGCCTGCAGGCGATGGTGGAGCACGCGGGCGGCGAGCTGGCGCTGCTGCCCGAGCCGTCCCACGGCAAGCCCGGCCAGGTCAAGGTCACCGGCGGCGGGCTGTTCGAGGGGCTGCCCGACGAGTTCACGGCCGCCCGCTACCACTCGCTGCACGCGACGCCGGACCGCGTGAAGGACTTCCAGGTGACGGCGCTGACCGGGGACGTCGTGATGGCGATCGAGGACCCGGAGCGGCGGCGCTGGGCCGTCCAGTTCCACCCGGAGTCGATCCTCACCGCGGCGGGCGGCGCCGGGCACCGGATCGTCGCCAACGTGCTCCGGCTGAGCCGTTCGCGGAGCTGAACCATTCCAGAAGCCGAGCGGTTCTACTTCCCGAGCATGAGGGACGGGGGCGCGGAACCGGTCCTGAGACCGATGCCGCGGGCCCGGATGTGACGGAAGACTTGGTTCCGGCCACACCGCGCCGTGGCTTCCGCGATGCGGTGACCGCCGTTATCCCAGGCGGGGAAGGAGATCCGTCTCCTTCCCCGCCCATAACGGAGATTTCGGTCACCCGTAATAAGATTGCGGTTTCTTGGCATCCTGCGGGGGGACGCCGGGGTCCATGATGACAATCCTGTGGCTCATCGCCGTGATCCTGGTGATCGCCGGGATCTACGTGATCCTCGCCCGGCGCGATCTCCTCTGGGGGATCGTCCTGATCGTCGTCGGGCTGCTCGTCGGCCCCGGCGGCGTGAGCATCTTCACCTGACCGAGAAACCCGCGCGCGGCGGGACGGAAACCTGACGTGAACTGTCAGGTTTCGGTGCCAGCATCGTCCCCATGAGCCGTGCACTGACAGGAAAGACCGCACTGGTCGCGGGCGGTACGCGCGGCGCGGGCCGCGGCATCGCCGCCGAGCTCGGCGCCGCCGGCGCGACCGTGTACGTGACGGGACGGTCCACCCGGTCGCAGCGATCGGAGATGGGCCGTCCCGAGACCATCGAGGACACCGCCGAGCTGGTCACCGCCGCGGGCGGCGAGGGCATCGCCGTCCGGGCCGACCACCTCGACCCCGGCCAGGTCGCCGCGCTCGTGCGCCGCATCGACGCCGAACGCGGCCGGCTGGACGTCCTCGTCAACGACGTCTGGGGATCGGACCACCTCTTCCAGTTCGGGAAGCCGCTGTGGGAGCAGTCCCTGGAGGACGGCCTGCGCATGTTCCGGCTGGCCCTCGACACCCACGCGATCACCAGCCACCACGCGCTGCCGCTGCTGATCCGCGAGCCGGGCGGGCTCGTCGTCGAGATGACCGACGGCACCGCCGAGTACAACGCGAAGTACCGCGCGGAGTGCGGCTACTTCTACGACATCGTGAAGAACGCCGTGATCCGGATGGCGCTCGCGCAGGCCGCGGAGATCGCGCCGTCCGGCGCGACCGCCGTCGCGCTCACGCCGGGGTGGCTGCGCTCGGAGGCGATGCTGGAGCACTTCGGCGTCACCGAGGCGACCTGGCGGGACGGGGCCGCCAAGGACCCGCACTTCGCCATGTCCGAGTCGCCCGCGTTCGCCGGCCGCGCCGTCGCCGCGCTCGCCGCCGACCCGGACCGGGCCCGCTGGAACGGCCAGGCCCTCTCCAGCGGCGGGCTCGCCCAGGTCTACGGCTTCACCGACACCGACGGCAGCCGCCCCGACATGTGGCGCTACCTGGTGGAGGTCGTGGACGCGGGACGTCCGGCCGACGTCACCGGCTACCGGTAGCGGTTTGGGCGCGCGCTGGCCGGATATCGCGACTGCAGAGGCGAAAGGAGGAACGGCCATGCCGATGACGACCAAGAGCGGCAAACCGATCAAGGACGAGCTGCCGGGCACGATCCAGCGCTCGCCGAAGGAGGCGCAGGAGACCTTCGCCAAGGCCCACGACTCCGCGGTCGAGACCTACGGCGAGGGACAGCGCGCCCACCGCACCGCCTACTCCGCGCTCAAGCACAAGTTCGAGAAGCGCGGCGACCACTGGGAGCCGAAGGGGCACAAGGGGCCGTCCGACCCGCGGGCCAAGAACCCCGACGCCCGCAGCGGCAAGGGCAAGAGCTTCGGCGGCGTGGACGTCGAGGGCAACAGCAAGAAGGAGCTCTACGACCGCGCCGCCGGCCTCGACGTCCAGGGCCGCTCGAAGATGAACAAGGAGGAGCTGGCCGAGGCGATCGCGCGCAAGCAGGACTAGGAGCACCGGCATGCCCATGGACGAACGGACCAAGGCCACCGTCCGGACCCTCCTGGACCGGCATCCGCGCGGATACGTCGCCGAGGCCACCGGCTTCTCGGTGACGAACACCGCTGCCGGGCTGTTCCGGCTGCTGGTCCTGTCGATCCTCGCGGGGGACGGCGTGCCGTCGGACACCTCGGTCGAGGCGACCCGCGCCCTGCTGTCCGAGCACTGGGACAGCGCGCCGGAGATGGCCAAGGCCGACGAGAACGAACTGGCCGACGTCCTGAAGGAATCGGGATACGACCGACCCCGGGACGCTGCCCGACGGCTGGCGGAGGCGACCCGGCTCGTCCTCGACCGCTACGACGGGGACCTGCAGCAGCTCCGCGACGCGGCCGGCGGGGACGCCGGGCGGCTGCGCGACCTGCTCGGGGAGATCCTGGGCATGGACGATGCGGGCCGCACCGTCTTCCTCCGCGAGGCGCAGATGTTCTGGCCGGAGGCCGGGCCCTTCGTCGACGACCGCGCGGCGAAGGCGGCCAAGCGGCTGGGCCTGCCGTCCGACCCCGGCGAGCTGCTGGAGGACGTGGCCCGGGGCGGCGGGGAGGAGACGCTGTCCTGGCTGGTCGGCGCGCTCGCGCTCACCGACGCGCGCGATGAGTACGACGACGTCCGGCGGAAGGTGGAGGCCGGGACGCGCTGAGCGAGTTCACCGGTACAGCTCCGCCAGCCGGGCGGCGCTGTCCGCCATGTGCGCCCGCAGCTCCGGCGGGGCGAGGACCTCGGCCTCCGCGCCGAGCCGCATCAGCTCCGACGCCGCGACGGCCACCGACTCGACCGGCAGCGTGGTCACCACCCAGCCCCGATCGTCGGGCTCCCCGGCGTCCTCGGCCGCCCGCCGGGCCGCGTGCGGCTCGACCGCGTACCGCAGCAGCCGCATCCCGGCGGGGGAGAGCCGCACGGTGATCTCCTCGCGCAGCATCGAGCGCACGAACGCCGCCGCCTCCTCGCGCCAGTGCGCGGCGAGGTCGAACGCCTCGTCCCGGTCGAAGACCCCGCCCTCCGGCCGGACGGCGGCGACGCGGTCCACCCGGTAGGTGCGGAACCCGTCGCCGACCCGCGCGACGAGGTACCACGTGCCGTTCTTCAGGACGAGCGCATAGGGCTCCACAGTCCGCGTGACCTCAGCGTCCTTGCGGCGGTAGTGCAGCTCGACGGTCTCGTCCTGCCACACCGCGCGGGCCAGGTCGCGCAGCAGCGGCGGCGGGCCCGCCTCGCCGAACCAGCCCGGCGCGTCCAGCAGGAACCGCTGGCTCGCCCGCGCGGGCGCGTCCCGCAGCGCCGCGGGCAGCGCCGCGAGGACCTTCAACTCCGCCGCGGCCAGCGCCCCGGCCCGCCCCATCTCCTCGGCCGGGCCGGGCAGCCCTGACAGGAACAGCGCCTCGGCCTCCTCGCGGGTGAGCCCGGTCAACCGCGTCCGATACCCGCCGACCAGGCGGTATCCGCCGCCGCGCCCCTGGTCGGCGTAGACCGGGACGCCGGCCGCCGACAGCGCCTCCATGTCCCGGTACACGGTGCGCTCCGAGACCTCCAGCTCACGGGCCAGCTCGCCCGCCGTCATCGTCTCCCGCGACTGCAGGAGCAGCACCATGGAGATCAGCCGCGCCGCACGCATGGATACCATCCTGCCGCCCCGTTTCTGACGTTTTCACGGCAGGTTCGCCGTCTTTGCCTGTCATCGCGGGCGGGACGGCTGTTAGCTTCGCGGACGTGCCTACCGAAACCACACCCCTCCTGGCGTTCATCGACGCCCTCCCGAAGGTCGAGCTGCACGTCCACCTCGTCGGCTCCGCCTCGGTCCCCACCGTGCTCGAACTCGCCCGCCGCCACCCGGACGGGCCCGTCCCCGCGGACGAGCGCGAGCTGCGCGCCTTCTACGCGTTCCGCGACTTCCCGCACTTCGCCGAGGTGTACGAGTCGGTGTCCAGCCTCGTCCGGACGCCGGAGGACGTCGGCACGCTCGTGTTCGGCGTCGCCCGCGACCTCGCCGCGCAGAACGTCCGGTACGTCGAGCTGACCGTCACCCCGTACACCCACCAGCGGGCCGGGATGCCGATGCCCGCGATCACCGAGGCCCTCGACCACGCCGTGCGCGAGGCCCGCGACCGGCTCGGCATCCGCGTCGCCTACATCTTCGACATCCCCGGCGAGTTCGGCGCCGACGGCGCGCGCGGCACCATCGACCACGCCCTCTCCCACCCGCCGGAGGCGCTCGTCGGGTTCGGCATCGGCGGCATCGAGCAGATGCGCCCGCCGCACCGGGACGCGTTCCGCGACGCGTTCGCCGCCGCCCGCGCCGCCGGCCTGCGCAGCCTCCCGCACGCCGGCGAGATGACCGGCCCGGAGACGATCTGGGAGGCCATCGACGGCCTCGGCGCCGAGCGCATCGGACATGGCATCAGCTGTCTGGACGACCCGCGCCTCATCGCCCACCTCCGCGAGACGCAGCTGCCCCTCGAAGTGTGCCCGACGTCCAACGTCTGCACCGGCCAGGTCGCCGACCTCGCCTCCCACCCCATGCCCCGGATGCTGGCGGAGGGCCTGTTCGTCACCCTCAACAGCGACGACCCGCCGATGTTCAACACGACCCTGACCGGCGAGTACCAGGTCGCCGCCGAAGTGTTCGGCCTGGGCCGCGAAGACCTGGCAGCACTGGCCCGCAACGCCGTGACCGCCTCGTCCCTCGACGACGAGGCCCGCAAGGCGATCACCACCGACATCAACGCCCTACTGCCCTAACCCCGGCCCATGCGCCGCCACGGGCTGCGTAGCCGTAGACGCTCTCGACCCGTCCGCCGGGCGGGAGCGGGCCGTCCGGAACCGCGCCTCGTACCGCAGCACCGTCCCGGACAGTTCAACGACCTCCCGGACGGTCTCCTCCGTAATCTCCCGTCGCGGCACAGGCGACGAGCAGCGCGTTCATCTGTTCCCGCCACCCATCGGCGTCGGTGATGCCACAGTCCCGCTCCAGCAGTTCCTTGCCGCCGGAATCACCACCGAGGGTGTTCCAGGCGACGCCGTTCCCGACGGCCAGATGAGCACCGACCGCGAGCGCCGCAGCGAGCCGCCCCCACGCGAGACTGTCAGGGTCGGTGACGAGGATGCCGTAGTCGCGGTCGGGCCGCTGCTCGGCATCGGCCAGCGGCTGGCGACCTGCCGGTGGTCGTCGCCGCCCGGCGGCACCTGCGCCAGCTCGCGCAGCGGCTACAGCGCCTCCCGCGTCCTTCAGGGACCAGCCGAGCCGCATGCACACCGCTGCGCCGTGCCCACGTCCCAGGTGATCTCCAGCACGCCTCGCTGTCGAACCGCGGCTCGGGAACCCGGATGATGCTGCTCGGCAGCAGTTTGAGCGGTCAGCGCCCGCCTCCTTCTCGTCGGCGACGCCGACCGGAGACTGTCGGCGGCCGGGACTAGGGTTGCGGGGGCGGTTCAGCCGAGATGAATGGGGGAGGTCCGATGGCGGACGAGCACGCGATGGAGATCGAGTTCCGCAGCGACGTGGTGGTAGAGCTGATCAAGGCCGCGGCGTCGGACGCCGACGTGCTCTGGGCGGCGCGCGTGTCCACCAAGGGGGAGAACTCGCTGGCGGAGGTTGAGGCCGACCCCGAACGGTCGAAGGGCCTCATCAATTTCCTGATGCGGGACCGGCACGGCACTCCCTTCGAGCACTCGTCGATGACCTTCTACGTGAAGGCGCCGATCTTCGTGTTCCGAGAGCAGATGCGCCACCGGACGTTCTCCTTCAACGAGGAGAGCGGCCGTTACCGCAAGCTGGAACCGGTCTTCTACGTGCCCGGACCGGATCGGAAGTTGGTCCAGGAGGGCAAGCCGGGTAAGTACGTGTTCGTCGACGGCTCCCCGGAGCAGCACAAGATCGTCACAGAGGTCACGAAGGAGAGTTATCGTCAGGCGTATCGCGCCTACACGGAGATGCTGGACGCGGGTGTCGCACGTGAAGTGGCGAGGAGCGTCCTCCCCGTCGGTCTCTACTCTTCGATGTACGTGACCTGCAACGCGCGCGCCTTGATGAACTTCCTGTCCCTGCGCATCAAGCGCGAGGATGCCATGTTCCCCTCATTCCCGCAGCGGGAGATCGAGATGGTCGCCGAGTTGATGGAGGAGGAGTGGGCGAAGCTCATGCCCCTGACCCACGCCGCCTTCGAAGCCAACGGTCGCGTCTGCCCTTAGCGTCACCGCGGCGCGTGCCCCGACCCGCACCCCACGTGTGGGGCGGGCGCGTTCTGTCGGTGCCCCGTGGTTGGTTGTCACCAATGCGGCACGGGGATGGTGGCGATGGCGGACGGTTATGACGACCGGACGGATGTTTTGACGGTGAGCGGCTGGAAGCCGTGGCCGCTGGTGGACGGGACCGAAACATTCGCGACCGTGGACCCATCCTCCGGTTCGCTGGTATACCAGGCGGCGACCGCCACTGTTCACCGCGATTTCCGGGGGCCGATGTACAGGATGGACTCCAAGAATATTTGGGCGGAGTTCATTCGGTAGCCGTACCATGCGGGTTGCTTCTGGTGCGGCGGAACGGCAAGGTTGCCGTTTCGGGGGCGGCCCGGTTGCCGAGTGGTGGGTGTTCCGGGCGAGATCACTCGTAGACGCTGAGTTCGATCAGGTTGTGGTCGGGGTCGCGAATGTAGACGCTCGTGATGGGGCCGGTGGCGCCGGTGCGGGGTACCGGGCCCTCCTCGACCGGGACGCCGTGGCGTTCCAGGTCGGCGAGGACCTCGTCTAGGGGGACGGTGACGATCAGGCAGAGGTCGGCGCTGCCCGGGGTGGGGCGCGCCGCCTTCGGTTCGAACTCGCGGCCGGCCTGGTGCAGGTTGATCTTGCTGGTGCGGAAGGCGAGGGCGCGGCGGCCGGCGCCGAAGGTCACCGCCTCCATGCCGAGGACGCGCGTGTAGAACTGGAGCGCGGCATCGATGTCGGCGACGGTGAGGACGAGGTGGTCGAGCCGGTCCATGCGCATGCGATCACCGTAGAACGGGCCCGGCAGGGGGTAGGCGTACGGCGTGTTGCTGGGGAATTATTGGACGTTATGTCTGACATTGCGATTCCCATGGGTGCGCGGGAGCTGCCGGGATACCTCGCCGTCCCCGAGGGGGAGGGGCCCTGGCCGGGCGTGGTCATCGTGTTCGAGGCGATGGGCGCGAACGCCGACATGCGGGCCCAGGCCGACCGGTTCGCCGCGCAGGGGTATCTCGCCGTCCTGCCGGACCTCTACGACGGGGCGCCGTGGGTGCGGTGCGTCACCAAGGCGATGCGCGACATGCGCGCCCGGCGCGGCCCCACGTACGACCACATCGAGGCCACGCGTGCGTGGCTCGCGGGGCGTGACGACTGCACCGGCGACGTGGGCGTGTGCGGGTTCTGCATGGGCGGCGGGTTCGCGCTGGTCGCGGCGGCGAAGTACGACTTCAAGGTGGCAGCCTCCAACTACGGCATCCTTCCGGGCCGGCCGGAGGAGTCGCTGCGCGGCGCGTGCCCGATCGTCGGCAACTACGGGGCCGCCGACCCGACGCTGCGCGGAGCCGCGGACAAGCTGGAGCGCGCCCTGACCATCGCCGGCGTCACGCACGACGTGAAGGAGTACCCGGCGACCGGCCACAGCTTCCTCACCGGCTTCGCCCCGCCCACCCCGCTGGGCCCAGTCGCGAAGATCGTCTTCGGCCTGGGCAAGGGCCGCGAGAACGCCGCCGACGGGTGGGACCGCATCTTCGCCTTCTTCGGCGAATACCTCACTAAAAAATCTACAACGTAAAGGCGCTCGCCGTGTCCAGCCGAATCAGGGGTGTAGGACGGCCTGGGTTTGGGTTACCTGGGCCACGCGGCGGGTGGTGTCGTCGTAGAGGTCGGTTTGGACGACGATCGATGTGCGGCCCGTGTGGAGGGGGCGGGATACGCCCCGGACGGTGCCTTCTCTGACTCCGCGGAAGAAGTTCGTCTTGGACTCCAGGGTCGTGGTGGAGGTGTCCGGGGGGAGGTTGAGGAACGCGCAGGCGGCGCCGAGGGTGTCGGCGAGCGCCATGAGGGCGCCGCCGTGCAGGACGCCGCCGGCGGTGCAGCGGTCCGGGGCCCAGTCCAGCCGGCCGGTGACCTCGTCCGGTCCGGCGGTGTCGATGCGCACGCCGAGCGCGCGGGCGAACGGCATGGCGTCGGTCAGCTGGTCGGGGGTCATGGAGCCTCCTCGGTGTCGTCCGGTCCACACTGGCGGCCGGGCCGCGCGGCGTCCATTACCCGGGAGGTAATCGCGGGCGTGCTCGGCGGGCGGGTAGCGTCCGGCAGGTGACGACGGCGTTGAGCGATGTGCGGCCCATCGGGGACCAGCTGCGGGCCTGGCGGCAGCGGCGCAGGCTGAGCCAGCTGGAGCTGGCGTCGGAGGCCGGCGTGTCGACGCGGCACCTGAGCTTCGTGGAGACCGGGCGGTCGGCGCCGAGCCGGGAGATGGTGCTGCGCCTCGCCGAGCACCTGGACGTGCCGCTGCGCGACCGCAACCTGCTGCTGGTCGCGGCCGGGTACGCGCCGGTGTTCGGCGAGACGCCGATGGAGGAGCCGACGATGGACGCGGTCCGGGCGGCGCTGAAGCAGGTGCTGGCCGGGCACGAGCCGTATCCGGCCGTGGTCGTGGACCGGTTCTGGAATCTCGTCGACGCCAACCAGGCCGCCGCGTTCTTCATGGAGGGCGCGCCGCCGGAGCTGCTGGAGCCCCCGCTGAACGTGCTGCGGCTGAGCATGCATCCGGACGGCATGGCGAAGAACATCCTGAACCTGGCGGAGTGGCGCGCGCACATGATCGACCGGGTCCGGCGGCACGTGGCGCTGACGGCCGACGCGGCGCTCACCGAGCTCTACCGGGAGCTGCGGAGCTTCCCCGGGGACGTGGGGGAGGCGATGGCGCCGCCCGCGGGCCACGACGTCTTCGTCCCGCTGCGGTTGCGGGTGGACGGCCGGGAGCTGTCGTTCTTCAGCACGATCGCGACGTTCGGCACGCCGGTCGACATCACGGTCGCGGAACTGGCGATCGAGTCGTTCTATCCCGCGGACGCGGCGACGACGGAGTTCCTGCGGGAGCGTGCCGGCTGGTGACCGGGTCGCCGGCCGTCAGCAGGTCGTGGTGGACGTGCTGGAGCGGCACGCCGAGCCGCTGCAGCGCGGCGACGGTCCCCCGGACGAGCGGGGCGGGCCCGGCGACGTAGGCGGTGACGTCGCGCACGTCGTCCAGGAGGCCGGGCAGGACGTGCGGCACGTGCCCGGTCAGCGCGCTGCTTCCCGGTGACCGCGACAGCACGGGGACGACCCGCAGGCGGGGGCAGGCCGACTCCAGCAGCCGCAGGTCGGGCAGGTCGTAGAGGCCGTCGGCGGTGCGGGCCGCGACCAGGAGGCGGATGCGGCGGCCGGCCCCGGCGGCTTCCTCGGCCAGGGCCTTCATGGGGGAGAGGCCAGTGCCGCCGCCGATCAGGAGCAGTTCGCGGTCGGCGCCCGGGCCGAGGGTCATCGCGCCCTCCGCCGGGCCCAGCAGAACGGTGTCGCCGGGGACGGTGCCCCGGACGAGCGCGCCGCTCACCCAGCCGCCCGGCTGCGCCCGGACGTGCAGGCGCAGCGTCCCGTCCGGGCGGGGCGCGTTCGCGATCGAGTAGGGCCGCCACACCCGGGGCCAGCGGGCGGTCTGCACGGTGACGTGCTGCCCGGCGGCGAACGGGAGCGTCCGCTCGGGGCGCAGCGTGAGCACCGCGAGGTCGGCGGCGCGGCGGTCGTGCCCGGTGACCTCGGCGGCCCACCACGGCGGGGCCTGCGCGGCGTCCCGCTCGGCGGCGGCCAGCATGGTCTCGGCGGCGTGCCGGTAGGCCGCGGTCCAGGCCTCCTCGGCCCCGGCCGTCCATCCGGTGGCGAAGACGCGCAGCGTGGCGGTCAGCGCGGTGCCGACGGCGGTGTAGTGCTCGGGCAGCACCCCGTACTTGCGGTGGCCGCGGCCGAGCCGGCCGAGGTGCCCGGCGAGTTCGGCGGGGTTGTCCTGGTTTCCCACGATCTGGACGAGCGCGTGGAAGAACCGGTCGTGCTGGTGCCCCATGGCGGGCGGGAAGAGGGCGCGCAGCTGCGGTTCGGCCGCGAAGAGCCGGCCGTAGAAGTAGCTCATCGCGCCCGCCGGGTCGGCTTCGAGGCCGGCGAAGCACTCCTTGACGATGCGGGGTTCCGGTGCCATCAGCTCACTCCCAGCCTGTCCCCCGGAGCCTTCCGGGCCCCGGTGCCGGCGGTCGCGGCGGGTCGGGTGCCTGGCTTTGTGAGATTCTCGCGTTCGGAACCGCAGGTCAGCAAGCCGTCTCCCGCGAACGATCGCCGATCGATGCGCTGTGTGATCGGATGTAACTTGTGAGTTACCGGGTCGTCGCCGAAAAGGGCACGCGTACTGATCGGTATCGACGGCGGACGGCGGACGGCGGCGGCGAAACCGACCGACGGCGGTGGAAGAAACCACTCCCGAGTGGAAGATTCCGGGGATCTTCCGCGGCTCCGGGGCGGGGGACGGCCGGTGCCGGCCCACCGGACGCCGGCCGCCGCGCGGACGGGCGGGCCTGTGTCCAAGGGAGGCGTGCCGACTGGGTCGACGCCACCCTGACGGTCGCGGGCCACAAGCCGCCGGCGGCCCGCGAGAACCTCCGGATAACCGTCCGGGACGACCTGATCGGCGTGGGCGCGCTCCGCCTCCGATTCGCGGGGCAGGGCGGGACGTTGTAAAAGGGGGTTCGTGAGCGGCGGGCAGCGGTATCCCTGGGGTGCGGAGACG
>NZ_JABXFD010000351.1 GCF_013372625.1 Actinomadura sp. BRA 177
CCACTGGGTCCGGGACGTCACCTACCAAGAGGACAAATCGCTGGTCAGAACCGGGAACGCGCCCCGCGTGATGGCCACGCTACGCAGCCTCGCGATCAGCCTGCTCCGCCTCGACGGACACGACAACGATCAGCCTGCTCCGCCTCGACGGACACGACAACATCGCCGCCGCCAACCGGCACCACGCCCGCGACCCACAACGCACCATCACCCTGCTTCAAATCGCATAAACGACTTTGCCGGGTCCCTGCCTTCCTCTCCGAGGCTAAGGAACCCGCCATCCGCCAAGCCCGCATCGACGCCATCGTCTCCGCGCTGCCCGCGAACAGGAGTACTCGGTGAATTCACCTCACCAGATCCTCGTCACCGTCGACGTCGGCGGGACACTCGGTACCGCCGATGGCCCGGGACTGACCATGCGGCTGGCCGAGGTGTCCCCGCTTCCTACCAGGCTCTCTCGCGAGGTCATGAGGACCAAGCTGCACACTCGGCCCGCGATCACTGAAAGCGTGGTCGCCGAGGTGTGCCACGCGCTTCGGATCGCTTCCTATGAATTCCCCCGAAATATCCCGCCCGCACCGTTCTGTCTGTTTCCGGGGACCCTCGATGCCTTGCGCAAAATCAGCACCATCGCCACCGTCGTCACGTTGTCCAACGTTACCTGCGTCGATGCCGATACTGATGGACTGCGTTCCCTGCTGTATCCCTGGGTGAGCGACTACTTCCCGTCCTGCCTGATCGGATACACAAAACCTGACCGGGAGGCGTTCCATACGGTCGCCCACCGTCTCGGCAGAGACCCCCGAAGAATGATCCATATCGGTGATGACTGGGTCTGTGACGTCGAGGGAGCGCTCGGCGCCGGTGTAAAAGTCATCTGGATATCCCGGGGTCGCCATGCTCCTGATGAGAGTCTGGTTAGGCGTCACGGTGTGCTCATCGCCCGGGATCTGGGTGAGGCCGCCGCCCACATTCACGATCTCTCGACGAGGAGAATACCTTGAGCCTGTTCACTGGCGCCGCTGAGTTCTACCAGAGGTTCCGTCCCGGCATCCCCGCAGAGGTGGCCGCCGTACTGGACGAAGCCGCGCCGCAGCGATCTGCAGGGGCTCGCCGGCTCTTGGACATCGGCACCGGCACCGGGCAGGTGGTCGAAGCGCTGCTGGGGCGGTTCACCGACATCATCGCCATCGACAACGACACCGCGATGCTCGCCACTGCTGAAACGGTGCTGCGGCCGGCTCTCCCCGAAGGCTCTCGTCTGGAACTTGTGGAGAGCACCGCGGAGGGTTTCACCCCCGCAGCTGGATGGCGAGCGGATCTCGTCACGATCTCCCGGGCCTTCCACTGGCTCGACCAGAAGACCGTTCTCGAGCGCCTCGACCGGCAGGTAAGCCCAGACGGTTCCGTTGCGATCTTCGGGGACAGCAGCTTCTGGGCAGATGGAAGCCCCTGGAAGGAAGCAGTCCGCGACGTCATCAAGAGCTTCCTCGGCGAGGAACGGCGCGCGGGCTCGGGGACCTTCCGCCATCACGACCGCCCCTACAGCGAGATCATGAGCGAATCGCCGTTCGGCGACGTCACCGAACTCACCGTTCCGGTCCACCGGACCTGGAACACCGCGGGCATCCTCGGCTACCTGTACTCGACCTCTTTTGCCGCACCGATCCTGTTCGGAGACCGGCTCCCCGAGTTCGAGGAGGCCATCACCGAACGGCTCACCGGCTTCAGTGATGACGACATCTTCACCGAAGAAAACGAATTCCTCATCCGGATCGGCCGCCGGAGGGTCACGTGACCGTAGCTGAGAACAGCAGAGACTTTCCGCGTCTCACCACCGAGGAGAAGGCCCTCTTCAAACGCGACGGCGTCCTCATCAGAAGAGGTCTCATCGAGCCCGAACGGATCGGCCGGGCCATTGACCTCATCACCGGGCGCTGCGGCCCGAACTTGACCACGGATGTCATCCGCGACTGGACCCAACGCACCTTCGCCCCAGACCTGGGCGGTCATCCAGATCTCCTCGCCCTGTACGAGAGGACGGCGGTGCCGTACCTTGCCGAGGATCTTCTCGGCGAAACCGTGCCGATCAACGCGGTTCAGATTCAGATCCGGGTCCCGGAACAGCTCTTCCCCAACGTGCAGCCTGTGAAGGCGATGCACGTTGACGGTGTCGCGTGTCCACACCTCGACCCCGGCCAACTACGCACCTTTTCACTGCTCGTCGGGGTCGTCCTGTCTGACATCAGCGACCCTGTTGCCGGCGCCCTGCGCTACCTGCCCGGCGGACACCACACCATGGCCCGCTGGTTCAGCGAGGAATGGTCGCTAGGAATGACCGACCAGGTTCCCCCGACGGTCGATCAGCAAGATGGCGTCCCGTTCCTCGGGATTCCCGGAGACATCCTGCTCATGCACCATCTCGTCCCGCACGCGGTCGGCCGCAACCATCTGCCGTTCCCCCGGATCATGGCCTATTTCCGGGTATCGCATCCTGCCCACGCCGACCAGCGGCTCCGCGCACTGTGTGACCCGTGGCTCGACTACCCGCCCCTCGCCGACACTCCTTGAGCGACCAGGAGCAACAACATGCGCATCGTCAACCCCGAACGGCTGGACGCCGCCGTCCGGGCCATCGAATCTGGAGAACTAGTCGTCGTCCCCACCAGCCGCTGGTACATGGTCTGCGCCGCCGCCAATAATGATGACCTCTGCCGCAAGATCTTCTCTGGCAAGCGGCGGCCGAACTCCAAACCCCTCGTCTATGTCGCGCCCTCTCTCGCCTCCTGCGGAGAACGCTTCGCTCTCACCGGAGAGGCGCGCAGCCTGGCCGAAGCGTTCTGGCCAGGCGACCTCGCTCTTCTTCTGCCGTGGCGGGCCCCCGAAGACGCTGCCGCACACCGGGCCGTCGGCTCTCCTGCACTCGTCACGGTGGCCCCCGGCATCCTCGGGGAGTTCGCTCGCCGAGCCCGGATCCCCATCGCCGCGACCACCGCGAACATCTCCGGCGATGCTGATCCCGGCGACCGGGGACCCGCCATCACCGCCCAAGAAGTCGCCGACTTCGCCGTGTCAGTCGGCCTGCCGATCTCCGTGACCGTCGACGGTGGGATCTGTCCCGCCGCCAACCACATGACCATCGTCGACTGCTTCGTCCCCGAAGCCAGGCTCGTCCGCACCGGCCTCGTCCACCAACGCGCCCTCAACGCCGCCCTGAATCGTCCCATCGAATCCTGACAAGCCCCGCAGCGGGCCGGACCTCCCCACGCCCGGCCGTGCCTGCGCACGTGCCCGCGGTGCGAGCGGTGTGATTGCGGTTGGTGGCAGTGCTCAGGGTGGGGGTTCGCGGTTGGTGGCTATTGCGGTGGCGCGGTTGTGGAGGGACGTGCGCAGCCAGTGTGGGGCCAGGGCTTCTGCGTTCGGGGCGAGTTGCCATAGCGCCCATTCGGCGTGCCGTGAATCTTGGAAGGTCACCTCCAGGCGCAGCCAGCCGTCCGCGTCGGGTTCTTCGGTGCGGACGGTGAGGGCGGTGCCGACCAGGTCGTCCCGTCGTGCCGGGGTCACCCGTACGAGGACGGCGACCTGGTCGCCGCCGGTTCGGAAGCGGGTGCTGCGTTCCTGCCAGGCCCGGTCGAGGTCGACGCGGTCCGGTCGCTGTGCGGGTTCGTCGAGTTCCTCGGCGGCCAGCACCCGGGACAGCCGGTAGGTGCGGTCGGCGCCCGATCTCGTGGCCAGCAGGTAGGTCTGGTCGCGGACGGTGACCAGGCCGATCGGGTCCACCGTCCGCCATTTCGGGGGCTGGTCGACGGCCGCGTAGTGGATGCGCAGTTTGTGCCCGGCGAACACCGCGCGGCGGACCTCGGCCACTATGGCGTCGGGCACCTCCTCGGCGGCCACGCGGCGCGAGAGGAGGTCGATCTCCGGGTCGATGAGCAGTCGCTGCGCTGCGCCGGCCGCGGTGTCCCGATGGCCTTCGGGCAGCGCGTCGACCACCTTGAGCATGGCCGAAGCGAGCGCTGAGCCGAGGCCGAATGCCTGCGCGCCGCGCCGCGATCCGGCGATCAGCAGGGCGAGGGCCTCGTCGTGGTTCAGCCCGGTGAGTTCTGTCTGGAAACCGGGCAACAGCGCGAAACCGCCGTGCCGGCCGCGTTCGGCGTAGACCGGTACGCCGACTGCGGACAGCGCCTCGATGTCGCGCAGCACGGTGCGGGTGGACACCTCCAGCTCACGGGCCAGCGTGGCCGCGGACAGCCGACCGCGCTGGCGCAGCAGCAACACCAGCGACACCAACCGGTCGGCGCGCATGCGAAAACCCTAACGAAATACACGACAGAGGATGTCGTGATTCGTTGGCAGGCTCATCACCACGGCCGATGGACGTACCAATCGAATGGAGCTGATGTGGTCATGGAGCGAACGGAGGTCAACCCGTGGGCGTGGTCGGTGGAGATGGGCTACAACCAGGGGGAGATCGTCTCCGGCCACACCCGGACGCTGTACTGCTCCGGGCAGACCGCGATGAGCGCCGACGGTAAGCCCCAGCATGCCGATGACATGGCGGCGCAGCTGGCGCTGAGCCTCGACAACCTGGAAGCCGTGCTCGATGAGGGCGGCATGTCCCTCGCGAACCTCGTCCGGCTCAACGTCTACACCACCGACGTCGACCGGCTCTTCGAGCACTACGGCGCACTGGCGTCGCGGTTGGGCGCCGCAGGGGTGGCGCCGTCCACCACGATGCTCGGGGTGACACGCCTGGCGATCCCCACCCTGATGGTCGAGCTCGAAGGCACCGCCGTCGCGTAATGCGACCTCTGCTGCTCGTGCCGACCCACCCGGCACGAGCAGCGGGTAGGTGGTGATTCCGCTGCCCAGAATGGAGACGACCGGCGGCCATGGCTTCGACCGCGAGCTTGGCGGGCAAGAATAGCGACCGGATCGGCATTGTCCTCGCTGCTACCCATTGTCGAGCGGTGGTCGCTGGCGAGGTGGTTTCGTTAGAGTCGGTGGGATGTCGGTGTTACTCCTAGGAAGTGCCCGTGGGTAGGGGGCGCGCGCTTGCTGAGGTGTATCGGCGGTTTGGTGAGGTTGACGCCGCTGGGACGTCGCCGTTGTACGAGCGTGTCGCTGTTGCGTTGAGTGAGTCTGATGAGGCGTTGCGCGCCATTGAGGCGGCGCCCGCGCGGAAGCGGCATCCGACCGTGATTCTCGCCGCACTGCATGATCTCGTCCTTGCTGGACGTGCCCCGGAGCTTGCCGCCGCCTATGCCGCTGCGGACGGCGACGCGGCCGGGGAAGCGGCGATCGGCACGTTGTTGCGGATGACCGAGTCGGTTGTGGCCATCGCCGTCCAATACCGGAAGCCGACCCAAGAGACCGGACGTTGCGCCGTGCTGTATCCGGCCATTGCCGAAGCGGCGCACAGGGTGGGCGCGAATGCGGTCGGGCTGATTGACGTGGGCTGTTCGGCTGGGCTCAATCTGAATGTCGATCGCGTTGGGATCACCTACAGCAACGGGCAATCGCTGGGAGATTCGGCGTCTCCAGTGCAGATTTCGGCTTCGCTCGTGGGGGATCGGCCCGTCCCCACGCGGCCGATGCCCGAGGTCGTCGTAAGGGTCGGCGTCGACCTCGACCCGGTCGACGTGACCGACGCGGACGAAGCGCGATGGTTGCGCGCTTGCCTGTGGCCGGAACAGGTAGAGGAGAGCGCGAGGCTTGAAGCGGAGATCGCGTTGGCGGCGGCGGCCCCTCCGCTGTTCCTGCAAGGGGACGCCGTTGAGGTGCTGCCCGACGCCCTCGCACGCGTGCCCGCGGACGTCCTGCCCGTCGTCACCACGACGTGGGCGCTGGCGAGCCTCCCGCTTGAGAGCCGTCTGCGCTTCCTGCACCGCCTCGACGAGGCGGCGACCGACCGTCCGGTGGCGTGGGTGTCGGCCGAGGGGGTCGGAGTCGCGCCGGCGATACCGACGTTCGGTGACCGCCGTGCCTCTGGCCACAGCATCATCGGCCTGGCGGTGTTCGAGCACTCGGCCCTGCACGCCGAGGCCGTCGGCCGCTGCTGGTCGAAGGGTCGTTTGCTGTCGTGGCTGGCGGATTAGCCGTTCCAGGCCGGCCTGGGCCGGTTCACTTGGTCTTTGGACGCGCCGGAGACCTGGGCGTAGCCGTTGACGATGGCCTCCATCTCCGCGGGGTCGATGACGTCTTCGAGGCGGGTGAAGCCGTCGGGGGCGCGGCGTTCGACCTCGTCGATCACGTTCTCCGGGCCGCCCTTCCGGTTGCGCAGCACCACCTCGCTGGTGACGGGCAGGCGGTCGTCTTGATAGGCGCGCAGCGCATCGGACGGGTCGGTGTGGCTCGCCAGGTGGTCGCTGAGGTTGGCGGCGTCCAGAATGGCCTGGCCTGCACCGTTGGAGCCCATGGGATACATCGGGTGGGCCGCGTCTCCCGGCAGCGTCACCCGTCCCCGCGTCCAGTAGGGGAGCGGGTCGCGGTCGCACATCGGGAACTCGAAGCACTCCCCGCCGGCCTTGATGAGTCCGGCGTGGTCGAGGAAGGACGTCTGGATCAGGGCGATCTGCTCGTCCAGCCCTGCCGTGTCGGCGCGGCGCGACCAGTCCTGGCGCTGCGGTGGCGGGTCACCGGGGCGCCCGGTCCGCATGCAGAGCGCCCAGTTGGTGAGCCTGGTGCCCGGTTGCCGGCCCCGGGCGATGGGATAGACGACGAGTTTGGCCGCGGTGCCGCCGACGATGAGCACCGAGTCTCCGGTGCCGAACTCGGGCCATTCGGTGGCGGCCCGCCACATCATCACGCCGTTCCAGATCGGCGGGCCCTCGTCCGGGAAGAGAATGGCCCGTACCGCCGAGTGGATTCCGTCGGCGGCCACCAGGACGTCCCCGTACGCCGTCGCCGCGCCGCCGGTGTCCATGAACTGCGCGCGCACGCCGGCCGCGTCCTGCTCGAAATCGACCAGCCGGTGCCCGGTCCGGACTGCGTCGGGGCCGAGTCGCTCGCGCACCGCGTTCAGCAGCACGCGCTGGAGGCGGCCCCGATGGACGCTGATCTGCGGAAAGGCGAAGCCGGCGTTCCGCCCGCAGGGCCTGCGCATGATCTCCTGCCCGCGGCGATGCCCGTAGACGAGTTCGCGCGGCGGGATCCCCGCCTGCTCCAGCCGGTCGAGAAGCCCTACCTCGGCGACCTCCTTGACCGCGTTCGGCAGCATGTTGAGCCCGACGCCCAGCTCGCTGATGTGCTCCCGCTGCTCATGTATTTCGCAGTCGATGCCTTTATGGTGCAGCCGGATGGCCGTTATCAGGCCGCCGATTCCGGCCCCCACGATGATCACCTTCATGCACGGCTCCCTCGTCCAGCGAAGACGGGAGAATCCTCGCTGAGTTCCTCACGAGCCTGTCATCTAGGTGGGGACACCGAAAGGCGTTGCGGGCCATCAGTTGCGCGCTATTGCAGGGCGGCGAGGCCCTTTGCCAGGTCTTCCCTGTTCATCACCGGATGGACGTCGATCTTCGCGCCGAGTTCCTGGAACAGCGGTTCGGTGATGGACGGCAGCGTCGACGAGTCCTGCATGTCGAAGACCAGGGTGCAGGAACGTCCGCCCTCGCCGGGGCCGAAGTAGGCGGCCTCCGGGGCGAGCCGGTCGATCATCGACTGCACGATCTCAGCGAGCCTGCCGCTCTTGATCGCCGCATTCGAGACCTGGGTGTCTATCACCGCTCTGAGCATGACTCTCATCGCACTCACCCCTCACGTGCGGGCCGGCGCGTCCCCCATGATCCGCGCCACTGGAGCCCGCTGCGATCCCTCCCAATCTCCTGCGTCCGACCTGCAGGAACAACCGCGGGCACGTCTCATCTGGGCACAGTTGCGGGAGATCCCTCCGGACGGGATCTCCGGGGTCAGGCGCGGGTGAAGCGGGCTGCCCACGAGTGGAGTTGGGTGCGCAGTTCGGGAGGGGCCACGACGTGGAAGTCTGCTTCCACCGCGCCCAGAGCCAGGATGGGCCATTCCAGGGAGTCGGCGGTCATGTGGATGCGGCTGTGGTCGGCGTCCACCTCTTCGACGGTGCACCAGCGGCCGATGCGGTCGTGGACGGCGGCGGCCGGGGCGTCCACCAGCACCTCGATCCGGTAGGGGCGCGGCATCTCCTTCAGGCCGTGGCGGACGAACTCGGCGGCGTCGGCGGCGGGCAGGTCGCGGGGACGGAACCGGGCGCCGGTGACCGCCGGGTCCGTGGGGCGGTCGAGCCGGAAACTGCGCCAGTCGTGCCGGTCGAGGTCGTAGGCGACGAGGTACCAGCGGCGGCCCAGCGGGACGAGGCGGTGCGGTTCGACGTGCCGGTCGGTCCGGGTGCCGGCGGCGGCGGTGTAGGAGAAGCGCAGGCGCTCGTCGTCCCGGCAGGCGAGCGCGATCACGGTGAGGACGGCCGGGGCGACGCCCGCCTCGGGGGAGCCGCCCCAGGCGGTGGGCACGGTCATCGCGCGCAGCGCGTCCACCTGGCGCCGCAGCCGGGCCGGCATCACCTGCACCACCTTGGCCAGGACCCGCACCGACGCCTCGGCGATGCCCTCCACCTGCGTCGCCGCCTGCAGGCCGACGGCGAGGGCGACGGCCTCCTCGTCGTCGATCACCAGCGGGGGGAGGGCCGCGCCGGCCGCCAGCTGGTATCCGCCGTCGACGCCGCGCGACGCCTCGACCGGGTAGCCCAGCTCGCGGAGCCGGTCGATGTCCCGGCGCAGGGTGCGGACGGACACCTCCAGCCGCTCGGCCAATTCGATGCCCGGCCAGTACCGGTGGGTCTGCAGCAAGGAGAGGAGACGCAGGGTCCGGGAGCTGGTGTTCGCCATGTTTCTGATTCTGCCCGTAATTGAGGACAGAAAGTGACCGCTATGGCTCCTAGCGTTGGTGGCACACCGAGGGAACAGCGAAAGGCGGAGGACATGACCATGACCGAGCAGATCACCGGTGAGCGGGCCGACCTGCTGGCGATGCTCGCCAAGAACCGGCACTTCCTGCGTTTCACCACCCGCGACCTCACCGACGAGCAGGCCGGGCTGCGGACCACGGCGAGCGAGCTGTGCCTGGGCGGCCTCATCAAGCACGTCACCTCGGTCGAGCGCGGCTGGGCGGACTTCATCGTGGAAGGCCCGTCCGCGATCGGCGACTTCACCCAGATGACCGACGAGGACTGGCAGAAGCGGGACGACGAGTTCCGCATGCTCCCCGGCGACACCCTGGCCGGCGTGCTCGACGCCTACGCCGAGGTCGCCCGCCGGACGGACGAGCTGGTCGCCACCCTGCCCGACCTGGACGTCGTCCACGAACTGCCCAAGGCCCCGTGGAACACCGAAACCCACTGGTCGGTCCGCCGCGTCCTCATGCACATCATCGCCGAGACCGCCCAGCACGCCGGCCACGCCGACATCATCCGCGAGTCCCTGGACGGCGCCAAGAGCATGGGCTGAGCCGACGGCGGTTACCGTGAGGGCCTGATGACGGCGCAGGTGCATTCGGTGCTGGTGCGGCTGCCGGCCGAGCCGTGCGCGACGCGCGCCCGGCGGCCGGCGCCGCACCTGCGCCCGTACGTCGTCGGCTACGGGGCCTTCCATGCGGGGGACGCCGGCCGGCGCCGGGTCCTGCCGCTGAGCCTGGTCACCGTGGTCGTCGACTTCGACCGGCCGGTGCCGCTGCTGTTCGGGGCGCGGGGCACGCCGATGATCCACGCGGGAGCGGGCTGGCGGCGCGGCGTCGCGATCGGGCTGACGATCGCCGGTGCACGCGCGCTCCTGGGGACGCCGATGGGCCCCCTGACCGGAATGACCGTCCCGCTGGACGATCTGCTCGGACGCCGGTCGAGCGAACTGGCCGACCGGCTCTCCTCGGCACCGGACTGGGACGCCCGATTCGTCCTCCTGGATCACCTGCTCACCGCATGGCTGTGCCCGCAGGAGCCGGACGTCCCGGCGACGTACGGCTGGTGGCGGCTCCAGGACGCCGGCCGGATCACCATGCGTGAACTGGCCGCCGAACTCGGCGTCGGCCGGCGTCGCCTGGAGACCGGTTTCCGGCGGGAGATCGGGCTGAGCCCGAAGACCGTCGCACGGATCACGCGGTTCCAGCGGGCGGTGCGAGTGCTCGGCACGACGCCTCCGGGCACCTTCCAGGACGCCGTGGCCTGCGGATACGCCGACCAGCCGCACTTCAACCGCGAGGTGCGGGCGATGGCCGGGATCACGTCCACCGAACTGCGCGCATTCGTTCAAGACAGCGGCCGGCTCACCGGTAGCGTCCGGCACCATGACGCTCAACGGCAAGACGGCCCTGGTGACGGGCGGCTCGCGGGGGATCGGCGAGGCCATCGTCCGGCGGCTGGCCCGGGACGGCGCGCGGGTGGTGTTCGGCTACCGCGCGGACGAGGCCGCCGCCAAAGCGGTCATGCGGGACGTCCCGGGAACGCAGGCGATTCGCGCCGACCAGGAGGATCCCGGCAACATCGAGGCGCTGTTCGAACCCGTCGCCGACGGTCTGGACATCCTCGTCAACAACGCCGCTATCAACCCGCCCACGCCGATCCGCGACATCACCCCCGAGCTGTTCGACCAGGTGATGACGGTGAACGCGAAGTTCCCGCTGCTCGCCATGCGCCGCGCGGAACCCCTGCTGCCAGACGGCGGCCGCGTCATCAACATCTCGACGCTCAACACCGTCCTGCCGGTGCCGGGCCTGGCGCTGTACTCCGCGAGCAAGGCCGCACTGGAGCAGGTGACCGCGGTCGCCGCGCGCGAGTTCGGCGCCCGGGGCATCACGGTCAACACCGTCTCGCCCGGCACGACCGACACCACCCTGTTGCGCGAGACCAACCCGCCGGAGGCGCTGGAGCAGACCGCGGCGCTCACCGCCCTCGGCCGCCTCGGCGCGCCCGCCGACATCGCGGACGTGGTCGCCTTCCTCGCCGGCCCCGACGCCCGCTGGATCACCGGCCAGAACATCCGCGCGACCGGCGGCCTGCTCCTCTAGGCCGGTCAGTTGCGCGCGGGCTCTTCCTCGCGGGGCTTCTTGTCGCGGCGCTTGCGGAGGGAGCCCGCCTGGGCCTTCTCCTCCGGATGGGCGTGGACGCGGATCAGGCTGGCGCCCGTGGTGAACAGGAGAATGGCCAGGATGACGCCCAGCGAAAGCGTGGTCGGGACCTTCGGGACCGTCTCGGTGATGTCCTCGTGCAGGAACTGCAGGATCAGCTTCACGCCGATGAACGCGAGGATCACCGACAGGCCGATCGACAGGTAGACGAGCCGTTCCAGCAGCCCCTCGATGAGAAAGTACAGGGCGCGCAGGCCGAGCAGCGCGAACGCGTTGGCGGAGAAGACCAGGAACGGGTCCTTGGTGACGCCGAACACGGCGGGAATGGAGTCCAGCGCGAACAGGACGTCCGTGCTGCCGATGGCGACGAACACCAGCAGCAGCGGCGTCATGACGCGGCGGCCGTCCTCGTGGGCGAGCATCCGCCCGCCGTGGAAGCTGTCGCTCACCGGCATGATCTTGCGCGCGCGGCGGACGAGGAAGGTGTCCTCGACGTCGGGTTGCTCGTCGCGGTGCCGGATGAGCTGGACCGCCGTCCAGATCAGGATCAGCCCGAAGATCAGGAACGTGAAGGAGAACAGGCTGATCGCGGCCGCGCCGATCACGATCAGGATCGCGCGCAGGATGAGCGCGGCGGCGATGCCGAACAGCAGCGTCTTCTGCTGGTACTCCTCGGGCACCGCGAACCGGGCCATGATGATCACGAAGACGAAGAGGTTGTCGACCGACAGGCTCTTCTCGACGATCCAGCCGGAGAAGTACTCGGTGCCGGCCGTCGACCCGCCGAGCGTCCACACGGCGAGGCCGAACAGCACCGCGAGGCCGATGTAGAACACCGACCAGAAGGTGGCCTCCTTGATGTGCACCGCGTGCGGCCGCCGGGCGGCGACGAAGAAGTCGAGCACGAACAGCGCGACGATCAGTCCGATCGTCGCGCACCAGGCCCATATGGGTACGTCGAGCATTCCGGCCGGCTCCTCCTGAAGGGGGCGTCTGCAGGTCTATATCCGTTCTGTGTCTCTTCTACCGCACCGGATGCGGAGGCCAAGTCCGGGTAAACCGCGGATGATCGGGACGCGTCCTGTGTAGAGATTCTCACGCTTTGGTTCCCCTCCCCGCCGAAGGACGTGCAGATGACAGGACTCCCGCGCATCGCCATGCTCGCCGCGCTCACGGCCGTGGCCGCCGGGACGGCCGGGCTCACCGCCGTCCCCGCACAGGCCGCCCCCCGCGTCCCGGCCATGCCCGGCGACTTCAACGGTGACGGACGCCGCGACCTGGCGCTCGGCAGCCCGTCCGGGACGGCGTCCGGCGTCTCCTGGGCCGGGTTCGTGACGGTCGTCTACGGCGGCTCGTCCGGCCCGGACGGCGCGCGACACCAGGTGATCACGCAGGACAGTCCCGGCATTCCGGGCGTGTCCGAGAGCTACGACCGGTTCGGCGGATCGCTCGCCTCCGCCGACTTCGACCTGGACGGCTACGCCGACCTGGCCGTCGTCGCGGACGGCGAGAACAACGACGGGCCCATCCCCGGCGGCTGGATCACGCTGATCTACGGCAGCGCGAACGGCCTGTCGTCCAAGGCCGTCGGGCTCGGGCAGGGCGCGGTCACCGTCAGCGCCGCCGACTTCGACCACGACGGCAGGCCCGATCTCGCCGCGGGACGCTCCGGATCGTTCGCCGTCTACCGCGACCTCGCCACGGGCGACATCAACGGGACGGTCACCGACATCGGCCAGGGATACGGCGAGTCGCCACGGGTGTCCACGACCGCCGCCGACTTCACCGGCGACGGGTACGCCGACCTCGCGATCGGCATCGTGTGGCCGCCGATCGACGGCGACGACGACTGGCTCCGGCTGAACGTCTACGAGGGCTCCGCTGACGGGGTCGCCCCCACGCCCGCTTTCACGACGTCCCGCGTGACCGCGGAGTCGCTGGCCTCGGGCGACGTCAACGGCGACGGCAAGGCCGACCTGGTCGTGGGCACGTCGGACCGTCCGGGCGGCGCGGTCGGCGTGTACCCGGGGACGGCGTCCGGGCTCGGCGCCCCCACGGTGATCGACCAGGACACCGAGGGCGTGCCGGGCACGCAGGAACCGAACGACGCGTTCGGATCGGCCGTCGCCGCAGGGGACGTCGACGGCGACGGCCGCGCCGACATCGCGGTGGGCGCTCCGGACGAGGCGATCAGCACCACGGTGCGGGCCGGCGCGGCGACCGTCCTGTACGGCGGGCCGGACGGCGTGACCGGGACGGGCGCGCAGATGTTCTCGCAGTCCCACGCGGGCGTGCCGGGGTCGTCCGAGCAGAACGACCACTTCGGCGCGCAGGTCGCGCTCGCCGACCTCGACGGCGACGGCAAGGGCGAACTCACCGTCGGCACCTCGAACGAGAACGGTTCCGAGGGGTCGCTCTACATGCTCAACGGCACCGCGTCCGGCGTGACGGCGTCCGGCATCAAGGTGTTCAGCACCGCGACCCTCGGCATCAAGGGCCGCAACGCCTACCTGGGCGGGGTCGTCCTGCCCTGACCACGGGCCCTGACCAGGGGCCGGGGCGAATCACCCAGGGGCATCTGAGTATTCGCACCGATGTGGCGAGGGCGGCGCGCGGCCAGGCTTTCGGGCATGGACACTTCCCGCTGGCGCCCGCTCGCCCTCGCCGCCAAGGCGGCTCTCGCCGCTCTGCTCGCGCTCGCCGTGGCCTTCCCCGAATGGGACCGGTTCGCGGACAAGGCGATGGGCGTCCGCGTCGCCGCCTACCCCGCCGCCGTCATGCTCGTCACGCTCATCTGGGCGCTGCGCGGCCGCGGCGGGCCCTTCCCCTGGGACGTCGACCTGCTGCTGACCCTCCCGTTCCTCGTGGACGTCGCCGGGAACGCCGCCGACCTCTACGACACGGTCACCTGGTTCGACGACGCCTGCCACCTCGGGAACTGGGCCCTGCTGAGCGCCGCCGCCGGCGTCGCCCTCCGCCGCTGGGCCGGCCTCAAGGCGTGGACGCTCGCGCTGGCCTGCGCCGGCGCGGGCGCCATCGCGGCGATCCTCTGGGAGTTCTTCGAGTACGGCGTCTTCATCCTCGACACCCCCGAAACCGTCACGATCTACCGCGACACGATCGGCGACCTGATGCTCGGCCTGACCGGCTCCACCCTCGCCGCCCTCCTCGTCGCCACCCTGGCCCGCCGCAGCACCCCTCACGCCGTCTCGGACCGGCGTGTGGCACCGGCCCGTCCGGGCGTCATGAAGGGCCTGAGCCTCGACACCACCGTCTACCTGGCGTGGGACGGGTCAGTAGACGAGGGCCTGGACGTCGTCGAGGGTGATCTCCTCGACGAAGGTCGGGGCGCCGGCGATGCGGATGCCGGGCAGAACGTCGTCCGGGCCGATGTCGCGGCGGGCCGCGCACTGGGTGCACAGGGTGACGCGTCCGGCGGTGAGAACGACGGTGAGCAGGTCATCGAGGGGAGTGGCGTGCGGTAGCGAGAACTCGGCGGCCCGTCCCGGCAGCGCGAACCACGCCGACTCCCCGGTCAGCCACAGCGATACCGGGACCCCGCTCGCCACGGCGGCCGCCGCCACCGTGAACGCCTGGTTGCAGCGCTCGGGGGCGTCCGCCCCCGCCGTCACCTTGATCACCAGTGGTCTCGCCATAACCCGCACTCTAGTCCGGTCGCCGCGCATACCATCCAGGTGTGGGTGGCATGGTGAACGCGGGGATCCTCGTCCTCGCCCTCGGGCTCATGGCGGTCGCCGCCGTCCTCCTCGTGATCCGCCTGGGCCGGCTGAAGTAGCGGACGCGGGAGGCGGCGCGCGCCGCTACGCTCGGTGTCCATGGATGTCCCTGAGCTGCACCCGGACCTTGAACCCCTAAAGTTCCTGCTCGGCACCTGGGAGGGCGCCGGGGTGGGCGGCTACCCCACGATCGAGTCGTTCAACTTCGGCCAGGAGCTGTCCTTCACCCACATCGGGAAGCCTTTTCTGAGCTACGCAAGCCGCACCTGGATGATCGAGCCGGACGGCACCCTCGGCCGTCCGCTCGCCGTCGAGACCGGCTACTGGCGGCCGCGCCCCGACCACCAGGTCGAGGTGACGCTGGCCCACCCGACCGGGATCATCGAGATCTACGTCGGCAACGTGGCGTTCAACCGGGTGGAGCTGGAGACCGACGTCGTCGCGCGGACGGAGTCGGCCAAGGAGGTCACCGGCGGGCACCGCCTCTACGGGCTGATCGGCGAGGACCTCGGCTGGGCCTACGACATGGCGGCCGTCGGCCAGCCGCTCCAGTCGCACCTGTCGGCGCAGCTCAAGAAGGTGTCCTAGACAAAGCGATCCCCGGACCTTCCCGCCATGGGACGGGATGATGGACAGGACGGGTCCATCGGTCCGGGGACCGGGTAACTGCCTGGTATTCGCCGGTCACCGTCGCGACCGACACCACCGTCCAGTGGACGGCGGCTCCGAGGCGGAACGGCGACTAGCGGACAGTCACCTCGCGAGTCCTACAATCAACCATTGCTTGGACCACCTCCTTTCACGCGTATCTCGCACGCTATGTGACGCGCCACGGCGAGGCAAACAGGTTTTCCGTCAGCTGAATCGGTGTGCGACCGGGGGCGGCGGGCGGGATCTACACTCGGGGCATGGTCGAGTCGTGGCAGGAGGAGCTGCGGGCCAAGGGGTATCGGGTCACCCCTCAGCGCCAGCTGGTCCTCGAGGCGGTCACCAACCTGGAGCACGGGACCCCCGAGGAGATCTGCACCGAGGTGCAGCGCACCGCCCGCGGCGTGAACATCTCCACCGTCTACCGGACGCTCGAACTCCTCGAAGAGCTCGGGCTCGTCAAGCACGCGCATCTCGGGCACGGCCCGCCGAACTACCATCTCGCGGCCGAAGCCGAGCACATCCACCTGGTCTGCCGGGGGTGCCACACGGTCGAGGACGTCGATCCGCGGGCGGCGGCCGGGCTGGCGGACGTCCTGCAGCGCGACTTCGGGTTCGAGACGGACGTGCACCACCTCACCGTCTACGGGCGGTGCAAGGAGTGCCGCGCGACATAGTCTGGACGGCATGGAGAGCCCGCTGCTGCAGTCGCCCGGAGCCGTTGCCGCCGATGCGCCCGATCAGGAGGTCGCCGCGCACTACGGGGACCCGACGCGGGAGCAACGTGCGCTCGAACAAGGGGCGGCGTTCGTCGACCGGAGCAACCGTGGCGTCGTCAAGGTGTCCGGCCCGGACCGGCTGAAGTGGCTGCACAGCCTCCTCAGCCAGCATCTGGACGCGCTGAAGCCGTCCGAGCCGACCGAGGCGCTGCTGCTCGGCCCCAAGGGCCACATCGAACATCATCTTTTCGTCGTCGACGACGGCGAGGCCACGTGGGCGCACGTGGAGCCGGGGGAGGCCCCCGCGCTGGTGGAGTTCCTCGACCGGATGCGGTTCATGCTGCGGGTCGAGGTCGCCGACGTGTCGGACGAGTTCATGGTCGTCACCGGGCCGTCCGGGGACGATGGCGGCCTGGCCTGGCCGGACGTCGCCGGGATGACGACGCGGATCGTCCCGCGAGGGGAGTTCCCGGAGGGCACGCCGTCCGGTATGTGGGCTTATGAGGCGCTTCGGATCGCCGAGCACCGGCCCCGCTTCGGCCTCGACACCGACGAGCGCACGATCCCGCACGAGGCCGGTTACGTGGAGACGGCCGTCCACCTGAACAAGGGCTGCTACCGGGGGCAGGAGACGGTGGCGCGCGTCCACAACCTGGGGAGGCCGCCGCGCCGCCTGGTGTTCCTGCACCTGGACGGCAGCGTCGACCGGCTGCCCGCGCACGGCGACCCGGTCGAGATCCCCGGCGGCCGGACGATCGGGTTCGTCGGGTCGGCCGCCCGGCATCACGAACTGGGCCCGATCGCGCTGGCGATGGTCAAGCGGAACGTCCCGGTGGACGCGGAACTGCTGGCCGGCGGGGTCGCGGCGGCGCAGGAGGTCATCGTCTCGCCGGACACCGGCGCCAACGCGCAGATCGCGCTCCGCCGCCGTCCGGCGAAACACGGCTAGCAGCCCGCGCCGTGGGCGAATATCGTCGGATATGACGATTTCTAACCGGCGGCGCCCGGGGAAGGTGGATTCCTGCCAATGGTCGCGAACCTCGGGAAGCGGGAGCCGCCGGCGGCCAGGCGGGGCACCCGGCGCCGTCCGCGCCGGGAGTCCGCCCTGGCGTGGTGGGCGCTGTTCGCGGCGTTCGCCGGTTTCGCGTGGTGGCTGCAGTCGTGGCGGGTCGCGCTCCTCGGCCTGCTGGCCTGGTGCCTGTACGAGTTCATGCTCGTCCCGACCATGTGCCGGATCCTGACCCAGCAGGGCGCCGCCTGCACCGAACGCACCAGGGGACGGCTGTTCGCCTGCGGTCCCGACCACCAGCGGCTCCGCAACGACGCGCTGTGGCGGCTCGCCGGCCTCCGCAACCCGTTCCAGAAGGAGCCGCCGCCGGACGAGAGCGAGACCGGGGTCGTGGTCGTCTCCTCAGACGTCCGCGGACGCCTCACCCTGCTCGACCGCGCCCTCATCCTCCTGGCCGCCGCCGGCACGATCGCCGTCCTGATCGGCACGATCTACGGCTTTCGCTGACCCGCCCCGTTCACTTGCGGCGTGTTGCCCTTATGAGACCGCTGATAAGGGCAACACGCCGCAGTTCAACGCAGGGTCAGACGTCCACGATCAGAGTGATGGGTCCGTCGTTGGTCAGCGCGACCTTCATGTCCGCGCCGAACTCGCCAGTCTCGACCTTGGCGCCCAGGTTGCGCAGCTCGCGGACGACGGCGTCCACCAGGGGCTCGGCGACGTTGCCGGGTGCGGCGGCCGTCCAGGACGGGCGGCGGCCCTTTCGCGCGTCCCCGTAGAGGGTGAATTGGCTCACGACGAGGAGCGGCGCGTTCACGTCCGAGCACGACTTCTCGTCCTGCAGGATCCGCAGCCCCCACAGCTTCGCGGCCAGCTTGCGGGCCTTTTCCGGGCCGTCGTCATGGGTCACGCCGACGAGCGCGAGGAGCCCCGGCCCCTCGATCTCGCCGACGACCCGCCCGTCCACGGACACGCTGGCCCGGCTCACCCTCTGGACTACCGCACGCATGACCATGCATTCTGCCGCCTATGGGAGCAACGACGCTCATCACGGTGGCGCCCACGGGTGCGGAGTCCACGAAGTCGGACGTTCCGGGCCTGCCCGTCACCCTGGATGAACTGGTTCAGACGGCCAAGGAATGCGAGGCGGCCGGTGCGGCCGTCATCCACGTGCACATCCGCGACGACGACGCGCGGCCCACGCTCGACCTGTTCCTGCTGCGGGACACGGTGGCGGCGCTACGGGAGAGCACGGGACTGATCGTCCAACTGTCCACAGGTGGCGCGGTCACCGACCCGTACGAGGACCGCCTACGCGTACTGGACGCCGCGCCCGACATGTGCTCGCTCACCTGCGGGACGGTCAACTTCGGCGACGACGTCTTCATGAACCCCTGGCCGTTCATGGTGGAGTTGTACAAGCGCACCCAGGAACTTGAGGTCGTCCCAGAGTTCGAACTGTTCGACCTGGGTCAGGTGGCGGCGCTGCACAGGCTGCTGGACAAGCACGGCCTTCCGTACGGCGGCCACGTCCACTGCGACTTGGTGATGGGCGTCCCGGGCGGCATGCCAGGTGATGCGCGGACGCTTGTCGCCGCTGTCGAAGCGCTCCCGTCCGGCGCCACGTGGTCTGCCACCGGGATCGGCCGGACGTCCCTTCCCGTCCTGTTCGCGGCGCTGTCGGCCGGCGGCCACCTGCGCGTGGGCATGGAGGACACGGTCACGTTGGCCAAGGGGCAGCCGGTGACGGCGAACGTCCAACTGGTGGAACGCGCGGCTCAGGCCGCGAGCCTGGCCCAACGTCCACCCATGGCGCCTGCCGACGCCCGCGCCCTCCTGAACACCAAGCCCCGCTGATCTTGGGGTTATCCACAGAATCCGATTCCACTTACGTGGGGCGGGCTGGGTACTTGACCATGAAGTTAACGGGTCCGCCCCCGGGTGGGAGGGGCCTGCTTTTCTAACACTGATTCGGACGGTCTCGCACTGAATCGGACGGCGCCTCGATCCTTGGCCCCACGCGAGGGGCGCTTCTTCATGGGCTTGAGGGGGAGTCGGTTTCGACCGGTCTTAGTGTGCGTGCCGGTGAACGTGAGGGAGGGGCTTGGTGGACGTCAATCCTGTGCTTGTCGAGGTGGAGCGGTCCGGGTTTGTGGAGTCGCGGCATCGGGGGACGGCGGTCGGGCTTGCCGCGGACGGCGGTGTCGCTGTTCGGGTGGGGCGGCCCGACGTGGCGATCTTTCCGCGGTCGGCGAACAAGCCGATGCAGGCCGTCGCGATGCTGCGGTGCGGGCTCGACCTGGACGACGAGCTGCTCGCGCTGGCGGCCGGCAGCCATTCGGGGGAGGACTTCCACGTCGAGGGGACGGAGAAGATCCTCGCGGGCGCCGGGCTGGTGGCGGGGGATCTGCGCTGCCCGGAGAGCTGGCCGATCGACCCGGAGGCGCAGCAGGCGGTCGCGCGGGACGGCGGCGGGCCGTCGCGGGTGCGGATGAACTGCTCAGGGAAGCACGCCGCGATGCTGGCGACGTGCGTCGCGGCAGGGTGGCCCATCGAGACGTATCTGGATCCTGAGCATCCGCTGCAGCTCGCCGTGCGGGGTGTCGTCGAGGAGCTGAGCGGGGAGACGGTCACGGCCGTCGGGATCGACGGGTGCGGGGCGCCGCTGTTCGCGGTGTCCACGGCCGGCGTGGCGCGGGCGTTCCGGGGGCTGGTGCTCGCCGGGGCCGGTACGCCTGAGCGGCGGGTCGCGGACGCGATGCGCACCCATCCGCAGTGGACGTCCGGTACACGGCGCGAGGAACGGCAGCTGATGGACGCCGTCCCCGGGCTGCTCGTCAAATGCGGCGCCGAAGGCGTGGACGCGTTCGCGTTCGCCGACGGGCGGGCCGGCGCGGTCAAGATCGACGATGGGGCGATGCGGGCCCGGACGCCCGTCACCGTGGCGCTGCTGCGGGCGCTCGGCCTGGGCGAGGCGGCGGCGCTGGACGAGCTGGCCGTCGTCCAGGTGCGGGGCGGGGACGGCGTCGTGGGCGCCGTCCGTCCCGCACCCGAGGTGTTCTAGCGGCTCCGGGTCTCCTCCTTGAGCTCCTCGAACTCCTCCTTGAAGACCGTCTGCTCGTACATGATGCCGTCCGGCCACGCCTTCTTCGGCTCGCGGCCCGGCTGCGGGTTGTCCTTGCGGAACTCCTCCCACTGGCCGTCCCGCTCCGGCGGGTAGCTGTGCGAGAACATCCCGGGGCGGTAGGTGTACATGCCGCCCTGCTCCATGCCGCGGTGGTTCATCTGGTCGTTCCGCTTGTCCGGGTGGATCGGCCGGGCCCCGGACGCCCGGGTCACCCAGAGGCGGGCGAGCGTCACCACCACGGCCACCACGACGATGATCCACACCCATCTGAGCGCGACCACGGGCGACGTGTCGGCGGCCAGGATCATGGCGGGCATTGTCGGTCCACCTCCCGATGGCGTATCGGCCCCTTGTTGGGGTCAATTAGGGATGTGTCCGCTAATTTCCGAGTTAACCCCGTCCGACGGTGGGGTAGCGGGCGCGCCGACCGTGCGGATGCGCCCCGCCGCCAGGCCGGGCACCGTCATGAGGACGCAGACGGCGAGCACCCCGCTCATCGGAACGCTCCAGCCGCCGGTGGCGTCATGCAGCGCGCCGAGGGCCAGCGGGCCGAGCGCGGCGATGAGGTAGCCGATGCCCTGCGCCATCCCGGACAGCTGCGCGGCGATCTGCGCGTCGTGGGCGCGGAGCCCGATGAACGACAGCGCGGTCGCGAACCCGAGGCCCTGCCCGAGGCCGAGGACGACCGCCCAGCCCCACACCGACCCGATCGGCGCCCACGTCACCCCGATGAAGCCGATCAGGGTGAGCGTCGCGGTGGCCAGCACGATCGGGCGCTGGTCGCGGGTCCGGCGCGCGAGCACCGGGACGGCCAGCGACCCGACCGCCTGGACCGCCGCCGACAGGGCCAGCACGTAGCCTGCCGGCGCCTCGCCCATCCCGCGGTCCTGGCAGATCGTCGGCAGCCAGCCGAGGACGACGTAGGCGAGCAGCGACTGCAACCCCATGAACACCGTGACGTGCCAGGCGAGACCCGACCGCCACACCACCCTCGCGAGGCCGCGCGGGGCCGCCGCGGGCGGCGC
>NZ_JABXFD010000399.1 GCF_013372625.1 Actinomadura sp. BRA 177
CAGATGTGTAAAAGAGACGGCGGCCGCCGCGGTCGCCGCCGCGACGGGGCCGACCCCGGCGACCGTGAGCAGCGCCCGCGACCGCTGGACGGGGACGCCGAGCGCCTGGGCCGCGTCGTCTCCCAGCTCCCCCATGCCGAGCGGGCGGGCCAGCAGCAGCGCCGCCGGGACGAGCACGGCCAGCGCGATCGCCAGCGGGACGGCCTGGTCCCAGTCCCGTCCGTTGAGGCTGCCGGTCAGCCAGAACGCGGCCTCGTAGCCTTCGCGCAGCTCGGCGCGGGTGATGAGGTAGGAGTTCAGCGCCTCCAGCATCGCCGCCGCGGCGACGCCGATCAGCACCAGCCGGACGCCGTGCACCCCGCCGCCGCGCCGGTAGGCGACCAGGTAGACGGCGAGGGCGGTGAGCACCGCACCCGCGACCGACGAGACCGTGATCGCGACGGCGCCGCCGCCGAACACGAGGATCTGCAGCAGCGCGCCGGACGCCGAGCCGGTGGTGAAGCCGATCAAGTCGGGGCTGCCGAGCGGGTTGCGGGAGATGCTCTGGAAGATCGCGCCGCTGAGGCCGAGCGCGAGGCCGGCGAGCAGCCCGGTGAGGGCGCGCGGCAGCCGCAGCGTCTGGACGATGAACTCGGTGGCGCGGTCGCCCTGCCCGAGGACGGCGCGGACCACGTCCGGCGGCGAGATGGGGAACTCCCCCGAGCCGACGACCAGCACGGCGGCGGACGCGGCGACCGCCGCCAGCAGCCCGCACACCGCCGCCGCCCGCGGCTCCCACCGCAGCGAGACGCCGCCCGCGCGCAGCACTCTCATAGGTCGCGCGTCCTTCCCCGCCGGACCATCACCGCGAACAGCGGCGCCCCGAGGAACGCGGTGACGATGCCGGTCTCCAGTTCGCCGGGCGTGACGACGCGGCCGATGATGTCCGCGCCGAGCAGCAGGATGGGCGCGAGCAGCAGCGAGTACGGCAGGACGAGCCGCTGGTCGGGGCCGGCGGCCGTCCGGACGATGAACGGGACGGCGAGCCCGAGGAACCAGATCGGCCCGGCCGCCGCCGTCGCGGACCCGCACAGCAGCACCACGGCGAGCGCGCCGAGCGCCCGCGTCCGGCCGGGGCTGGAGCCGAGGGCGCGGCCCGCGTCGTCGCCCATGCCGAGCGCGTTCAGTGGGCGGGCGAGCAGCAGCGCCAGGACCGTTCCCGCCAGCACGAACGGGGCCACCTGGTAGAAGACCGACATCTCCCGGCCGCCGAGCGAGCCGACCTGCCAGAACCGGAAGCCGTTGAAGTTGCCGGGGGTGAGCAGCATGACACCGGCGGTCATCGCGCTGAACACGGCGTTGAGGGCCGCGCCGGCGAGCACCAGCCGCGCGGGCGAGGCGCCGCCCCGGCCGCGCGCGCCGATCATGTAGACGAGGGCCGCCGCGCCGGCCGCCCCCGCGAACGCCGCCCATACGTAGACGAGCACGTTGTCCACGCGGGCCGCGCCGATGACGAGGACGACCGCGAGCGCGGCGCCGCCGTTCACGCCGAGCAGCCCCGGCTCGGCGAGCGGGTTGCGGGTGAGGGCCTGCATCACGGCGCCGGCCAGGCCGAGTGCCATGCCGACGACGATGCCGAGCAGAGTGCGCGGCAGCCGCAGCTCGTGGACGATCAGCTCCGCCCGCGACCCGTCGTCCGGGAAGAACACGCCGGGCAGCACCCGCCCGAACGGGACGTCCCCGGCCCCGATCGCGAGGCTCGCCACGACCGTCGCCAGCAGCACGGCAGCGAGGAGCGGAATCCAGAGCCGGCGGGAGGCCCGTCCCCCTTTCGCGGAGGGGCGCGGCGGGCGAGTTCGCGCGGGGGACAACACAAGGTGAGGCTAGCCTAAGCTAACTCCTCCTTCAAGGACGCCCGGCACGCATGCCCGCGACAATACGAGCGTATGGTATACAAGCATATTGGAGATTGAACGCTTGTATGGGAGTGAGGCGGCATGGCCACGGGCAGGGACGGCGCGCCGGAGGATCTGACGGCCCGCGCGCGCATCCGGGACGCGGCGCTGCTGCTGTTCGCCGAGCGCGGCGTGAAGGGCGCGACGTTCCGCGGGATCGCCGAGGCCGCCGGGGTCTCGGTGGGGCTCGTCCAGCACCACTTCGGCTCGAAGGACGAGTTGCGCGAGGCGTGCGACGCGTACACGGTCGACACGGTCCGCCGGCTCAGCACCGCGAGCGGCGGCCTCGGCGATCCCGGCTTCCAGGCGTGGGCGGAGCGGCTCGGCCTGCCGGTGCGCCGCTACCTGGCCCGCGCGCTCGTCGACGACTCCGCCGCCGCGGCCCGGTTGTTCGACGACCTGGTCGGCACGACCGAGCAGTACTTCACCGACCCGCCGCCCGGGTTCGACGCCCCTGCCACCCGCGACCCGCACGCCTTCGCCGCCGCGCTCGTCGCGATGACCGTCGGCACCGAGGTGCTGCACGAGCACCTGTCGCGGGTGCTCGGCGCCGACACCTTCACGACCGAGGGCTCGCTGCGGCTGCGGCGCGCCGTCCTGGAGATCTTCGCCGGCCGGATGCTCAGCCCGGAGATCGCCGAGCAGGGCCACGCGGCACTGGACGCCTACGAGGCGGCACTCAGCAAGGAGCGGAACGATGAATGACGTGGTATGGGCCGAGGGCCTGGTCAAGACGTTCGGCCGGACGCGCGCCCTGGACGGGCTCGACCTGGCCGTCCGGCCCGGCGAGGTGCACGGCTTCCTCGGCCCGAACGGCTCCGGGAAGTCGACCACCATCCGCGTGCTGCTGGGGCTGATGCGCGCCGACGCCGGGACCGCCCGGCTGCTCGGTGGCGACCCGTGGCGCGACGCCACCGCGCTGCACCGCCGCATCGCCTACGTCCCCGGCGACGTCACGCTGTGGCCGAACCTGACCGGCGGCGAGGTCATCGACCTGCTCGGGCGCCTGCGCGGCGGCCTCGACGCGCACCGCCGCGCCGAGCTGCTCGACCGCTTCGAGCTCGACCCGCGGAAGAAGGGCCGCGCCTACTCCAAGGGGAACCGCCAGAAGATCGCGCTCGTCGCGGCGCTCGCGTCCGACGCGGAACTGCTGATCCTGGACGAGCCCACGTCCGGTCTCGACCCCCTCATGGAGGAGGTCTTCCAGGAGTGCGTGCGGGAGGAGAAGCGAGGCGGCCGGACCGTCCTCCTGTCGAGCCACATCCTCAGCGAGGTGGAGGCCCTCTGCGACCGCGTCACGATCATCCGCAGGGGCCGGACGGTCGAGACCGGCACGCTCGCCGACCTGCGGCACCTGACGCGCACCTCGATCCACGCGGAACTCGCCGGGCCGCCCGACGGCGTCCCGCTGCCGAGCGCGCACGGCGTCCGCATCGACGGGAACACCATCACGTTCGAGGTCGACACCCCCGAGCTGGACGCCGCGCTCCAGCAGCTCACGCGGATCGGCGTCCGCGCCCTGACGAGCCGTCCGCCCACCCTCGAAGAGCTCTTCCTGCGCCACTACCAGAACGACCTTGAGACGGCGTCATGACCGCCGCGACCCTGCGCCCGCCGGCGGGTGCCGGCCCGCTGCTGAAGATGTGGCTGCGCCGCGACCGGATCATGATGTCGGCATGGATCTACGGGCTGACCGCGTACGTCTCCAGCAACGCCTACAGCTTCAAGCACGAGTACGGCACGCCGGCGGCGCTCGCCGACTTCACGCGCGGCATCAACGACAACCCGTCCACGCGGGCGCTCTACGGGCCCGTCCTGAACGGCGACACGGCCGCCGGGCTCAGCGTGTGGCGGGTCGGTACTACCGGCGCCGCGTTCACCGCCGTCATGTGCGTGCTGCTCGTCGTCCGGCACACCCGCGCCGAGGAGGAGAACGGGCGGCTTGAGCTGGTCGGCGCCGCCGCCGTCGGGCGCCGCGCGCCGCTGACCGCCGCGCTGCTGGCCGCCGTGACGGCGGCGGCCACCCTCGCGGCCATCGTCACCGCCGTGCTGCTCTTCTTCGGGGTGCCCGCCGCCGGGTCGGCCGCGCTCGGCCTGTCCTGGTTCGGCACCGGGCTGGTGTTCGCCGGTGTCGCGGCGGTCACGGCGCAGTTGGCCGAGACGTCCCGGCTCGCCAACGGCCTGGCGTTCACCGTCCTCGGGGCGGCGTACCTGGTCCGGGGTGCGGCCGACGCCGGCTCGGTGCACTGGCTCTCGTGGCTGTCCCCGGTCGGCTGGGCGCAGCAGGTGCGTCCGCTGGCGGGCGAGCAGTGGGCCGTCCTCCTTCTCCCGCTGGCCGCTTCCGCGCTCCTCGTCGCCGCCGCGTACGCGCTGACCGGACGCCGCGACCTCGGCGCCGGGATCCTGGCCTCCTCCCCCGGCCCGGCGAACGCGGCGCCGTCACTGCGGAGCCCGCTCGCCCTCGCCTGGCGCCTGCAGCGCGGAACGCTGATCGGCTGGTCCGCCGCGTTCGCGGTGTACGGGCTCGTGGTCGGCGGTATCGCGGCGGGAGCCGGCGACCTGGCCGGCGGCAACGCGGCGATAGCGGACGACATTCGCGAACTGGGCGGACAGCAGAACCTCACCGACGCGCTCCTCGCCACCGCCATGAGCATCATGGCCCTGTTCACCGCCGCCTACGCGGTGCAGAGCGTGCAGCGGCTCCGCGCCGAGGAGAGCAGCGGACGCCTCGAACCCATCCTCGCCACCGGTGTCAGCCGCGTCCGCTGGGCCGTCTCCGGCCTGACGGTCACGGTCGCGGGCACGGTCGTCCTCCTCGCGCTCACCGGCGCCGCCGTCGGCGTCGTCCACGGCGCCCGCTCGCACGACTTCGGCGGCGAACTCCCCCGCCAGCTGGCCGCAGCGCTCGTCCAGTTGCCCGCCGTATGGGTCATCGCCGCCGCGGCCTTCCTCCTCTTCGCCCTCCTCCCCCGCGCCACGTCCGCCGGCTGGGGCGTCCTGACCATCTGCCTGCTGCTGGGTCAAGTGGCCCCTCTCCTCAACCTGCCGCAAGCCGTCATGGACGTCTCACCGTTCACCCACACCCCGAAGCTCCCCGGCGGCGCCGCGGCCCCGCTCCCCCTCATCGCCCTCACCGCGGCGGCGGTCGCGCTGGCGGCGGCCGGCCTGACGGCCTTCCGCCGCCGCGACATCGCGTGACGCTACGAGCCCGGGTGGTCGGGGTGGGCGAGGAGCCAGGTCCAGATCTCTATGGGGTCCTCGGCGGTGTGGTGGGCGCCGCAGTGGCAGATGCCGGTGAGGGTGTCGGAGCCCGGGGACCATTCGACCCGCAGGCGGCCGGTGCTCATCGGGACGTCAGCCGCTGCAGGATGCGGCGGGCGGCGAGGCCGCCGGTGTCGATGTTGATGGACAGCTCCTGGTAGCCCTCCGGCTCGGTCGCGATGACCTTCTCCAGGATGTTCAGCGCCTCGACGTCCTGCAGGACGACCGTGCGGTTGCTCTCGGCGAGGAACGTGGAGACCTTCTCGTCGTCGCGGGCGAAGTCGCGGGCGACGAGCCAGAAGTCGTGCGTGCTCGTCTCGGTCTCGGGGGTGATGGCGTAGCCGATCTCGACGTGGAACGCCTTGGAGTCGTCGCCGTCCGGGCCCGGTTCGACGCCCGTGGGGGCGATGCGGCTGTGCAGGAGGTAGAGGCACGGCGGGTAGTACTCGATGTCCTGCCAGCGGTCGATGCGGCCCTCGATGCCGGTGGACTCGGAGTAGAAGGACGGGCACTCCACGTCCTTCATGCGGCGGCTCACGTAGACGATGCCCGCCTCCTCGTCGACCTCCGTGTTGATCGGGGTCTGCGCCACCTCCGGCGTGCCGATGTAGCCGGCGTGCAGGTACGTCTCGTGGGAGAGGTCGAGGAGGTTGTCGACGAGCAGTTCGTAGCGGGCGGCCAAGGGCTCCATTCCCCGGACCGTGGTGTAGTCGGGAGAGTCGAACCACGTGGCGCGCGGAATCGCGGAGGCGTCGCCCTCGCCGTCGCCGATCCACACCCAGATGAACGAGTCCTGCTCGACGACCTGGTAGGCGGGGACGCGGGCGGTGCGGGGGATGCGGGTCTGGCCGGGGACGGCGACGCAAACGCCGTCGGGCGCGTAGGTGAAGCCGTGGTAGCCGCAGACGATCCGGTCGCCGTCGCGGTTGCTCTCCGAGAGCGGGAAGCGGCGGTGCACGCAGCGGTCGGCGAGCGCGACGGCCTCCCCCGCCTGCGTGCGGTACATGACGAGGGGCTCGCCGCAGATCGTCCGGGCGAACAGGTCGTCGCCGACCTCCTGGCTGTAGGCCGCCACGTACCACTGGTCGCGTGCGAACGGCATGGGTCGCTCCTCCTGGTCGTTGGGGTCACGACGACCATCGCGGGGGGACGGTGACGCGGGCCACACCGATTCCGTTGGACGGAAGAACCCGTCAGTGCTCGTGCAGCGCGGTCTCCGGCGGGCGCACGGCGCGGGGCGCGCCGAGGGCCCGGGAGATACCTCGGGCGCTGGCGCGGACGACCGGGATCAGCGTCCGCGCCTCCCAGCCGTCGGACGGGACGACGATCGCGACGGCGGCGACGACCGTGTCGTCCGGGCCGTAGACGGGCGCGCCGACCGACAGCGCGAACGTCTCGACCTGGCCGTCGCTGATCGCCACGCCTGTGCGCCGGACCTCGGCGAGGACGCGCCGCAGCTCGGGCCCGGTGGCGATCGTCTTGGCGGTGAAGCGGCGCAGCGGCCCGCCGATGGCGCGTTCCTGCAGGGCCGTGTCGGCGTGCGCGAGCATCGCCAGGCCGACTCCCGTCGCGTGGGCGGGCCAGCGGCCGCCGACCCGGGACAGGACGTGCACGGCGTCGCGGGCGGAGATCCGCTCGATGTAGACGACGTCGAGGCCGTCCAGGACGGCGAGGTGGACGTTCTCGTGCGTCGCCTCGTACAGGTCCTCCAGGAACGGCATCGCGGCGGCGCGCAGGGCGGGGCCGCGCGGCGCGAGCGCGGCGACCTCGAACAGCCGCAGCCCGATGCGGTAGAGGCCGTCGGCGTCGCGTTCCAGGGCGCCCCAGGCGGCCAGCTCGCCGACGAGGCGGTGCGCGGTGGACAGCGGCAGGCCCGCGCGGTGGCCGATCTGCGTGATGGTGAGCGCGCTGCGCTCGGCCGAGAACGCCTCCAGGATGTCCAGGACGCGGCTGGTGACCGTGGGCCGCGTCCCGGTGGCCCTGCCGGTGGCGGTCATGGCTCGCCGTACTCCTCCCGGATCCGTCCCTTGAGGATCTTCCCGGCCGCGTTGCGGGGGATCTCCGCGGCGAGGACGGCCGACTTGGGGATCTTGTAGCGGGCCAGTCTGCCGGACAGCGCGGCGAGCACCTTCTCCGGGTCCACGTCCGCGCCGTCGCGCGGCACGAGGACGGCGCGGCCGACCTCGCCCCAGGTGCCGTCGGGGACGCCGATGACCGCGCACTCCACGACGTCGGGGGCGGCGGCGAGGATCGCGTGCTCGACCTCCGCCGGGTACACGTTCTCGCCGCCGGAGACGATCATGTCCTTGATTCGGTCGACGATGAACGCATAGCCGTCGGCGTCGAGGCGGGCGGCGTCGCCGCTGCGGAACCAGCCGTCGCCGAGCACGGCGGCGGTGTCGCCGGGCCGTCCCCAGTAGCCGCGCATGACGTGCGGGCCCTGGACGACGATCTCGCCGGTCTCGCCCGGTGCGACGTCCGCCATGCCGGGGCCGACGACGCGCACGTCGCTGAAGAAGTGCGGCACCCCGGCCGAGCCCGCCTTCGACACGGCGTGCTCGGCGTCGAGGAAGAGCACGCCGGGAGCGGCCTCGGTCATGCCGTAGCCCTGCAGGAACGTCAGGCCCCGCTCCTGGTAGGTCTCGATCAGGGACGGCGGGACGGGGGCGCCGCCGCACGTCAGGATGCGCAGCGAGGAGAGGTCTGCGGCGGCCCAGCCCGGCTCGCGGGCGACCCGCTGGAACATCGTCGGCACCCCGAACATGAACGTGATCCGCCGCTCCTCGATCAGGTCGAGCGTCGCGGCCGGGTCGAACGCTGGGACGAGCACGCACGTCCCGCCCTTGAGCAGGACCGGCAGCGTGAGCATGTTGAGCCCGGCGGTGTGGAACAGCGGCGCCGACACGAGCGCCACCTCGCCGGCGACCAGGTCGTGGTCGATGAGGACGTTGATCGCGTTCCAGGTGATGTTGCCGTGGGTGAGCGTCGCGCCCTTGGCCCGCCCGGTCGTCCCGGACGTGTACATGATCATGCAGGGGTCGTCGGGCGCGACGGGGAGGTCCAGCGGGTCGCCGTCCGCGCCGGCGAGCATTTCCTCGTAGGCGTCGAGCGCGATGTGCTCCCGGCCGCCGGGCAGACCGTCCACCAGGTCCGCGTGCGACGGCCCATGGATGAGGACGGACGCGCCCGAGTCGTCCAGCTGGTAGGCGATCTCCGGGGCGGCGAGCCGGGTGTTGAGCGGCACGAAGATCCCGCCGAGCATGCCGGTCGCGAACAGCGTCTCCAGGAACGACGGATGGTTGGGGCCCGAGGTAGGCGACCCGGTCGCCGGGCCGGACCCCGAGGCCGCGCAGCGCGTGGGCGAGGCGCGCGACGCGGCCGAGCAGGTCCGCGTAGGTGAGCGTCCGGCCTTCGTGGACGAGGGCCGCCGCGCGCGGGGTCTTGCGGGCGCGGCGGGCGGGCCACGACCCGAGTCCTTCGTTACGCATGCGCGTCACCCCTCCGTCGGTTTCGAGGCCCTGCGGCGATCCCACCACGCGGCGGCGGACGGCACGAGGCCCTTCGGCAGGAACAGCACGACCGCGATGAGCAGCAGCCCGTAGACCGCGTAGGACAGGACCGTGGGCGCCGACGCCGGCATCCCCTCCCGCGTGCCGATGTCGTTCAGCAATTGCAGGAGCAGCGTGATCGCGGTCGCGCCGGCGAGTGCGCCCCAGATCGTCCCGGCGCCGCCGACGACGACCATCACGACGTACTCGAACGACAGCAGGACGGGGAACGAGCCGGGCGCGACGTAGCCGATGTAGAAGGCGTAGATGCCGCCCGCCAGGCCCGCGAACCCGGCGGACAGGCTGAACACGGTCTGCTTGTAGACGGCGACCGGCACCCCGGACGACGCGGCGGCGACCTCGCTGGTCGCGAGCGCCCGCAGGCCGCGTCCCGGACGGGACGTGACGATGTGCCGGGTGATCA
Source organism: Actinomadura sp. BRA 177 (assembly GCF_013372625.1). Taxonomy (GTDB): domain Bacteria; phylum Actinomycetota; class Actinomycetes; order Streptosporangiales; family Streptosporangiaceae; genus Spirillospora. Next base: position 9,168 of record NZ_JABXFD010000399.1, read on the forward strand.
GCACGACCAGCCCGAGGGCGCCGAGGGCCAGGTAGGCGTAGGAGATCTCACCCGCGAACTCGTACCCGGCGACCTGGAGGCGCGGGACGCCCTGCAGGCCGATGTCGCCGCCCGTCCATTCCTGCCGTCCGACGAGGCTGAGCAGGATGAGCTGGATCGCGAGGGTCGCGAACGCGAGCTGGTGGCCGCGCAGCCGCAGCAGCGGGACGCCGACGAGCGCGGCGCACGCCGCCGCGACGACCGGCGCGAGCAGCAGCCCCAGCCAGGTCGGCAGGCCGTGCGTCGCGGTCAGCGCCGCCGTGTAGCCGCCGATCATGGTGAAGGCCGCCTGGCCGAGCGAGACCTGGCCGGCGAACCCCATCAGCATCGACAGCCCGACGACGACGGTCGCCGACAGCAGGAGCAGCACGTACACCGACACCTGCGTCGCGGGCAGCAGCACCGGGACGAGCAGCGCGACCACGGAGACGGCCACCGCGGCGAGCGTCCCGAACGCGGGCCGCCGCCGCACCGCGGGGGCGGCCGCCGGTGAGGTCTTGCGGACGGACACGCTCATCGGGCGGCCTCCTCCTGCAGCGCGGTCCTGCGCGAGGCCCGCACCATCATGATCGCCAGCATCAGCGCCAGCGCGACGACGGTCTGGTAGGACGCCTCGCCGTAGCCCGCGACCATCGCCTCGGCGATCCCCAGCGTCAGCGCGCCGGCGAGCGCGACGACCGGCCGGTTCAGGCCGCCGAGCACCGCCGCCGCGAACCCGTTGGTGATCAGCAGGACGTCGCTGTTGTAGGAGATCGGCTGCAGCGGCGTGAGCAGCACTCCGGCGAGGCCCCCGAGCATCCCGCCGAGCACGAACGCGACCAATCCCATCTTCAGCGGGTCGATGCCCATGGCGCGCGCCGCGTACGGGTTGGACGCGCACGCGCTGAGCGCCTTGCCCGCGTAGGTGCGCCCGAAGAACAGGGCGAGCAGCGCGAACACGGCCGCCGCGACGCCGATGACGAGGAACGACTGCTTCTGGACGTGCGCGCCGAACAGCGTCACGGCGCCGCGCAGCCCGGGGTAGGAGCGCGGGCTGTCCCCCCAGATCATGATCTCCACCGCGTACGCGAGGAAGCCGACCCCGAGCGTGACGATCAGCGCCGACTGCGGGGACGTGCCGCGCTTCCCGGTGGCGGCGATGCCGACCGCGAGCCCGATCGCGCCCGCCACGGCGACGGCGGCGGCCTCGGCGGCGCCGTGCGGCAGCCCGGCCGCCAGGAAGGAGCCGGCCGTCATCCCGCCGGCGACGGCGAACATGCCCTGCGCGAAGTTCACCACGCGGGTCACCCGGTGGATCGCGACGAGGCCGCTGGCCAGCAGCGCGAAGCCGCAGCCGACCGCGATCCCGGAGATGAGGTACTGCACGAAGTCGCTCATGCCCCGGCCCTCCCGCCGGCGGGCCCGCCGAGGTAGGCGTCGGTCAGGTCGGGGCCCGCCGCGAGGTCGGCGGCGGTGCCCTCGGCGCGGATGCGGCCCGCCTCCAGCACGTAGCCGCGCCCGCACAGGCCGAGCGCCAGCCGGGCGTTCTGCTCGATCAGCAGGACGGCGAGGCCGCGCTCGGCGTTCAGCGCCCGCAGGTGCTCGGCGAGGTCGGCGGTGACGAGCGGGGCGAGGCCGAGGGACAGCTCGTCCACGACGATCGCGTCGGGCTCGGCCATCAGCGCCCGCCCGAACGCCACCATCTGCTGCTCCCCGCCCGACAGCGACCCGGCGCGCCGTTTGCGCAGGTCGGCGAGCCGCGGCAGCACCTCGTACACGCGGGCGGTGTCGCGCGCCCCCTTCGCGCGGCGGCGGCGCCAGGCGCCGAGGACGAGGTTGTCCTCGACGGTCAGGTCGTCGAACATCCGCCGCCCCTCGGGGACGAGCGCGACCCGCCCGCGAAGGTCCACCCGTCCCGCCGCCGGGCGCAGCACGCCGAGGACCGCGTTGACGAGCGAGGTCTTGCCCGCCCCGTTCGGGCCGATCAGCGCGACCAGCTCCCCGGCCCGGACGGTGAGCCCGACCCGGTCGAGCGCCGTCGCCGTCCCGTACCGGACGACGAGGTCGGACACCTCGATCACCGGACTCATGCGGCCTCTTCCCCGAGATACGCGGCGATGACGGCGGGGTCGGCGCGGATCTCGTCCGGGGTGCCCTCGGCGATGAGGCGGCCGAGGTCCAGGACGGCGACCCGGTCGGCGAGGCGCGCGACGAACGCGACGTCGTGCTCGACGAGCATCATCGTCAACCCCTCGGCGCGCAGGCTCTCGACCAGCTGCGCGAGGGCCTCGCGCTCGGCGGCGCGCAGCCCGGACGCCGGCTCGTCCAGCAGCAGGAGCCGGGGACGCGCGCACAGGGCCCGCGCCACCTGCAGCGACCGCTGCTGGCCGAGCGGCAGGACGTCCGCCGAGCGGTGCGCCCAGTCGCGCAGCCCGACGCGGTCGAGCGCGGCCAGGGCGTCCGCCCGGATCGCGGCCTCCTCGCGGCGGTGCGCGGGCAGCCGGAGCGTGGCGGACAGGAAGCCGTGCCGGGTGCGGGCGTGCGCGCCGACCATGACGTTCTCCAGCGCGGTCATCCCGTGGAACAGCCGGGCGCCCTGGAACACGATCGCGATGCCGAGCCGTGCGCGCGCGTGCGGAGGCAGCCGGTCGATCGGCCGTCCCCCGTAGGACAGGGTGCCGTGGTCGGCGGCGAGATGGCCGCTGATCAGGTTGAACAGGGTGGACTTGCCCGCGCCGTTGGGGCCGACTTGAGCTTGGTCAGCTTCTCGGCCTGAAGGGGCCGAGCTTGCAGCTCTTCGCCGCCACTGGGTTTGGCGGGTCAGGCCGCGTCGTCGGCAGCGTGACTCACTGCCCAGCCCGCGGCGCCGCGTGCGGCGATGTTGCGGGCTGCGTTGACGTCGGCGTGCTCAGCGAAGCCGCACGACGTGCACCGGAAAGTGGCCTGGTCGGGCCGGTTCTTGCGGTGGATGTGGCCGCACACCGAACACCCCTGCGAGGTGTGCCGCGGATCCACGAACACCACCGGCACGCCGGCGCGTTGAGCTTTGTAGGTGATGAACGCGCCGAGCTGGGCGAAACTCCAGGAATGCAGCGTGACCCGCTGGGGCTTGCGTAGCCGGACCCGCGCACGGATACCGCCCAGATCCTCCAGGGCGATGCCGTGCGTGGTGCGTTGAGCCTCGGTCACGATCTGCTTGGAGATGCGGTGGTTGGTGTCGGCCGCGAACCGCGCCTCACGGCCCGACAGGTGACGCAGCAGCCGCTTGGCCGACTTGGTGCCCTTGCGCTGCAGGCGCCGGCGAAGGCGGCGGTTGCGGTGGCGGACCTGGTTGATGCGCTTGCCGGAGTGGACGGTGCCGTCGGAGGTGGTGGCGATGTTGACGATGCCCAGGTCCACCCCCGTGAACTTGTCTGGCACGTACTCGGGAGCTTGCGGGACGTCGCAGGTGGCGTACAGGTAGAAGCAGCCGCCCCGCCACACCAGGTCCGACTCGCCCCGCCGGTGCGCGGCCAGCACTGCCGCATGCTCGGCCGAGCATGCGAAGGCGATGTTCTTGAGCCTGCCACGCACGGTCCAGACGCTGACGGTGCGCTCTTGGATCTGCCAGGAGAGTGACCGGTCGTCGAAGGGCTGGGCGGCGTCCTTGCGGAACCGGACCGGCTCGCCCTCCACCCGGGCGCGGCGCCGCGAGCCTTGCGGCCCGTAGTTGCCCGCCTTGAGGTTCTCGGCCAGTGTGGCGTAGGCCCCGGCGACCTTGCGGACGCAGTGGATCGCCGGTTGAGCCGACAGGCCCATCGCCTTCAACTCGCCGTACACCAGCCGCTGCAACGCGGTCTTGCCCTTCACACCGGTAGCGTGCGCGCGACGCGAGGCGTGCCCGGCGGCCTGGTTGCACAGTTTTAGCGTCTCCCGCAACGCGGCATCTGCGGCGGCGTCGGGAAGCAGCTTCACCTGCACCACAAGCTTCACACCAGGAACGGTAACACAATGTCTTCACACCACAACGGTGAGTTATAGATTCCCATGTTGCCGGTCAGTGATTCACGGCGTCAATGATTTGCCGAACATCAACGTGGCGGCGGTCCGGGGAGCCCCGGCGCCCTCGTTACGCTGGCGGGATGACGGGAGCCGAACGGGTGAGTGCACACAGCGCGGCCGGGCCAGTGCCGTCGGACGAGCCGTCCCCGAGGCTCCGGCCGCAGTCGCTGATGCTGACCTACCTCGGCAACTACGTGCTCGGGCGCGACATCGCGGTCTTCTCGGGCAGCTTCATCGACACGTTCGCGCGGCTCGGCGTGGGCGAGCACGCCGTCCGGTCGACGCTGACCCGCATGGTCGGCCGCGGCCTGCTGGCGCGGCACCGCGAGGGCCGCCGCATGCACTTCGGGCTCACCCGGAGGTCGGCGGGCATCCTGCACGACGGCGAGGACCGCGTCTGGCGGCGCGGCGTGCTCAACACCGACTGGGACGGCAGCTGGACCGTCCTCGCGTTCTCCATGCCCGAGTCGTGGCAGCGCGTCCGGCACGACCTGCGCGCCCGGCTGACCTGGGCCGGGTTCGGGTCGCTCGGCAACGGCACGTGGATCGCCCCGTCCCGGGTGGACGTCCGCCCGATCGTCGCGGGCCTCAACCTGAACGGGCACCTGAAGGTGTTCGCGGGCCCGGCCGAGGAACCCACGGACGTCCCGCACATGCTCCGCGAGGCGTTCGACCTCGACGGGCTGGCGGCCGGCCACCGGGCGTTCCTCGACCGCTGGGACCGCCCGGACCCGCTCCCGCACGCCCCCGACGACCTCGCCCGCTACCTGTGGATGACCACCGAGTGGCTGCAGCTGGTCCGCACCGACCCGCGGCTGCCCGTCGAGCACCTGCCCGCCGGCTGGCCCGCCGTCCGCGGCCAGCAGGTCCTGCTGGAGCTGCGGGACCGCTACGAGGCCACCGCGCGGCGCCTCGCCGACGCCGCGATCGAGTACGTCCGGACGGCCTGATCCCCCGGCCGTCCTGCATGACCTGCCCCTTTCGCGGGTACGCCGGGTGCCCGGCGACCAACGGAAGGTGATCAGCATGTCTCTCGGAGCCGGCGACCCGCAGGACCCGTCCGCCGCCGACGCGCTGGAGGTGCGCAGCCAGGTCCGCGGCCCCTGCCTGCTCGTGGAGGCCGCGGGGGACCTCACCATCCTGACGGCCGACCGGCTGCGCGAGCGCGTCCTCGCCGACATGCGGGAGCTGGACCGGCCGCCGCTGATCGCCCTGGACGTCGGCGGGGTCGGCTTCTGCGACTCCTCCGGCCTCAACGCGCTCATCATCATCTGGAAGGCCGCGCACCGGGCCGACGGCGAGTTCGTGCTGGCCGGGCTGGACCGGCGGTTCCGCACGATCATCGAGCGCAGCGGCCTGGACCGCCACCTCGTCGCCCACCCGACCGCCGAGCAGGCCCTCGACGCGCTGGCCGCGGACTAGCGCGCCGGCCGCCGCGGTAATACGGTGAGACGGAAATCGTATTGTCGTCTCACAGGGCGAGGTGCCATGCACAGCCTCGACTCCCCGGCCCGCCCGGCGGGCGCCATCCCCGGACCGTCCTCGCTCACCTGGCGGTACGCGGGCGACTGGCGCGGCGTGTTCGGCGCCAGGTCCACGCTGCTGCTGCAGGTGGCGCACCCCGTCGTCGGCGCCGGCGTCGCCGACCACTCCGACTTCCTCAGCGACCGGTGGGGGCGGCTGCAGCGCACCATGGAGTCCACGTTCGACTTCCTCGGCTACCGGGGCGAGGAGCGCGGCCGCACCGAGGCCGCCCGGCTCCGCGAGATCCACAAGGACATCAAGGGCGTGGACGCCGGCGGGCGCCGCTACCACGCGCTGAACCCCGAGGCGTACCTGTGGGTCCACGCGACCCTCTACCGCGGCATGGTCGAGACGCAGCGGGTCTTCGGCCGCCCCCTGAGCCCGGTCAAGGAGGCGGCGCTCTTCCGCGAATGGCGCGACCTCGCGCTCGCCCTCGGCATCACCGAGCGGCACCTCCCCGACGGACCGGCCGCGTTCCGCACCTACTTCGACGGCATGGTCGAGGACCGGCTCGAACGCAACGAGACCGTCGACCTGCTCATCGAGTTGGACCGCAAGCCGCTTCCGCCGCCTCCGAACTGGCCGCTGCCGAAGACCGTCTGGACGGGGCTCGCCCTCCCCCCGGGCCGCGTCCTCCGCAAGACGGGCATCGCCACGCTCCCGCCCGTCCTGCGGGACCGGTTCGGGCTGCGCTGGACGGCCGGCGACCAGCGCCGCTTCGACGTCCTCGCGCGGAGCGTCCGGCTCGCCGGGGCGCTCACGCCGGAACCGCTGCGCCACTCCCCCGTCGCCGCCCGCGCCATGCGCAGGTCGCGCGGCGGCTAAAGTCGGCCGCACCATGACAAGCGACAGGACGAGCGACGACGAACTGCTGCGCAGCCTGCTCACCGCCGGCCCGGAGCGCGAGCCGCAGGCCGACCGCATCCTGGACGCGGCGCTGCGGTGCTTCGAGACCTACGGGCCGCGCCGCACCACGATGGACGACGTGGCCCGCGAGTCGGGGCTCGGCCGCGCCACGATCTACCGGCGCTTCCCCACCAAGGGCGACCTGGTCACGGGCGTGCTGCTGCGCGAGGCCCGGCGCTTCTTCGCCGAGCTGGACGAGGCCGTCGCCGCGCTCCCCACGCTGGCCGAGCGCCTCGTCGAGGGGTTCGCCGTCGCGCTGCGGATCAGCCGCGAGCAGCGGCTGGTCAACCGGCTGATGGTCGTCGAGCCGGAGCTGATCCTGCCGCACTCCACGGTCAAGGCGGGGCCGCTGCTGGCCGCCGCGCGCGGCTACATCGCCGGCCGGCTGCGCACCGCGCAGCGCCTCGGCGCCGCCCCCGCCGACGTCGACCCGGAGGTCGTCGCCGAGATCCTGGTGCGGCTCACGCACTCCCTCGTCCTCACCCCCGAGGGCCACATCCCCCTCGACGAGGAGGGCGCCCGCGCCTTCGCCCGCCGCTACCTGCTGCCCATCGTCGTCCGCCCCTGACGGCTAGCGCAGCGCGGGAAGGGTGATGGTGAGCGTGGTGCCTTCGCCGGGCGGGCTGTGGACGGTCACGTGGCCGCGGAGGGCGCGGACGCGGTCCGTCAGGCCGGCCAGGCCGCCCCGGGGGGACAGGGCGGCGCCGCCGGCGCCGTCGTCGCGGACCTCGGCCACGATCTCGTCCGGGCCGGACCGGACGGCCAGGTCGATCGCGGTGGCCCCGGCGTGCTTGACGGCGTTGGTGAGGGCCTCGCAGAGGGCGAAGTAGAGGGTCGACTCGATCTCCGGCGGGAAGCGGCCGGCGGGCAGGTGGAGCCGGACGGGCACGGCGGCACGGGACGCGACCAGTTCCATCGCCGGGGCCAGGCCGGCGTCGGCGAGGATCGCCGGGTGCACGCCGCGGGCCAGGTCGTCCAGTTCGGCGACGGCCTCGGCGAGCTCGCGGCGGCAGATCTGGGCCTGCTCGCGGGCGGCCGGGTCCGCGGCGGCGTCCTCCAGGCGGGCCAGGGTCTCCTCCAGCGCGCGGAGGCGGGCGCGGGCGCTGCGCTTGAGGTCGGCGGCGAGCCGCTCGCGCTCGGCGGCCTGGACGCGGACGAGGCGCTCCCGCGCGTCGCGGGCCCGTTCGAGGGTGGCCTGCGCGGCGGCCTGCAGGCGGACGGTCTCCAGCGCCCGGCCGCCCGCGGTCAGCGCCGCCTCGACGAGCGGCTCGTGGCCGCGGAGCGCGGCGGCGACGTCGACGGTGGCGAGGGGCTCGCCGCCGGACGTGCGGACCTCGTGCCGCCAGCGGCCCGGCCCCCTCTCCAGCGGGGCGTCCACCGGGCGGCCGTCCACGCCGACGTAGCCGCCGCCGTCCCACAGCCACAGGTCGAGGGTGCCGTCGCCGAGGACGCTGCGCAGGGCGTCGCGGACCTTCGCCACCGAGACGGGCGCGGTGAGGCGGTGCATCCGCTCCACCACGGTCAGCTCGGACAGCCGGGCGCGCAGCGCGGTGAACAGGAAGACGATCGGCAGCGTCGTGGCGCAGAAGCCCTGGACGAAGTAGACCAGCAGGACGTCGTCGAGGGTGACCGACGTGCCGAGGAGGGTGCCCTGGATCGCGAGGGCGATGCTGACGCCGCCGGTCACGGCCACCATGACGGGGACGGTGAACGCGCGGTCCAGCCGCCCGGTGCGGGGCACCCGCGCCAGCAGCAGGACCACCAGCGCGCCGGCGAGCGCGACCATCGCGACCGTCACCGCGCGCTGGGCGCAGCGGAAGACCTCCTCGGCGGGGTGGACGGACGGCCAGGCCACCCCGGCCGCGAAGCCGTTCCAGCGGGGGCGCGAGACCGCGCACAGCAGCGCCTGGCCGCCGACCATGATGACGACGGCGGCGGCCGTCCACAGCCGGGCGGCGGCGCCCTCCAGCCGGCCGCCCGGATACATCACGACGCCGACGCCGATCGCGACGAAGAACACCGACTGCGCGAACACCGACACCACCGGCGCCGCGCCGGTGTTCCAGGCCGCCGTCCAGGTGACCGCCCAGGCCGCGGCGGCGAAGACGAACGCCGCGCCCGTCCGCCGTCCGACCCGGCCGGCGGTGAGCAGGCCGCCCGCGACGGCGAATCCGCCGCAGCACGCCAGGGTGACCGCGGCCTCGACGGGATGCCCGCGCCAGTACGGCCAGCCGCAAACCAGCGCGGCCGCCGCGACGGCCGCGCCCACGCCGAGGGCGCGGCGGACCCGCGCGCCCAGCCACAACGGCCAGCGGGGGACGGCCCTCACCGCCTTCCTTGCGTCTCGTCCCGGGAAACCACTGTCCGGGAGTGGGGTTTTCCCGGATGTGCGGTGGCACGCGGTACCGGGAGCATGGGAGCGTGCCGGACGAGGTGCCCTGGCACGGGGCCCCGGCACACGGCTCGCGGCGCGTGCCGGTGGCGTGCGGGGGCCACCACCGGAGCCACACCGACCCGACTCCCGCGGTCAGTTTTCCGCACCCGGGGCGGAAAGCGGGAGGGCCCGTTACCTGATTGATGCGCCCTGATCGATGTGCGGCCCGGGGCGTCAGCGCGTCTCGGCGGCCCGCAGCCAGGTGAGGACGGCGAGCACCCGCTTGTTGCTGTCCTGCGGGCCGGGCGGCCCGCCGGTCGAGGCGATCTTCAGCTTGGTGAAGATGGCCCGCACGTGGTCCTCGACCGTCCGGGCGGACAGGTGCAGCCGCTTGCCGATGCCCGCGTTGGAGTGGCCCTCGGCCATCAGCGCCAGGACCTCCCGCTCGCGCCCGGACAGCCGGGACAGCTCCTGCTCGCGGTGCCGGGCCTCGACCAGCCGGCTCACCACGTCCGGGTCGATGACGACCTCGCCGCGCATCACCCGCTCCAGCGCGGAGCGCAGGCCGTCCACGTCCGTGACGTGGTCCTTCAGCAGGTAGCCGACGCCGCGCGGCTGGTCGCGGAACAGCTCCATCGCCTGCGGGGTCTCGTTGTAGGCGGACAGGACGAGGACGCCGAGCCCCGGGTGGCGCTCCAGCAGCCGGCGGGCGGCGACGACCCCCTCGTTGGTGAACGTCGGCGGCATGTGCAGGTCGACGATCGCCACGTCGGGCGGGTCGCCGGCGACGCGGGCGAGCAGCTCCTCGCCGGAGCCCGCGGACACCACGACCTCGATGCCTACCGTGGTGAGCAGGGTGACCAGTGCCTGCCGGAAGATCCCGCTGTCCTCCGCCACGGCTACTCGCATGGAAGGTCCATCCTTACCCTCGTGCCCTCGCCGGGACCGCCGCCGACGTCCATCTGCCCGCGCAGCGCCCGGACCCGGCCGGACAGCCCGGCGAGGTCGGCGGCGGCGTCGCGGGGGCCCGTGCCGTCACAGGTCAGCTCCGCGGCCAGCCGGCCGTCCTCGTGACCGACCCGGACGTGCACCTGGGTCGCGTGCGCGCGGTCGACAGCGTACGACAGAGTCTCGCAAAGCACCGAGTAAAGCGTGGACTCGATCTCCCGGGAGAACCGGCGCGGGGCGACGTCGAGCCGCACCCGGACGCCGACCCGCTCGGCGACGACCTCCAGCGCCGGGCCGAGGCCGTCCTGGACGAGCAGCGCGGGCTGCACCTCGCGGGCGAGCGCGCGCAGCTCGGCGAGGGCCTCCATCAGCTCGGCGCGGCAGGTGCGGGCGAGCTCTTTCACCGCCGGGTCGCCGGACACCGCCTCCAGCGTGCCGAGCATCGCGCCGAGCGCGAGCAGCCGCTGCTGCGCACCGTCGTGCAGGTCGCGGGCGAGCCGTTCGCGCTCGACGGTCTCGGCGCGGACGAGGCGGCGGTAGGCGGCGCGGACCTGCTCCAGGCCGGCGTGCACGCTGGCCTGCAGCCGCGCCGTCTCCAGCGCGCGGCCGCCCGCGGCGAGCGCCGCCTCGACCAGGGACTCGTGGTCGCGGAGCGCGCCGCCCAGCTCCACGACGGCGAGCGGGTCCCCGGCGGCGCTGCGCACCCGGCGCCGCCACCGTCCACCGGCCTCCCCGTCCGCACCGCCGTCCGGATCGAGGTCGACGGGACGCCCGGCGGTGTCGACGTAGGTGTCCTCCATCGGCGCCCAGAACCACAGCTCCAGCGTCGGGTCGTGCAGGACGTCGCGCAGCGCGTCCCGGACCCGTTCGACCGAGATCGGCGCGGTCAGGCGGAGCATCCGGCCGGCGACGGTCAGCTCGCTGATACGGACCCGCAGCCCGGACGCCAGCAGGGTCAGCGGGACGAGCACGACCACCGCGCCCTGGATCACGTAGGCGCGCAGGAGGTCGTCCAGCGGGACCGCCTCCGCCATGACCGACTTCTGGGTGAACGCGGCGGAGACGCCGACGAACCCGATGGCGAGGGTCACCGGGAGGGCGAGCAGCCGCCGCATCCGGCCCATCCGCGGCAGCCGCATCGTCAGCACGAGGGCGAGCGACAGGGCGAGGACGACGTACAGCGCGGCGGAGAGGGGCAGGACGATCCGGAAGACCGCCAGGTTCGTGAACGACGACGGCCACCACACCGACTCGCCGCGGAACGCCGCCCACTCCGGCTCGGAGGTGAACCAGATCGCGGTCGGGCAGCCCCACAGGACCGCGCAGCCCGCGACCGTCCAGATCCGGTCGGCCCGGTACTCCAGCCGCCCGGCCGGGTACATCAGGACGCCCACGGCGAGCGCGAGGTAGAAGGTGGCCTGCGCGTACTGGGAGACGATCGGCCATACGGACGCGTCCCGGCTCGCGGCCCAGGTGACCGCCCAGCACAGCGACGCGGCCGTGAACAGCAGCCCGGTGCGGCGGGTCCGCGTCCCGGTCGCGAGCAGCACGCCCGCCACGGCGATGGCGGCGCAGCCGGCCAGCGTGAGCACGGCCGCGGCCGGGTGGTCCCGCCAGTACGGCCAGCCCGCGAGGAGCGCCAGTCCCGCCACCGCGAGCCCGGCGGCGAGGGCGCGCCTCGTCTCCGCGCCGAACCACGGTGGCGACCTGCGCCGCCGCGGGGCGGAAATCACCACGACCACCCTTTCCATGCTCGGACCTCGCGGGACGTCCTGCCACCGGAAACCCACGGGGCACCGGTCCGTGCTTTCCCGGACGCGGCGCCGGGGCGGGCCGCCGCGCGGCGGGCGCACCGGAATTGTTCCCGACTCCACCGCGGTCCGAACAGCGTCGTTATCCGATCGATGCGCACGCCGTTCCGGCGTTTCCGTCCCGATCTTGCCGGGCCGGAGTCCCGCCCCGCCGGGACCATTCGGGACGCGCACCCCTTGACGCGGGACGGGCCCCCGTCATGATCCTGGTCAGACGCCCTTTCAACACCCGATGAAAGGAATTCACATTCACCGGGTAAACCCGGTCCGCGGTCCGGGTTCGCCTGGGTTGCCGGACCTGGCGGGTAATGTCAGGATCGTTTTCCGCGAGCAATGGGGGACATGCGCAGAAAGGGGCGCGGGGGAAATGAACAACGAGACGGCCGTGCGC
>NZ_JABXFD010000349.1 GCF_013372625.1 Actinomadura sp. BRA 177
GTGGCGGCGGGGGTGTCTGGGTGTTAGCCTTGTGGCGTGGCTGGGGGGGGCCGGAGGTGTATAAGAGCCAGGTTACGCGGAGGGCGAGGCCGACGCGCTGCGCACCATCGGACGCATCGAGCGGCGGCTCGGCATGCCGGAGCGGGCGATCGTCCGGTTCGAGCACTCGCTGGAGCTGGACCGGCGGCTCGGCGACCGGTTCTGGGCCGCGCACGTCCTGGACGACCTCGCCGACGCGCACCGGGCGGCCGGTGATCCCGCGCGGGCGCGGGCGCGGCGCGCCGAGTCGCTCGCGCTGTTCGAGGCGATGCGCCATCCCGCCGCGCGGGCGGTCCGGGCGAGGCTGGAGGCCGACGCCGGGTAGTCCAGGCGAGGCTGGAGGCCGCCCCGGGTAGTCCGGGCGAGGCTGGAGGCGGATGCCGGGTAGCGTCCAGTCCCGTCCAGCGTTCTCCAGGCACGGCGGTGCCCGGGCGGGCCGCCGTGGTGACCTGTCGGCCGTGCCCTCACCCGCCGGAGCGGCCGCCCGCGCGCACGAGGCCGAGCAGTTCCTCCGCCGCCATCGCCCAGGTCCGCCGCCGGGCGAGGACCTGCCGCGCCGCCTCCGCCTTCGCGAACGCCCACGCCCGGTCCGTCATGATCGCGGTGATGCGGTGGCCCCAGACGGGGACGTCGCGGGCGTCGTCGTGCAGGACGGGCACGACGACGTCCGCCGCCTCCGCCGGGGCGACCTCCGTGATCAGCCCGCCGAGCCCGCTGCGCGCGCTGACCAGCGCCGGGGTCCCGAGCACGATCGCCTCGTGCCCGACGAGCCCGTACCCCTCGACCAGGGACGGCATGAGCAGCAGGCTGGCGCGGCGCAGGTCGTCCCGGATCACGGACGTCTCCGCGGAGTAGGCGCGCACCGTCACGTTCGCGGACCGGTGGCCGATCAGGTCGAGGACGCGCTCGCGCAGCCGGTGCTCGTCGCCCGCCGGCGCCCCGCGGACCAGCAGCTCCCAGCCGGCGGCGCGCGGGTCCAGCGCCCAGGCGTGCCCGATCGCCCGCGCGGCGAGTTCGAGGCCCTTGAGCCGGGCGTCCGCCAGCCGTCCCATGATCATGATCAGCGGACGGCCCGCCGGGGCGGTGTGCTCACCAGAGCCGGCGGCGTCGAAGCCGGGGTCGAGGCGGAGCAGCCGCGGCCCGTCCGGCAGGTCGCGCAGCAGCTTCTCGTGCAGCCGCGGGCCGACCGGCATGACCGCCGCCGCGTCCCGCGCGAGGTCGAGTTCGAGCCGCCCGCGTTCCTCCGCGCGCACGCCCGCGTCGTCCTCGCGGTCGAGCTTGAACCACTCGATGTCGTCGGGGTCCATGTGGACGAGGTGCAGCCGGGCGGCGCCCGCGAAGTGGTCCTCGGTCAGGGCCTTCGCGATCTGCCCGGTCACCCGGCCGTGCCCGATCACCAGGTCGGGGACGACGCCGGAGGGCAGCGGCGGCCGGCGCATCAGCGCCTCCCGCTCGGTCGTCCCGGGCGACCGGCGCGCGGCGACGAGGCGCACCCCGGACCGTTCGGCGTCCGCCCGCTCGGCGGCGGACGCGCCCGGCACCAGGCAGTACGTCTCCGCGCCCGCCGCGGCGAGCGCCCCGCACAGGTAGCGGTTCAGCGAGCTGAGGCCGCCGCGCGCCGGGAACCACTCGTCGGCGACCGCGAGCACGCGGGTGACCGGGCCCGCGGCCCGGACGTGGGACACGCCGGCGTCGTCGTAGACGAGGTTCCAGCCGTGGTTCCAGCCGTGCGCCGCATCACCGCTCATGCCGTGGCCCTCCCCGGCGAACTCCGCCCGATCGCGAACGAGGCAATCATGTCCCAGCACCGGCCCGGCGCGCAGTACGGCGCCTCGTTCCTGTCCCTGCTGCGGACGGAGGAGCGGCAGCGGCTGATCGACGCCGGCACCGTCCGGCAGGTCGCGGACGGCGCGGAGATCTACGTGCAGGACCACCGGTCCGCGAAGATCGTCATCCTGCTGACGGCGTCCGCGCGGGTGCTCCGAGACGGCGCGTGGGTCGCCTACCGCGGGCCCGGCGACATCCTCGGCGAGCTGTCCCTCATCGACGGGCAGCCGCATTCGGCCACGGTCCAGATCGTCCGGGCGGGCCGTGTCGCCGTGCTCTCCCACGAGGCGTTCGACCGGGTGATGCGGCGGCACGACGGCGTCCGGAACGCCCTGCTCCGGGTGCTCGTGCACCGGCTGCGGTGCGCCGATCTGAACGGCGACGGCCGGACGGAGCGGACCGTCGTCCGGGTGGCGCGGCTGCTGGAGCGGACGCGGCGCGGCGACGGCGCCCCGTTCCGCTACCAGCACCAGATCGCCGAGATGCTCGGGGTGGCCCGCAGCTCGGTGGTGCGGGCGCTCGGCCGGCTGCGGGAGCGGGGCATCGTGACGACCGGGCACGGGACGATCGAGGTGATCAGCTTCGAGCGGCTTTCGGCGTTCCTCGCCGAGGTCGACGGGGACGGCTCCGCCCCGCCGGAACCGGGCGGCTGAATGGCGCACGTGCGCCATTCCGGGCCGCTCGCCGGATCCGTCCCGACCGGCCCCGGTACGTACCCGCTACGGCCGGTGCGCGGCGCTGAACTGCGGCGATGGCCGGACGATCCGGACCGCGGCCCCATCCGTCCCGCCGGCGCCTCCCGCCACCGCGCGCAACCGCGTTGACCTCCCGTAACCCGACTCCGCACTGTTGAGCCCGTTCCGCCGTGAACAAGGGGGCCCGGTCATGGAACACAGCAGCCCGCCGTCCGGCGAGGGGTCGTCGGTCCACGTGCAGGCCGGCAACGACCTGCACATCCAGGACGCGCGCATCGCCGGACGCGACCTGACCGTGACCGGCGAGCAGGCGCGGAACGGCGGCGGTGTCGCGATCACGATCGGCGGGTTCACCTACCGGCCCCGTCCGGCCGCGCTCCTGGCGACGGCCGTGCTCGCGACGGCGGTCCTGCTGCTCGCCGTACTCGGCCTCGCCGCGCTCCTCGGCGGCCGGTGAACACGGGAGGCACGTTCGTGAACCAGTACCCCGCGCCCGCGACCTTCGCGATCGCCGACATCGAGGGCTTCGGCACCCTGACCGACCTGATGCAGCGGCAGGCCCGCGACGCCCTGTACGGGTGGCTGTCCGGCGCGCTCGGCCCGCTGTGGGGGCGATGCGTCCGCGAGGACCGTGGCGACGCCGTGCTGATGCTCTGGCCGGCGGACGTCCCGCGACCGGTGATCGTCGCCGCCGTCCTGCGGCTGGCCGACACCGCTCCGGCACTGCCGCTGCGCCTGCGCGTCGCCCTGCACGCCGGCGACGTCTACCGCGACGAGCGGGGCTTCGTCGGCGGCGACCTCAACGAAACGTTCCGGCTGAACGAGGCCGCCGTGCTGAAGGCTGCGCTCAAGAACGCCCGCGGCCCGGTCGCCTACCTGGTCTCCGAGCAGATCCACCGCGGCATCGTCCGCTACGGCGACCCGGCCATCGATCTGGACGCCTTCCACCCCGTCGACGTGGTGGCCAAGGAAACGCGGGTGCGCGCCTGGCTGCACGTCCCCGGGGACGACGGCCGCGCCGCGCGCCTCGCGGCCGGCGCGTCCCGCCCCTCGCCTCCCCCGCCGTCCGGTGGCGTCCGCATCGAAGGACGCGACGTCACCATCTCCAATTCCGAGATCGCTGGGAGGAACATCCGATGAACCGCCCTTCCATCGCGGCCGTCTGCGCCGCCGCCGTGCTGCCGCTGGCCGCCGGCTGCGCCGACACCGGCCCCACCGGCCACAAGGAGCTGTGCTCGGCCTACAAGCACTTCAGGTCCGAGTACAGCGGCTGGCACCCGCTCTCCAACAAGGGCGTCTTCACCTCGCTGCGCGACCTCGGCGACGTCGCGAGCCGCTACGAGGGCGACGCCTCGATCCAGGCCGCCGGACCCCGGCTGAAGAAGATGGGCGAGTCCGACTCGTTCAACATGCTCGAGGTCGAGACCACCACCTCGCCGATCGCCGCCGAGTGCGGCGACGCGAGCTACTGACCGGTCCCCCAGCTCAGGAGGTGGTTCCCATGCAGGCGGACGAACTGGCGACGACGACGGTAGAGGTCCTCGGGGCGCGGCTCCCCGCCATCGCGGACGGCGACGCCGCGCTCGGCGACCTCTACGACCTGGTCCGGGGACGACTCGTCCGGGACGGGCGGGAGGCCGCCTTCACGGCGTACGCCACGAACCCGGACAACAACGCGCTCGTCCAGGACCTGCTGCGGCACGCGGCCGAGACCGACGCCGCCTTCGCCGCCGCACTCCTGGACGCCGTCGACCGCGCGCAGCTGACCGCCCCGGCCCCGCCGGGGTCGAGCAGCGTGAGCATGCGCAACGTCAGCGGGACTATCACCGCCGCAGGCCGCGACATCACGACCAACAACGAGAAGAAGACGACCATCTACACAGGCGGGCTGGTCCTCCTGGCCGCAGCGGCGATCGTCGCCGTCCTCGTCTTCGTCGCGGCCTACCGCGGCGCGTTCTGAGATGAGCGGCCGAAAGAGCGGCGGGGTGCGTCGCGGGATGGTGCGGGCGGCCTTCGTGCTGCTGGTGTGCGCGGCGGCCGGTGCGGCGGGGCGGGTGTTCGGCGGCGACTGGTATTGGAGCGGCTTCGCCGCCGCCATGGTGCTGATCGCGTTCTTCGTGGGACGCGGTGCGCGCCGCCCCGCTGTAGAGACCAAGGTGAACGCGGCGGGTCGCGACATCAACACCAAGCACGACACCCGCGTCAACGTCCACACCGGCGGAGTGACCGCCGTCGTGGGCATGGTGCTCATCATTCTCGTTGACGGCCTGCTCGTGGCGCATGTCTCGACCCAGGTACCCGGCGGGCGGTTCTACCAGGAACCGGCGGAGAAGGCCGGTGCGCCCGCCACGGCACGCGCACCGGTCTTCCTCCGCGACCTGCCGAGCGGCGAGCTCCACACCGAGGTCGGCTGGCTCGGGCGCGGCGGCGTCCGCATCACCGGCCGGACATGCGCCAGGAGCGTCTACCTGGAACTGGGCACGATCGGCCGGCCCAGCACCTTCACTCTGACGCCCACCGCGAAATACGCGCGCTTCAAGGCGCTGGCCGGAATTCCGGACGAGGACCCGCCGAACGTGACCGTCGAAATTCACCCTGCTCGGTGACGACCGTGTCGTGACGAGCAAGAACGCCAGCCCCCGCAAGCCCGCGGTCTTCGACGAGGACATCTCGCCCTACACCACGCTCAATCTGCGCACGGCCCTGATCGCGTCGGAGAACGGCACCGAGCAGCCGAGAAAGTCCTACCGCGCGGTCTGGGGCGACGCCCAGCTCGTGCCCTCGCACGGCAAGACCGAGGGCTGCCCGGCGGCGGACGGGATCTAGGGCGGCGCGTCCCATCAGAAGATGATGAAGATCATCCGGAAGCGGCCGCCCCGGTAGAGGTAGCGGGTGTAGAGGGCGGAGAGGCCGGCGATGAGGAGGCCGAGCAGGCCCGTGCCGACCAGGTCGTGGGCGAGGGTGACCAGGCTGCCGATGACGAAGAGCACCGTCACGCCGCACCACCACCAGAAGTAGAAGCCGATGTAGGTCGTGGCCGGACGGGACGTCCGGGCGGCGGGGGTGCCGGAATGGCTCGGCTGGCCGCCGGTCCGGTAATACTGGCCGTCATTCTGGGACATGGTGGGGCTCCATTCATCGGTGGATGAATGCCCGCTCGCCGCCGCATTCGGCCGCCTACCGGAATTTCGGCGATCTCCGGTACCGGCCCCGGCTGGAGGGACCGGACCAGCCCACCAGGAGGTACCTCCCGATCACCGAAAAGCTGGACACCTCTGGAACTCGCTGAACGTCGTCACCTGGGCGCCCGCCCGGTCCGCGGTGAAGATCACGGAGGGCGGCGGGAGGCGCCGTCCCCGAGGGGGCGCGAAGCCCCGCCGCGGAGGGGGATCCGCGGCCCCGCAGGGCGGTGAGCTGCAGGTTTGATTTTCGAAGGGTTTGCCTTCCCTTGGTGATGTGAGTTAGCTTGACCCCCGCCAAGGCGCTCACCAGGCGTTCTTGTCCCACCTGGCACGGCCGGTGGCGGCGGCGCGCCCCACGCGTCGTCCGGCGGCACGCGGCGATCGCGTCCCGCCCGAGCCCTTCGTCAAGGGCCTGACAACAGCAACGCCGCTCTCTCATATCGCAGCGGCAACCGCCGAGTCCGCCGTCGTGCGGAGCCGGGGACCCACCCTCACTGGGGTGAATCGGCCTCTCTCTGGCCGTAGGGCGACTTCCACGTCCGAACCCGTCAGCTAACCCGGTAGGCGGCACATGGAAGAAGGAGCCCCCCTTTGAAAGGCAAGCACAGCAAACGTCCGGGCCTGCTCGGGCTGAGCCCCCGCGCCAATGGCGCGCTCGTCGGTCTCGCCGTGTTCGGTGTGGCCGCCACGACCATCCAGGCGGCCGGTTCGCCGGATGAGAAGAGTGCGTCGGTCGCCGCCGTCCACACCGTTCCCAAGCCGCGGAAGGCGGAGCCGGCCGAACGGTCGGGAGAGAAGTCCGAGAAGGACAAGCGGTCCGACGTCATCGAGCGGGCCAAGTCATGGAATCCGCACAGCGACGACCGGGTGCGCTACAGCCAGGTCAGGTCCCATGAGGGATATCGGGCCGACTGCTCGGGATTCGTGTCCATGACTCTGGGGCTGCCGAAGCCGGGGCCGAACACGGTCGGGCTGACGTCGTCCCGGTTCACCGAGCGCATCAAGATGTCCGAGCTGAAGAAGGGTGACCTCGTCATGGACGCCGAGGGCACCAACACGACGCGGCACGTGGTCATCTTCGAGAAGTGGGCCGACGACGACCACACGTCCTACTGGGCGTACGAGCAGCGCGGCCGTTACGGCACCGACTACCGGACGCGCGACTACGGCCTGGACTCCGGCAGCGAGTACAAGGCCTACCGCCCGGTCAAGCTCAGCGAAGCCTGACGGCGATTCCCGCCATTCCCAGTTGTTCGCCCGGGGTGAGGTTGTCCGGGTCGGCGGGAGCGTCGGGACGCCATAGGGCGGTGTAGGTGACGCCCGGCTCGATCAATGCGAAGTCGCCGAACTGGGCTTCGATCTCGGCCGGGGTGCGCGCCCAGCCCTCCCCCAGGTTCTCTCGTGTGATGCGGGCCAGCTCCTGCTGCTGGGGCAGGCCCGTGTCCACGAGGGACGTCATGAAGAGGTGGCTTCCCGGGGCCAGGACGTCGCGGTAGGCGGCGACGACGCCGTCGACCACGTCCGGGGACAGGTAGTGCAGCATCCCGACCATCATGATCACGGCCGGCCGGGAGAAGTCGAGGAAGCCCTCGACGGCGGGGTCGGAAAGGACCGCCGCCGGGTCGCGGACGTCGCCGGTCATCACCCGCGTGACGTCGTTGTCGGCCAGCAGGGCCCGGCCGTGGACGGAGACCAGCGGGTCGATGTCCACGTAGACGACGCGGGCCGCCGGGTTCTCGCGCTGCGCCACCTGGTGGGTGTTCTCGACGGTGGGCAGCCCGCTGCCGAGGTCGAGGAACTGGTCCATGCCGGCCTCGCCGGCCAGGTGGCGGATGCCGCGGACGAGGACCTTCCGGTTCTCGACCGCGGATTCGCGCAGGCCCGGGATCAGCGCGGACGTCTGGTCGGCCAGGGCGCGGTCGGCGGCGAAGTTGTCCTTGCCGCCGAGGAGCGCGTCGTAGGCGCGGGCGATGGTGGGCTTGTCGAGGTCGAGTTCGGCCGGAGGCCAGTCGTCCGCCATGATCACCATCGTAGAACGGTACGCCCGGAGAGTGCGGCGAAACCGCACTCTCCGGGCATATCGATCAGGTGTCGCGCATGGCCCGGATGGACTCCTTCAGCGAGCCGACGGTGGCCATGACCGCCGTGGGCTCGTAGCCGCAGTGCGCCATGCAGTTCGCGCAGCGCGGGTCGCGGCCCCGCCCGTAGGACTCCCAGTCGGTCTCGTCCAGGAGTTCCCTGTAGGTCTGGGTGTAGCCGTCCGACATCAGGTAGCAGGGACGCTGCCACCCGAAGAGCGAGTAGGACGGGATCGCCCAGGCCGTGCAGGGGAAGTCGACCTTGCCTTCCAGGAAGTCCAGGAACAGCGGCGAGTGGTTCAGCCGCCAGCGCTTGCGGTTGCCGTCGGCGAACGCCTTGCTGAACAGTTCCCGGGTCTCCTGGACGCCGAGGAAGTGCTCCTGGTCGGGCGCCTTGTCGTAGGCGTACCCCGGCGAGATCATCATCTCGTCGACCTGCAGGTCGTCATTGAGGTAGTTCATGACGTCGATGACGCTCTGCGGGGTGTCCGTGTTGAAGATCGTCGTGTTGGTGGTGACCCGGAACCCGCGCTTCTTGCACTCCTTGACGGCGGCGACGGCGTCGTCGAAGACGCCCTCCTTGCAGACGGATTCGTCGTGCCGTTCCCGCAGCCCGTCGATGTGCACCGCCCACGCGAAGTACGGCGACGGCTTGAACTTGTCGATGTGCCGGGGAATGAGCACCGCGTTCGTGCACAGGAAGACGAACTTCTTGCGCTTCACGAGCTCGTTCACGATCTCGTGGATCTGCGGGTGCATGAGCGGTTCCCCGCCCGCGATCGACACCATCGGCGCGCCGCACTCCTCGATGGCGGCGACCGCCTGCTCGACTGGCATGCGCCTTTTGAGCGTGTCCGCCGGGTGCTGGATCTTCCCGCATCCCGCGCACGAGAGATTGCACGCGAACAGCGGTTCCAGCTCGACGATCAGCGGGAACTTCTCCCTGCCGCGCATCTTGTTGCGGAGGATATAGGTTCCGATGCGAAGGCTCTGGCGAAGCGGCATGCTCATTGTGTTCGGACCTCCTTTGGCAGGGTGAATTCGGTCGTCTCCACGGTGACCGTGTGCTCCTCGGTCTCGACCGGCCCGAGACCGCGCAGCACGTCGATGACCGCGTCCAGCACGGCCGGCGGCGCGGACGCTCCGGCGGTCAGGCCGACCACGCGGGCGCCGGCGAGCCGTCCCAGCGGGACGTCGCCGGGCCCGTCGATCAGCACCGCCGGCGTGCCGTGCGACTCGGCCACCTCGACGAGGCGGCGGGAGTTGGACGAGTTGGCCGAGCCGACGACGAGCACGAGGTCGCTGCCGCGGGCGACGCCCACGACGGCCTCCTGCCGGTTGGTGGTGGCGTAGCAGATGTCGCCCGTGTGCGGGCCGACCGCGTCCGGGAACCGGCCGGTGATGGCGGCCGCCACCTCGCCCGCCTCGTCGGCGGCGAGGGTGGTCTGGGTGAGGTAGGCGACGGGCCGGCCGGCCGGCAGCGCCGCGGCGTCGTCCGGCGTCTCGACCAGGACGGTCGAGGACGGCGCCTCCCCGAGGGTGCCCTCGACCTCCTCGTGCCCGGCGTGCCCGATCAGCGCGACCAGGTGCCCGGACGCGGCGAACCGGCGGGCCTCCGCGTGCACCTTGGACACCAGCGGGCAGGTCGCGTCGACGACGCGCAGGCCGAGCCGCCCGGCCTCGTCGCGGACGGCGGGCGCGACGCCGTGCGCGGAGAACACGGTCACCGAGCCGGGCGGGACCTCGTCCAGCTCGTCCACGAAGACGGCGCCGCGGCGGCTGAGGTCGTCCACGACATGGGTGTTGTGGACGATCTGCTTCCGCACGTAGACGGGCGGGCCGTGCAGGTCGAGCGCGCGTTCCACGATCTCGATGGCCCGTTCCACGCCGGCGCAGAACGAGCGCGGGCCGGCGAGGAGCAGGCGGCGGGGCCCGGCGGCGTCCGCCCATTCGCGCAGGGCCGGGCCGACCTTCCGCAGCCGGCGCAGCGCGGCCGTCCCGCCGGTGAGCGTGGCGGGGCTGACCAGCGGGCGGCCGGGCGTGTCGACGATGGCGCGCACCACCGCGAACGGCCGGTCCCCCGCCGCCTCGGCCAGCACCGAGGACTCCATGTCGACGACCATCGCCCCGTCGGCGGCGAGGTCGGCGCGTTCGGCGCCGGAGACGATGTGGTCGACGGTGACGAGCGGCCCCTGGTGGACGGTCGCGCCGGTCGTCCGCTCCAGGAGGCCGGCGAGCGGTTCCGCCGAGCGGCAGGGCACGGTCCCGGACGGGCCCCGGACCTCGGTGGCCACGAACAGGTCGCCGGGGCGGAGCCGCTCGTCCAGCGCGCCGCCGCAGCCGACGACCGCCAGCGCGTCGTGCGAGGGCAGGTTCGCGGCGGCGGCCCGCGCCTTGGCCGGTCCCATCCCGGTCCGGACGATCCGCAGCCCGTCCGCCGAGACGGCCCGGGCCTCGACGCCGAGCGCCGCGCACACCAGCAGCCGGCTCATGTGACTCCTTCCAGATAGCGGCCCAGGGCGCTGATCGGGAACACCAGCCGGTACAGGTGGTAGTTGATGTAGAAGTCGCCGGGGAACCCGGTGCCGGTGAACTGGTCCTCGTCCCAGTTCCCGTCCGGGCGCTGGTTCTGGACGAGCCACCGCACGCCGGCGTCCACGGCGGCGGAACGCTCCCCGGCGGCGAGCAGCGCCAGCAGCGCCCACGCCGTCTGGGACGCGGTGGACTCGCCGCGCCCGATCCAGGCCGGGTCGTCGTAGGAGCGCAGGTCCTCGCCCCAGCCGCCGTCGGGATTCTGGTGCTCCTCCAGCCACGCCACGGCGCGGCGGATCGCGGGCTTCTCCGGACGCACCCCGGCGGCGATGAGCGCGGGCACCACGCCGCCCGTCCCGTACACGTGGTTGGCGCCCCAGCGCCCGAACCACGAGCCGTCCGCCTCCTGCGCCTTCAGCAGCCATACGACCGCGCGCTTGACCACGGTCGTCTCCGCGAGGCCCTCCTTGGCGAGCGCCTCGACGACGTGGGCGGTGACGTCCGCGGACGGCGGGTCGATGACAGCGCCGAAGTCGCAGAACGGCAGCTTGGTGCACAGTTCGCGGGTGTTGTCGGCGTCGAAGGCGCCGAAGCCGCCGTCCCGCGAGGCCATGCCGTTCAGCCACTGGATCGCCCGCTCGATCGGCTCCGAAGCCTCCGGGAACGCCACCTTGCGCAGCGCGAGGATCGCCTCGGCGGTGTCGTCGGTGTCGGGGTAGACGTCGTTGTCGAACTCGAACGCCCAGCCGCCCGGCGGGGTGTCCGGCCGGCGCACCGACCAGTCCCCCGGGCCCCGGACCTCCTCGTCCACGATCCAGCGCGCCGCGCGCCGCAGCGCGGGGTCGTCGGGCGGCGTGCCCGAGTCGCCGAGCGCGTTCATGGCGAGGACGGTGTCCCAGACCGGCGACTGGCACGCCTCCAGCCGGCGGCCCTGCTCGTCCCGGATCGTGAACCGTTCGAGGCCGTCCAGCCCGCGCCGGATGACCGGGTGGCCGAGGTCGTAGCCGAGGACGTTCAGCGCCATCAGCGAGTACACCCACGGCGGCTGGATCCCGCCCCAGCAGCCGTCGGCCTCCTGCCGCGCGATGATCCAGTCGGCGGCGCGGCGCAGCGCGGCCCGGCGCAGCGGCCGCACCGGCGTCTTCTCGTACACGTGCAGGACGCGGTCGAGCGTGTTGAACGCCCGCCCCCAGCCCTTGGCGTCGTCCGGCGGGGTGACGCCGCTGCGCAGTTCGGCCAGGTCGATCGGCAGCGGCCGGACGGGACGCAGCGACCCGAGGATCGTCAGCGGGACGATCGTCTGCCGCGCCCAGCACGCCCAGTCGTAGACGTTCAGCGGGACCCGGCTCGGCAGGAACATCAGCTCGGGCGGCATGACCGGCAGGTCGTCCCACGACCACTGCCCGAACAGCGCCAGCCAGATCCGGGTGAACACCCGGCTGCCCTCGATGCCGCCCGCGTCCCGCGCGAACTTGGCCGCGGCGAGCATGTGGTCGGCGTCGACGGGGTCGCCGGCGAGCCGCAGCGCGACGTACGCCTCGATCGTGGTGGACAGGTCGGCGGGGCCGCCGTGGAAGTTCGCCCACGTCCCGTCCGGGCGCTGCTGCGAGCGGATCCAGCGCGCCGCGTCCGCGGTCTCCGACTCGGTGCGGATGCCGAGGAACTGGCGCAGCAGCAGGTCCTCGGCGTCCATGGTCACGTTGGTCTCCAGCTCGGCCTTCCACCAGCCCTCCGGCGACTGCAGGCCGAGCAGGTGGCCGCGGGCCGCGTCGGCGGCCGCAGCCGCCGCGCCGGTGAGCCCCGGAGCTTCCGTCGTGGTCATTCAGCGGTCTCCTTACTCATGACTCGCGCATGGCCGGGTCAGTGGTCCCGGGAGGTGACGAACAGGGCGATGTCGCGGAACTCGGCGGCCACGTGGTCGTCCATCCCGGACTCGGCGAGCTGCCGCTCGGCGGACGCGATCCGGCGGTCCGCCTCGGCGGCGGCCCAGTCCCGGCCGCCGGCGGCCTCGACCAGCCGGGCCATCTCCAGCAGGGCGTCCTCGGACGGCTCGTCCGGCTTCCCGTACAGCTCGGCGAGCCGCGCGGAGTCCGGCGTCCCGGCGTTCAGCGCGTACACCACGGGCAGCGACTTCTTCCGGGCCCGCAGGTCGGACAGGACGGGCTTGCCGGTCGTCTCCGGGCTGCCCCAGATGCCGAGCAGGTCGTCCACCAGCTGGAACGCGAGACCCATCTCGGCGCCGAATCCGGTCAGCCCGGTGACGAGCTGCGTCGGCCCCTCGCCGAGCATCGCGCCGATCGAGCTGGCGCAGGCGAGCAGCGCGCCCGTCTTGTCGGCGGCCATCGTGACGCACTCGTCCAGCGACACGTCGGCGCGCTGCTCGAACCCGAGGTCGAACGCCTGCCCGGAGATGAGCCGCTGCGTCGCGGCGGCCAGGGCGCGCGCCGCCCAGTGCGCGCCCCGCGTGTGCTCGTCGAGCAGCAGCTCCTCCGACAGCGCGAGCAGCGCGTCGCCGCCGAGGATGGCGGCGGACGGGCCGAACACCGTCCACGCGGCGGGACGGTGCCGGCGGGTCCGGTCGCCGTCCATGATGTCGTCGTGCAGCAGCGAGAACGCGTGCACGAACTCGACGGCGACCGCGCCGGGCAGCGCCGTCTCGTAGGGGGCGCCGGCGGCGCGGGCGGACAGCAGCGCCAGCGCGGGGCGCAGCGCCTTCCCGCCCGCCTTCGCCGGCCGGCCGTGCTCGTCGGTCCAGCCGAGGTGGTAGGCGACGACGCGCCGGGTCCAGGGGTCCAGCCGGTCCGCGGACGTGCGCATCGCCTGGTCGACGAGCGCGCGCCCGTCGGTGATCGAGTGGGGAATGGTGGTCATCGGCCGCTCACCCCGCCGGTCCGCACCTGCCGCAGGTGCCGCCGGACGAGGCGGGCGGCGGTAAGGCCGCTTCGCACGGCTCCCTCCATCGTGTCGGGCCAGCCCGTGTCCGTCCACGCGCCGGCGAGGAACAGCCACGGCAGCCGGGTCGCGGACGCGGGACGCAGCGCGCCGCTGCCGGGGCTCTGACGGAATGTGGCGTGCCGTTCCCGCGTCACGAAGAAGTCGGTGACGCGCCGGCGGGCGGCCGGGAACAGCCGCCCGAGTTCGGCGAGGTACACCTCGCGCAGTTCGGCGGTGGGCGTGTCGATCCAGCGGTCGGCCGCCGACACCGAGACCGCGAGGTACTGGCCGCCGCCGGACAGGCCGCTCACCGCGGTCCGGTCGAACACCCATTGGACGGGCGAGCCGACGGCGGCGACGAACGGCTCGTCCAAGACCGGCCGGTCGTAGACGACATGGACGTTGACGATGGGGCTGGAGCCGAGACCGTCCCATTTCGCCCGGTCCGGGGACGCCTCATCGGGGACGAGCGACGCCGCCGCCCGGTGCGGCACCGCCATGACGACGGCGTCCGCGCTGACCGGGGCGCCGTTCACGACGAGCTTCGGCCCGGCGTCGACCGACGTGACCTTGGCGCCCAGTTCGATCCGCCCGCCGCCCCGCTTGATCTTCGCCGCGGCGATCGTGCCGTGCAGGTCGCCGAGCGGGATCGTGGGGACGCCGATGTCGGCGGCGTCCGCGCGGCCGAGGAGCGCGGTCTGGCACACCATCGCGGCCGGGCCGAGCGCGGCGTCGTCCAGCCGCATGTTGAGCGCGGCCGTGACGAACAGGTCCCAGAGCGCGTCGCGGGCCTGCGGCCGCTGGCCGTGGCCGGCGAGCCAGCCGCCCATGCTGGACGCGTCCAGCGCCGGGTCGTCCGGGTCGAGCCGGTCGAGCGCCAGCGACGCGCGGACGGCGCGCAGCCGGTCGGCGGGCGACAGCAGCCGGTACCCGGCGAGCGCGGGCACCAGGTGCAGCGGGCCGGGTGCCTTGGCGCGGCGCAACCGACCGCCGGAACCGTCCGGGGTCAGGACGCGGACGTCGAACCGGTCCTGGACGCGGACCCGGTTCGTCGCGCCCAGCCTTTCGAGCAGCCCCTGATACGCCGAGCAGCACTTCAGGAAGATGTGCTGCCCATTGTCGACGGTCAGCCCGTCGCGCGTGAAGGAGTGCGTGGCGCCGCCCAGCCGTGGCCGCGCCTCGTAGATCGTCGTCCGTATGCCCGTTTCCTGGAGCGCCAGTGCCGTCGTGATCCCGGCGAGGCCGCCGCCGACGACGGCGACGTCCGCCCCGCTCATCGACGCACCCCGGACATGGCCATCGCGGACACGGCCGCCTTCTCCCAGGTGGGCAGGGACGTGCGGGTGTCGAGCGCGGTCAGCGGGTCGGCCTTGATGCGCTTCAGCAGGTGCCGGTAGATGCCCGCCATCGCCCCGGCGCACGCGGCGCTGCGCCGGTCGAGCATGGGCAGCAGCTTGAGCCCGGTCGCGTACCACTCCTCCGCCCGGTCCGCCTCGAACCGGATGAGCTCCGCGAGCCGCTCCGGGTCGTCGGTCAGCCGGCCGGAACCGTCCCGTTGCAGCGTGCAGCCGAACCTGGCGAGGTCCTTCGCGGGCAGGTAGGTGCGGCCGCTCAGCCCGTCCTCCCGGACGTCCCGCAGGATGTTCGTCAGCTGCAGCGCGACACCGAGCGCGTCGGCGCGCGGCACGGCCGTCTCCGGGTCGGACGTGCCGAACACGCCGAGCGACAGCCGGCCGACGGCACCGGCGACGCACCGGCAGTACCAGTGCAGGTCCTCGAAGGTGTCGTAGGTCTCGCCGCGGACGTCGGCCTCGCAGCCGTCGATCAGCTCGCCGAACGCCTCCAGCGGGATCGGGTAGCGGTGGGCCGCGTCCGACAGCGCGACCAGCACCGGGTCGGACGGGTGGGCGTCCGCGTCGGCGAGGCGCTCGCGCTCGTCGCCCAGCTTCGACAGCCGGGTCGCGGGCGGCGCGTCGTGGTCGTCGCCGATGTCGTCGATGCGGCGGGCGAACGCGTAGACGGCGCTCAGCGCGCGCCGTTTCGGTGCGGGAAGCAGCCGGATCCCGTACGAGAAGTTGCGCGCCTGCGAGCGCACGATGTCCTCGCAGTGCTGATAGGCGCTGGGAGCGTCCACCCCGTCATCTCCTTCCCAGTGTCCGCGACCACTCGGCGAGAAGTCGCGTCTTCCTCGGCCGCGGCGGGCTGCCCAGGACGTCGTGGCCGCCGCGGTCCAGGGCCGCGAGGGTGGCCAGGCCGCCCGCGATGTACCCGGCGACGGCGACGCGGGCGAACCCCTGGAGCCGGCCGGTGAGGGCGGCGCCCTCGTCCAGCAGCGCTCCCGCCCGCTTGGCCTGGAGGGCGACGACGCCGCGCAGCCGCGTGGGCGTGGTCTTCGCGGTCAGGTCGTCCTCGGTGCAGCCGAACCGCTTCAGGTCGTCGCCCGGCAGGTAGATCCGGCCGTTGCGGTGGTCCTCGCCGACGTCCTGGCAGTGCTCGATGATCTGCAGCGCGGTGCACACCTTGTCCGACAGCAGGAGCCGGTCTTCGGTGGCGGCGCCGAACACGTGCAGGACGATGTGCCCGACGGGGTCGGCGGAGTACGCGCAGTAGCCGACCAGGTCGTCGAACGTCGCGTACCGGGTGACCTCCTGGTCGCGGCGGTTGGCCTCCAGCAGGCGGCGGAACGGCTCGGCCGGGATGCGGCACGCGGCGATGGTGCGGGCCAGGTCGCGCAGGACGGGCAGCTCCGGCGCCTTGCTCGCGTAGACGCGGTCGAGGTCGCGTTCCACCAGGTCGAGCAGCTCGGCGCGCTCGCCCGGCGGCGCCTCGTCACCGATGTCGTCCACGAGCCGGGCGTAGCCGTAGACGTTCAGCAGGTGCTCGCGATGGCGCGCGGGGAGCAGGCGGGTCGCGACCGGGAAGTTCTCCCGGCGCTGGAGTTCGATCCGGGTGCGGCGTTCCTCGGTCTCGTTCCACAAACGCTCGCTGACGGACATTGGCGTTCCTTCGGGGCGGCGGCGGCGCGGGGGTGTTCATCGATGCCCGATATCCGGGCGAAGGCCCGGTAAACATGGCCCGTCATGAGGCCCCTGGGACGTACGTCCCCGAACCGCTCCGGGATCCCTCCCGAATAACCGTAATTTGTCGAGCAAGGCCGGAAGTGGTCAGCCGGGAATATGTGATCGGTGCGCCCGCGGATGACCGCTGGTCAGCAAATTTTCCCGTTCCGTTATATTGGACTCAAGGCGAGACTTGCGTCTAATCCCGAGACTCATTTTCGCGAGACCCGCGTCTCATCCCGGTGGGACGGCGCGGCGGAGGAATCAGAAGGTGGCGAGCAGCCGGGCGAGGATGCGCGGCGTCCGCTCGGGCGGCGCGGCCTCGGTCACCAGCGTGTTGAAGACGTGCCAGTGCCGCTCGATCTCCGCGCGCCGCACCGGGTAGCCGGCGCCGTCGCCGCGCTCCAGGTACACCATGTCGGGCAGGCCCTGCTGCGGGAACCGGACGAGGGTGAGCGGCCCGTCCCCCGCTGCCCGGACGGAGGCGCCGGGCGAGGCGATCTGGACGGTGACGTTCGGCCGCCCGCACAGTTGCATGATGTGCCGGATCTGCCCGCGCATCGTCTCCGGGCCGTCGATCGGACGCCACAGCGCCTGCTCGTCCAGCACGACCCACAGGTTGAGCGGGCGCGGCCGGCGGCGCAGCACCCGCTGGCGCCGCATCCGGAACTCCACCCGCCGCTCGACCTCGTCCTCGGGGTGGTTCGCGCGGCGGATCAGCGCGCGGGCGTAGCCCTCGCTCTGCAGCAGGCCCGGCACGAACTGGGCCTCGAACGTGCGGACCAGCTTGGCCGCCTGCTCGGCGCTCAGGTAGGGGCGCACCCAGGACGGCACGATGTCGCCGTCGTCGTGCCACCAGGCACGCGCGGTCGTCTGCTCGGCGAGGGCGAGCAGGGTGGTGCGCTCGTCGCCGTCCGCGCCGTACACCGCGAGCAGCCGGGCGGTCTCGCGCGGCCGGCTCCCGGTGCGGCCCTGCTCCAGCCGGGCGATCTTGGACTCGGAGCCGTGCACGATCCGTCCCGCGTCCCGCCGGGAGAGCCCGGCCCGCTCGCGCAGCTCGCGGAGCCGCCGGCCGAGCAGCATCCGGGGAACCAGCGGGTCCCCGTGGGCGCGCGCCGGCCGGGCGGGGGACGGCTGCCTGCTGGCGGTTCTCGTGACGGAGGCCAACGGGACTCCTCGTCGGGGGGATCGGCCAGGGACGACGGCCCTCACTATAGCTTCACGCAGCGCTGCGGGAAGGAAACGGTGCGCGACCTTGCCTCCGCGTCAGGGTTTCCGCGCCACCGCGCACAGCGTCGGAAGATCTTCGACGTCCATCCCCCCGACCTCGGGCCGCCACGCCCCGCTGGTGACGAGGCCGGGCTCCTCGATCTCCAGCCCGTCGAAGTACTCCCGGATGAACGCGGGGCTGCGCAGCCGGAACGGGATCGCGCCGGTCTCGTCGTACGCGGCCTGCGCCGCGTTGAACGCCGCGTTCTCGTCGGTGGAGTCGTGCAGGATGAGGTAGCTCCCGGACGCCAGCGGCTCCAGCAGTCCCCGCACGACGCCGAACGCCTCGTCGGGGTCGACGATGTGCCCCATGACACCGATCAGCAGCAGCCCCACGGGCCGCGACAGGTCGAGGATCTCTCCCGCCCGGTCCATGATCGTCTTGGGGTCGTGCAGGTCGCAGTCGATGTAGGACGTCCGCCCCTCCGGGGTGCCCGTCAGGAGTGCCCGCGCGTGCGCGAGGACGAGCGGATCGTTGTCGACGTACACGACCCGCGCGTCGGCCGCGGCCCGCTGCGCCATCTCGTGGGTGTTGTCCACGGTCGGGAGCCCGGTGCCGCAGTCCATGAACTGCCGGATCCCGCGTTCGAGCGCCAGGAACCTGATCGCCCGGTCCATGAAGTAGCGGCCGGCGCGCGCGATGGGCACGATCCCGGGATACAGCGAGAAGTACTCGTCCCCCGCGACCCGGTCGATCTCGTAGTTGTCGGTGCCGCCGAGCCAGTAGTTCCAGATCCGGGCCGACTGCGGGACATCAGTGTTGATCTTCGTTTCGGGCCCCTGCTCCGGGCCGCCGGTCGCTGGTGATGGCGCATCCGTCATGGGTCAGACGCTCCTTCGGGGATAGTACGGATCCGTCTCTCCCGTACGTCTCCCGCAAACCTAGACCCGCCACCCCGCCCCCGCCCGCGAACGCGAAATTCGGCACGAACACATCGACGTTCAGGACATTAACGAATGTCCATAATGTGCACACTCCCGAGGTCCACGGGACACCGGTGACGAGAGATGCCACACCCGAGCCGACCACTTACGCCCGAGCCACGATCCCGTCACCCTCCGCACCCCCAGCCGACACCCAGCGACACCCCACCATCCACTACATCCAGCAGACCAGGAAGACCGAGGCCGCACCACCCGCCGGCGCCCAGCCACCCCTCCCGCCGTTCGCCCCTCCAGCAGGGCAAGAAATGCGAGGTCAGACCCCGGCTGGCGCCCAGCCGCGCCCCACCCGCCATTCGCCGCGCCCAGCAGATCAAGAAAGGCGAGGTCGCGCTCTCGGCCCGGCCGGGCGGGGCGGCCCGCGTAGCGTTCGTCCGGGCGAGCGCGTTCTCGGGTCTTGGGAATGGTTGGGGCCGGGCAGGCGTGGTGGGCCGGCCACTGTCGCGTCTTCTCGCCGTCCTGCTGAGAAAAGGCGGGTGCGCACCCTGGGGACGCAATGCATAAATCATGACATATATGGACAGTAGCGGGCCCACGGGTGCGCTTTTGTCGAGGCGCCTTTTGTGCGCGGCTTCTCAGCGTTGGACGACGGCCCAGATGGCGATGGCCAAGGCCACTCGGTCTTCGAACTGGAGGGGGTCGCGGCCGGTCAGGGACTCTATGCGGGCCAGGCGGTGGCGGAGGGTGTTCGGGTGGAGGAAGAGGGCGCGGGACGTGGCGCCGACGGCGCCGCCCAGGTCGAGGAAGGTGCGGAGGGTCTCGGTGAGGCGGGTGCCGTGGGCGCTGTCGTACTCGTTCAGCGGGCGGGCGATCTGCTGGACGAACGGGGCCAGCTGGTCCTGGTCGAGGCGGCCGAGGAGGGCCTGGAAGGTGGCGAGGTCCGAGGCGTGCACGACGCCGCCGCCGCGGCGCGCGGAGTCCAGGGCGGTGAGGCTCTCGGCGAGGGAGACCGGCAGGTGGTCGAGCGGGCCGGGGCTGCCGACGCCGGCGGGCTCGGACCAGGCGTGCGCGTCGTTGGTGATGAGCAGCGCGATGTCGCCGTCCACGCCGAGGACGCCCGGCAGCTCCTCCGCGACGCCGTCCATCGCGATCACGAGCAGCGCCGCCGGGTCGAGCCCGGCGTCGTCGACCCGGTCGCGGAGCGCCTCGGAAGACGCGACGCCCTGCTGGACCATGCGCAGCAGCCGCCCGGTCTCCTCCCACTCGCGCCGCTCGTCGCGGGTGGACGCGAGCCGCTCGGCGAACCACTCTGTGAAGCCGAGGAACGGGACCTCCCGCGGCACCTCCAGCAGCGGCAGGCCGAGGCGCTCGCAGGCGTCCCGCAGCGCGTCCGGCACCTCGCCGGTCACGTCGCCGACGCCGTAGCCGATCGCGCTCGCCCGGCCGGCCTTCACCGACTCGGCGAACGCGGCGCAGGCGCCCGGGTCCTGCAGCGACGCGCCGGCCGTCAGGACGATCTCCTGGCCGCGCAGGTGGGGCGCGGGGTCGAGCAGCTCGGTGGAGTGCGCCCAGCGCAGCGGCCGGTCGATGCCGGTCTCCCCTGCGACCAGGCGCAGCCGGAACCGCGGCACCGCCAGGAGCTGCCGGACGGTGTGCTGCACCCCCGAATCACTGGTCACCACTTCACCATCTCACCCCGGCGCGGGGGTGGTCCGTGCCCGTGACCGTGTTTTGGGAGAACCGTGCGTTGGAGAAGGGTACGACGGTCCGGGCGTGTCGCGGTGCGGTCGGCCAAGAAATCGCCCCACCCCTTGCCACCTGGAATTATGTCGGGTTTGCCTGGAAGCTTCGGGGGGTGATCCGGATGCGGGAGCGAGTCGCACTCGTCACCGGCGCGGCCGGCGGGATCGGCGGCGCGACGGTACGCGAGCTGGCAGGCCGCGGCTGGACGACGGCCGGGCTGGACCTCGTCCCGGCGGCGGACGCCGACCACACGGTGGGCGTGGACGTGGCCGTCCCGGAGCAGGTGGGCGCCGCGGTCCGGCGGATCGAGCGGGAGATGGGGCCGATCGAGGCGGCGCTGTGCGCGGCCGGGCACTACGCGATCGTCCCGGTGTCCGACATCGCCTGGCCGGACTGGCTCCGGATGCTGCGGGTGCACCTCGGCGGCGTCGTGAACGTGTGCCGGGCCGTGACGCCGGGGATGGTGGAGCGGGGCCGGGGCACCGTGGTCGCGGTCACCTCCGACCTGGCCATCGGCGGCGGGGACGGCGAGGCGCACTACTCGGCCGCCAAGGGCGCGGTGATCGGGCTCGTCCGGTCGCTGGCGGCGGAGCTGGCGCCGGCCGGGGTGCGGGTGAACGCGGTGGCGCCCGGCCCGACCGACACGCCGATGCTGCCGCAGAACTCGCCGTGGCGCAGGCCCGCCTTCGTGCAGACGCTGCCCACCGGGCGGCTCACCTCCGCCGAGGAGGTCGCGCTCGCCGCCGCCTACCTGGTGGAGGAGGCGACGTTCTGCGCCGGGGAGATCCTCTCCCCCAACTCGGGGATGGTGATGTGATGGCGGTCGCGCTGGTCACCGGGGCGGGCGGCGGGCTCGGCACGGCGGTGGCGCGGCGGCTCGCCGCGCAGGGCCACCGGGTCGCGCTGAACGACCGGCCGGGCCGGGACCTGACGCCGCTCGCCCGCGAGCTCT
>NZ_JABXFD010000644.1 GCF_013372625.1 Actinomadura sp. BRA 177
GCGCCGGCAGGTCCGGCAGGCAGGGCCAGCAGCCGGCCGCGGCGCTGCTCGCGCTCCCCGGCCGCCTTCTCCCTCGCCCGCGCGTAGCCGTGCGCCGCCGCGGACGCGAGCGCGTCCAGGTAGGCGAAGTTCGCCTCCGCGAGCAGGCTGACCAGCGCGCGGGGCCGGCCGAGCCGCTCGGCCTCGACCGCGAGGTGCCGCCAGGCGATCCGCGACCCGACCCGCATCGCGTTCTGCAGGTGCTCCAGGCTGCGGCCCTCGACGGCCTCGCCGTAGCCGACGTCGAAGTAGACCTGGTACACCTCCTTCCACGAGGTGTCGGGGTCGGCGATCATCTGCACGAAGTGCTCCATCGCCTGCGCGACCGCGGCCTCGGCCACCCGCCAGTAGGCCGCGTCGCCCGGCCGGTCGTACTCGGGGACGTGCCGCAGCACGCCCTTGACCATCACGCCGAGCAGGTCCGGCAGGCGGGGCCGCATCCAGCGCGCCTCCTCCGCCGGGACGTCCCGCCACGGCTCCTCCGTCAGGCCCTCCAGGACCGGTGATGCGGAGTGCGCGTCCTCGTGCGCCGCGGTCACGGTGCCACCTCCCGCTCGCCCCTCGCTTGAGCGCCATGTCCGGGCGGTCGGGCGTCCCGGTCGTCCCAACCTAGGCGCGGTGTGTGAGCCGCGACACTCAGCCGCCTTCACCGTGCGGGGCCGTATTTGTCAGCCCGCTGACAAGCGCCGGAATTCCGGGCGGACGGCGCATGCCGCCTGGACGGCCGGGTAACCGCCTCAGCACGCGGCGGGTGCGGAATCCCGCCGGGGGGATCGGGGGACGGGGCCCGGTCCGGCGGACGTGAGCGGAACCGCCGGGCCGGGCCCCGCCGCATGGCCGCATTCTGCCACTTATTTGTGGGCAACCTCACAGGTCCGGTTGTATCCGTCCCGATTTGAACAATATTGTGAAAATATATCTTGTGCGACGGCCGCGGTAAAACGCGCCGAGGAGCGCGGCGAAACACGGGCCTATCCGTCCGCATTGCGGCCGGGTGACGTGCGCGGTCTGTCCTCCCGGCCGCCGGCCCGCCCCCTGCAAGTGGACCCTGACATGCGGTTTCCAGGCGGGGGCGGCCTCGCGCGGAGCGTGCCCGGGGGACGCCGGGTTACCTGACTGGGCAGCCCGGCGTGGCCCGGACTGCCCAGGGGTGCAGTTCAGCGATGCGCATTTCTGTAGCAAGATGACGGCCGTCCGCTCGGCTGATCCGCCCTTCCGAGAAGGGCCTCCGGTGTCGTTTTCGGTAGGCGGGGCCGAGGAACCCGGGGCCGGTAATTGGAGGGAGCGCGCATGACCGCGTCCGTTATCGAGCGATTCCGCGAGCTGGTCGTCGACGAGTCCGATTCCTTCTACTTCGACCACCCGCTCGACCATGTGCCGGGCATGCTGCTGTTCAGCGGCCTGCTGGAGCTGGCCGTCCGCGCCGACGGGCTGCGGGCGCGCGGGCGGCGGCCGGGACGGGTCGTCGCCGGCCTCGGCTTCACCCGGTTCTGCGAGCTGGACCGGGGCACGACGCTGTCCTGCCGCCCCTTCCCGGGCCGGAACCGCGCCTGGGCGGTCGCCGCGCGGCAGGCCGGCCGGGAGGTGTGCGGCGGCTCCATCGCGTTCGCCGACGCCGGCCCGGGAAGGGGCGGCAGGACAGCCGCTGGCGCGTATCCACATCTGACCCTGGCGCCGAAAAGGACAAGGCACAGCGCGTCGAGG
>NZ_JABXFD010000533.1 GCF_013372625.1 Actinomadura sp. BRA 177
TCACGCGACATCTCCTCCAGGCCGGACACACCAAGATCACATCACAGCCCACCATCGATGATCAAAGCAACGGACCGTCACCCGAAGCAGCCGCCCATCACACTGCGCGTCTGACGTGAATGCTTACCGTCTTTGAGGATGTCGATTCGTTGCAGAGGTGCGTCTTCAAGTCGGTTCAGCAGGCGGTCGATCTGGTCTTCCAGTGCTTTCTTTTGGCCCTTCAGGTGCGCTATCTCCCGCTCAAGCCTGTCCCGCCGCTCCTGGCTCGTCCGGGTGCGCAACTCTTTCAACTTGCTGTTGACGGTGCTCAACTCGTCGCGCGTCTCATCGAGCCGGCGGTGCAGTTCTTCCTGGGCCTCTTCTTGGCTGCGCAGCCGCTCAAGCAGTTCGTCCAGAACCTTGTGGGCGGAGCCGGGAGCGGTCAGTTGCGGTAAGCCCGTAGTCGGCGGCGATGCCGCCGGGAGCCGAGGGGAGCCTCCTATTCCCGCAAGTGGACGCGCAGTCCGTTGAACCAGTCGCGAAGCTGAAGCCGCATCGTCTGCCGGCGCTTCTCGCGGCTGCTCGGTTCTCCAGCTTCGCGGTGAAGCCTGAGCAGGTGCGAGCGGAAATGCTCCCTGTTCTCGGCTGATTCGAACGTCCCCGTGTCAACCTCCGCGCACTCGCCCGCCGACGCGGGGCGACACCAGACTGGCCGAGGGTTCCCACGGTGGCGAACGGTGACTGGGCGACGCTGTTCGTTTCCCTGGGCTGGCAGGGTCGGTAGTCGATGTCTCGTTTGAACAGTCGGCCGGCGGAGGGGGCGAGGCTGTGGTTCGGGGGTGTGGGCTCGGGCACGTGCTGGGGTGCAAGTAGCTTGATGTCGAGATAAATTGGGGATAGCTTGACGTCGAGAGAAAAGGGGCGGAAGTTGGGCGGACCCGATTGCCGGTCGGGGGGTTGACTAAGGCAGGATCAAGGTAGACGTGCACCCGTCCCGCCGAGCGCTGGAGCGCCGGGCGCGGAGGCCGAAGGAAGATCAAGAGGAGCGCCGCGCGCTCATGTCCCGGACCGGACGCGCGGCTGCGATGGAGGAGGAGTCCGTGTCCGCGAACAGCTTCGGCAGCCTTGACAAGCTGCAGGTTGGCGACAAGTCGTACGACATCTATCGGCTGGACGCCGTCGAGGGCGCGGCCCGTCTCCCGTACAGCCTGAAGGTGCTGCTGGAGAACCTGCTGCGCACCGAGGACGGCGCGAACGTCACCGCCGAGCACATCCGCGCGCTCGCGCAGTGGGACTCGCAGGCGCAGCCGAGCAAGGAGATCCAGTTCACCCCCGCGCGGGTGATCATGCAGGACTTCACCGGTGTGCCGTGTGTCGTCGACCTCGCCACGATGCGCGAGGCCGTGCGGGACCTGGGCGGCGACCCGACGAAGATCAACCCGCTGGCGCCGGCCGAGATGGTGATCGACCACTCGGTCATCGTCGACTACTTCGGGACGCCGCAGGCGTTCGAGCGGAACGTGCAGCGGGAGTACGAGCGGAACAAGGAGCGCTACCAGTTCCTGCGGTGGGGGCAGACGGCGTTCGACGAGTTCAAGGTCGTCCCGCCCGGTACCGGCATCGTCCACCAGGTGAACATCGAGCACCTGGCGCGGGTGGTGTTCGACCGGAATGGTGTGGCATATCCGGACACGTGTGTGGGGACCGACTCGCACACGACGATGGAGAACGGCATCGGCGTCCTCGGGTGGGGTGTCGGCGGTATCGAAGCCGAGGCCGCGATGCTCGGCCAGCCGATCTCGATGCTCATCCCGCGCGTGGTGGGCTTCAAGCTGACCGGTGAGCTGCCCGCCGGCACGACCGCCACCGACCTGGTGCTGACCATCACCGAGATGCTGCGTGAGCACGGGGTGGTCGGGAAGTTCGTCGAGTTCTACGGCGAGGGCGTGCACGCGCTGCCGCTGGCGAACCGCGCCACGATCGGCAACATGAGCCCCGAGTTCGGCTCCACCTGCGCGATCTTCCCGATCGACGGCGAGACGCTGAAGTACCTGCGGCTGACCGGGCGCGACGAGGAGCAGATCGCGCTCGTCGAGGCGTACGCCAAGGCGCAGGGCATGTGGCTCGACCCGTCGGTGGAGCCCGAGTTCTCCGAGTACATGGAACTCGACCTCGGCACGGTCGTCCCGTCGCTGGCCGGCCCGAAGCGCCCGCAGGACCGCATCTCCCTGGCCAACGCCAAGGCGACCTGGCGGCGGGACGTGCAGAACTACGTCGACAGCATCATGGGCGCGCTGGACGAGGCGTCCAACGAGAGCTTCCCGGCGTCCGACAGCCCGGCGATCGTCAGCGCGACCGAGGGCGACAAGCCGCGGCACGTCGACGCCAACGGGTCCGGCCGTCCGCACAAGCGCGTCCCGGTGAAGCTGGAGGACGGGACCGAGTTCGTGATCGACCACGGCCACGTCGCCGTCGCGGCCATCACCTCCTGCACCAACACGTCCAACCCGTACGTGATGATCGGCGCGGCGCTGCTGGCCAGGAACGCGGTGGAGCGGGGCCTCACCCGCAAGCCGTGGGTCAAGACCTCGCTCGCGCCCGGGTCGCAGGTCGTCACCGACTACTACGAGCGCGCCGGCCTCACCCCGTACCTCGACAAGATCGGCTTCAACCTGGTCGGGTACGGCTGCACCACCTGCATCGGCAACACCGGCCCGCTGCAGCCGGAGATCTCCAAGGCCGTCAACGACAACGACCTGGCGGTCACCGCGGTGCTGTCCGGCAACCGCAACTTCGAGGGCCGCATCAGCCCCGACGTGAAGATGAACTACCTGGCGTCGCCGCCGCTGGTCATCGCCTACGCGCTGGCCGGGACGATGGACATCGACATCCTCAACGACCCGATCGCCGAGGGCACCGACGGCCCCGTCTACCTGCGCGACATCTGGCCCGCGCCGGAGGAGGTCGCCTCGATCGTCGAGTCGTCCATCGGGCAGGAGATGTTCACCGAGAGCTACGCCGACGTCTTCAAGGGCGACGAGCGCTGGACCGGCCTCGACATCCCGACCGGCGACCTGTTCGAGTGGGAGGACTCCTCCACCTACGTCCGCAAGGCCCCCTACTTCGACGGGATGGGCGCCGAGCCGGAGCCGGTCGCCGACATCCACGGCGCCCGCGTGCTGGCGAAGCTGGGCGACTCGGTCACCACCGACCACATCTCCCCGGCCGGGGCGATCAAGGTCGGCACGCCCGCCGCGCAGTACCTCCAGGACAACGGCGTCGAGGTCCGGGACTTCAACTCCTACGGCTCGCGGCGCGGCAACCACGAGGTCATGATCCGCGGGACGTTCGCCAACATCCGACTCCGCAACCAGCTCCTGGACGACGTCGAGGGCGGCTACACCCGCGACTTCACCCGGGACGGCTCGCCGCAGGCGTTCATCTTCGACGCCTCGGAGAACTACATCGAGCAGGGCATCCCGCTCGTCGTCATCGCGGGCAAGGAGTACGGCTCCGGCTCGTCCCGCGACTGGGCGGCGAAGGGCACCGCGCTGCTCGGCGTCCGCGCCGTCATCGCGCAGTCCTACGAGCGCATCCACCGCTCCAACCTGATCGGCCTCGGCGTCCTGCCGCTGCAGTTCAAGGACGGCGAGTCCGCCGAGTCGCTCGGCCTCACCGGCACCGAGACCTTCGACATCACGGGCGTCACCGCGATGAACGAGGGCGGCGTCCCGGACGAGGTCACCGTCAAGGCGGACGGCAAGGAGTTCACCGCCACCGTCCGCATCGACACCCCCGGTGAGGCGGACTACTACCGCCACGGCGGCATCCTCCAGTTCGTCCTCCGCAACCTGATCCGCAAGTAATCACGTCAGAACGGGCCGCTCCGCAATGGGGCGGCCCGTTTCGTGTGTTCAGTGGTCGATGGCCAGGCGGAGGCCGAAGGCCAGGAAGGCCGTGCCGGTGAGCTGCTGCAGGCGGCGCTTGACCGTGGGACGGGAGAGGGCGCGGCGTGCGGCCCCGGCCGCGCAGACGATGAGGGCCAGCCAGAGGAGGCTCTCGGCGGCGTGGATGACGGCGAAGAGCATGCTCGTCCAGAACACCGAGGCGCCGTCCGGGACGAACTGGGGCAGCAGGCTCATGTAGAAGACGCCGACCTTGGGGTTCAGCACGTTCGTGGTGAGGCCGGTGCGGAACGCGGTGAGGCCGGAGAAGCGCGCCTCCGGGACCTCGGTCGTGCTCGGTCGGCGGGCGTTCCAGAGGGCTCGGCCGCCCAGCCACAGCAGGTAGCAGGCGCCCGCGACGCGGAGGACGTCGAACGCCAGCCGGGACGCGGCCAGCAGTGCGGTCAGCCCGACGGCGCTCGTCATCGCCCAGCACACCAGGCCCGTCACGACGCCGCAGGACGCGAGGAGCCCGGTCCGGCGACCGCCGGTCACGGTGCCGCGCAGGACGAGCATCGTGTCGACGCCCGGGGTGATCGTCAGCAGCGCCGCCATGGCGGCGAAAGCGAGACAAGCGGTGACCATACGGAAATTGTGCCAGGAGTGTTCCGAGACCCGGCGGGAATGGCCGTCCTGGACTCTCTGATTGGATCAAGGGATGGCTGGCATGAACAAGATCGGTGATGTGGACGTCTTCCCGCTCTGCCTGGGCGGCAACGTGTTCGGCTGGACGGCCGGCAAGGAGCGCTCGTTCGAGATCCTGGACGCCTACGCGGCGGCCGGCGGGAACTTCGTCGACACGTCCGACTCCTACATGGCGTCCGCGCCGGGCAACAGCGGCGGCGAGTCCGAGACGATCATCGGGGAGTGGGCGGAGGCGCGCGGCAACCGGGACGACATCGTCATCGCGACGAAGGTCGGCCGGCACCCCGAGCGCAAGGGCCTCGCCCCGGCGAACATCAGGGCGGCGGCGGACGACTCGTTGCGGCGGCTCCGCACCGACCGCATCGACCTGTACTACACGCACTTCGACGACCCGTCCGTGCCCGTCGAGGACATCATGACGGCGCTGGATGAACTGGTCACCGCGGGCAAGGTCCGGCAGATCGCCGTGTCGAACATCGAGCTGGACCGGCTGGAGGCGTCCCTGGAGTTCAGCGAGCGAGAGGGCATCGCCCGCTACGTGGCGATCCAGCCGCACTACAACCTGGTGTCCCGCGACACCTACGAGGGGCCGCGCCGCGACATCGCCGAACGGCACGGGCTGGCGGCCGTCCCGTACTACGGTCTCGCGTCGGGCTTCCTGACCGGCAAGTACCGCCCCGACGCCAACGTGGACAGTGTGCGCGCGGGCCGGGCCGCCAAGCACCTGGAGACCGAGCGCGGACGCAACGTGCTGGCCGCGCTCGACATCGTCGCCGAGGAGCAGGGCGCCGCCGTCGCGACCGTGGCACTGGCCTGGCTCGCCGCGCAGCCGACCGTCGCCGCGCCCATCGCCAGCGCCCGCACCCTCGACCAGCTCCCGCCCCTCATCGAGGCGGCCCGGACGACCCTGACCGACGACCAGCTCAAACGCCTCACCGAGGCATCCGCCTGATGGAGACCGGATAATCGGGGACGTAGCGTCGGCCGGCGTGGAGTGCCTCACCGAGGCATCCGCCTGATGATGATCGGATAAGTCGGGATGTAGCGTCGGCCGGCGTGCCGCATCTCGACTTCCTCCTGCTCGGCGGGCTGGCGGCGCTGATCGGCGCGATCGTGCAGGGCAGCGTCGGCCTCGGCGTCGGCCTGGTCGCGACCCCGATCGTGACGATGCTGTTCCCGTCGCTGATGCCGGGGACGATCCTCGTCGTCGCGCTCGTCCTGCCGCTCGCGACCCTCGCCCAGGAGGTCGGGCACGTCGACCCGCGCGGGCTCGGCTGGGCGTTCGGCGGCCGGCTCGCCGGGACGCCGTTCGGCGTGTGGCTGGTGGCCGCCGTTCCCGACCGCGTCCTCGGCGTGGTGATCGGCGTCGTCGTCCTCGCCGCGCTCGCCATGACGACCCGGGAGCGGGAGGTGCCGCGCAACCGCCGGACGCTCGCCGCCGCCGGCGTCATCTCCGGCACCACCGGGACCGCGTCCGGGATCGGCGGCCCGCCCATCGCGCTGCTGTACCAGCGCGAGAGCGGCCCGCGCGTCCGCGCGACCCTCGCCCTGTACTTCTTCGGCGGCGCGCTGCTGTCCCTGACCGTCCTCGGCGTCGCCGGGCACCTCCCCGTCCGGCAGGTCGTCGCGGGCCTGGCACTGCTCCCGTTCGTCCTCGCCGGGTTCCTGCTGGCCGGGCCGGTGCGCCGCTACCTGGACGCCGGACGCCTCCGCCTGGCGCTCCTCATCGTCGTCGGAACGTCCGCGATGGTGCTGATCGTCCGTAACCTGATCTGATGCGCCCCACGAAGGCCGACCTTGAGGCCGCCCGCGACCGTGTCCTCTCCGACGTCCTTCCCCCGGGCGGCGGGGCGCTCCGCGTGCTGTTCAGCGGCATCAACCCGGGCCTCTACTCCAGCGCCGTCGGCCACCATTTCGCCCGTCCCGGCAACCGCTTCTGGCCGGCCCTGCACCGCTCCGGCTTCACCGACCGCCTCCTGGACCCGTCCGAACAGGACCTCCTCGCCGACCTCGGCCTCGGCATCACGAACCTGGTGCCCCGCGCCACCGCCCGCGCCGACGAACTGACCGACGAAGAACTCCGCGAAGGCGGACGCCGCCTGAAAGCCCTCGTCGAACGCCACCGCCCCGCCTACCTCGCAGTGGCCGGAGTCACCGCCTACCGCACGGCGTTCGGCCGCCCCCACACCCAGATAGGCCCGCAGGACGAAACGTTCGGCCCCGCGCGAATCTGGGTCCTCCCGAACCCGAGCGGCCTCAACGCCAGCTGGCAACTCGACCGCCTCGCCGCCGAATTCCACCGCCTCCGCGAAGCCGCCGACGCCCTCAGTGGTCTCGGAGGTGTGCGGGACGTTCCTTGAGAAGCTTCGGATCGAGCCGGACAGTGAACGGCTTGTCGGCCGCTATCTCGACTTCCAGCGTGTCCCCGGCCTTCGCCGCCTGGTCGAGCCGGTAGGCGCTGACCTTTTTTCCGTTGGGTCCGGTCTGGTTGTCGTCCAGGACGAAGACCTGGATGACGGGTTCCGGCGTGTAGTCGACCAGCCAGTACTGGGGAATCCCCATCGCCGCGTACTCCTGGGGCTTGCGGAAGCGATCCCTGCCCTCGCTTCCGCTGCGCGGTGAGACGACCTCCACGACGAGGAGCAGGTCCTGCCCGGGAATGGTGGTAGGGCAGTCGCCATCGAACCACGATGCGGCGATGTCGCCGGGCACCACGATCACATCGGGCTTGCGGATGCCCGCCGTTGTGCTGATCTCCCAGTCCCCGCCTCGGTCCACGTATACGTGGGCGCCGGCCTGTGCCGCGGCGGCTTCGATGAGTTCGTGCAGCCTCCGATAGGCGATGCTGTGCAGTGGATTCGGAGACAACTGGACCAGCCACCCATCCTCGAGTTCAAGGCCTCGGCCTTCGTCCTCTCGGGCGTGCAGGTCCTCCACCGTGTACGGGCCCAGCCCGCCATGATCGTGCGCGATGCTCACGTGCCGCTCCCGTTGGTGGCATGACGAATCCATGCAGGCACTACGTTACCCCGCCCGATTTCGAAGACCTAGTGTAGCGATCCTTTTACTCTCAGTTGGCGGTGTTGAGGGAGGCGGTGGTGAACATGGTGTTCACCTTTTCGATCAGGGTGGGGTGCGGCTGCCAGAGGTCGGTGCGGCCCAAGGCGACGATGGGGCGGGGGAGGGGACGGATGGCGGTGAGGTGCCAGTGGTGGTAGCCGCGTTCCGCCCAGGGGCCGCAGTCGCAGGTGCCGTCGTGGACGGCGGCGGAGCAGACGTCCTCCAGGTCGGCGACGGCGATGACGGCGCCGATCGTGGCGAGCGGGTCGCGCGGGTCCCAGCCGGCGGCCTGGATCAGCGGCGAGTCGCACGCCTTGAGGTCGACGCGCATCGAGGCGTGGATGAGGAGGGGGCCGCGGTAGGCGGTCGGAAAGCTTTGGTTCGAGACGGACTTGCCGCCGCGCGCGATCGCGAACGCCCAGGGCTGCTGAACACTCATCGCCTGCACGCGGCCACCTCCACTGCTCGACCCGTCTGCTGCGGTCCGGGATCGCCGAGGCTCCGGCGGGACGCCGGTGTGCCGCGCGACGATGCCCGAGAGGCTAGGCGCATCCCGGCGGAATTGCCAACGGGCGGGTCGAATGGGTTGATGTCCGTCATGGGACGGCTGCCGGGCCGTTCGACTCCCATGCGGATCTCCTTCGATCATCCATGTGACGCCTGAGGCGGGCGCCGGGTTGTCGTGCTCCTGTGATCTATCCCTTGAGGGCTCCCGCCATGAGGCCGCGCATGAAGAACCGTCCGAGCAGCAGGTAGACGAGGAGCGTCGGCAGGGACGCCAGCAGCGCCGAGGCCATCTGCTGGTTGTACTGGACGGCGACCGCGCCCGAGCCCGCGGTGTTGTTCAGCATCACCGTGACCGGCCAGCTGTCGGGGGCCCCGAGGAACACCGCGAACAGGAAGTCGTTCCACATCGAGGTGAACTGCCAGATCAGCGTCACCGCGAACGCGGGCGCCGACACGGGCAGGACGACCGACCAGTACGTGCGCAGCATGCCGGCGCCGTCCACGCGGGACGCCTCGATCAGCTCGTCCGGAATCGTCACGTAGTAGTTCCGGAAGATGAGCGTGCAGA
This sequence comes from Actinomadura sp. BRA 177, assembly GCF_013372625.1. Lineage (GTDB taxonomy): Bacteria > Actinomycetota > Actinomycetes > Streptosporangiales > Streptosporangiaceae > Spirillospora. Next base: position 8,704 of record NZ_JABXFD010000533.1, read on the forward strand.
TCGGGATGCCGTACACGACGTGCGCGAGGACGAGGCCGCGGATCGTGCCCGCCAGCTCCATGTCGGTCAGCAGGCCCGCCAGCGGGATCATGACCGCCTGGTACGGGATGAACATGCCGAACAGGAACAGCGTGAAGACGACGTCCGCGCCCGGGAACCGCCATTTGGACAGGACGTAGCCGTTCATCGACCCCAGCACGGCCGAGATGATCGACCCGGACACCGCGATCTTGACGCTGTTCTCCAGGCCGGGCTTCAGGGTGTCCCACGCCGCGCGCCAGCCGGACATGCTCCAGCTGCCCGGCAGGCTCCACGCGCTGCTCGGGTCCGCCTCGTCCAGCGGCTTGAAGCTCGTCACCACCAGCACGTAGACGGGGATGAGGAACAGCAGCACGAACGCCAGCAAGATGACCAGCTTCACCGCCTGCACGGGGCCGGAGGGCCGGCCCGGGCCGGTCGTCCCGGCGCCGCCCGTGCGGCGTCCGCGCATGCCGCCCGCCAGCCGGCGCCACACCGGGGTCGCCGGGGGTGCTTCCGCGCGCGTCATCGGGTGCGCTCCGATCGGACGGACCACACCAGGTACGGGATCACGAGGACGGCGACCGCGACCAGCATGTAGGTGGCGATGGTGGCGCCGTTGGCCGGGTCGTGCCGGTCGAAGATCTCCACGTAGGTGGCGATGGCCGGGACGTAGGTGATGATCTGCTTGCCCGCGATCGCCATGATCAGGTCGAACACCTTGAGCGAGATGTGCCCGAGGATGATCAGCGCCGACAGCGTCACCGGGCGGAGCTGCGGGAACACCACGTACCGGTACACCTTCCACTCGGACGCGCCGTCCACCCGCGCCGCCTCGCGCAGGTCCTCGGGGACGCTGCGGAACCCGGCCAGGTACAAAGCCATGACATATCCGGACATCTGCCAGATGGCGGGGAGGGCCATCGCCGCCATGCCCCAGTCCGGGTTCTGCCACCAGTTGTTCGACAGGAAGCCGAGATGCAGCTTGTCGAACAGCTGGTTGAACCCGACGGCGCGCTGCGGCGGCGCCGGGTTCATCAGCCACCGCCACACCACCCCGCTGGCGATGAACGACACCGCCATCGGGAACAGGTACACGACGCGGAAGCCCGCCTCCGCGCGGATGCCCTTGTCCATCAGGAACGCCAGGAACGCGCCGAGCGCCAGCGCGCCGACGACGAACACGGCGGTGAACAGCAGCGCGTGCTTCACCGCCCCCGGCCAGCTCGGCTGGCTCCACAGGTCGATGAAGTTCTTGCCCTTGTCGAACCCGTACTCGGAGATCTCGTCGTGCTTGCCGCTCAGCGCGACCCGCGTGTTCCAGAACAGCAGCCCGTAGACGAACAGGCCGATCGCGACGATGGACGGCGAGACCAGCAGCAGCCCCGGCAGCCACTTGCGGCTGCGCCTGAGAAGCGACGAACGGTGCTTCTCAGACGCGTCCCGGCGGCCGGGGTCAGCTGCTTTCAGGCCCTCATCCGACGCCGTCACTGTCCGCTGTTCTTGGCCGCGCTCACCAGCGCCTGCTGGAGCTTGGCCACATCCTTGTTCTGCAGGAACAGGCCGATCGCGGTGTCGATGTCGGTGTGCCACTTGTTGTTGGCGTTCACGCCGTGCCAGAACGAGCCCGCCAGCTTGGTCTGCGGGTTGTTCCACTCCTCGAACGCGGTCGCCAGGTAGCCGGTGTAGAGGCTCTTGTCGGCGTCCTTACGGGCGGGGATGGAGCCCTTCTTCGGGTTGAAGAGGTCCTGCCCCTCCTTGCTGGACACCTCCTTCAGCCACGCGATCGCGCCGGCGCGGTGCGGCGCGCCCTTGGGCAGGGTGAAGCTGTCCGACAGCCACATGTAGGTGCCCTCGGTGCCCGGCGCCGGTGCGAACTTGAAGTCGGTGTCGAGCTTCTTGCCGAGGCCGTTGGGCGCGTCGCCGACGAAGTAGCCGTAGGCCCAGTCGCCCATGATGTTGAACGCGGCCTTGTCGTCCACGACGGCCTTCGCGGCGCCCTGCCAGTCGGTGGACGCGGCCTCCAGCGTCGTGTACTTCATGATCTCGCCGAACTCGTTCAGCGCCTTGCTGACCGCCGGGGTGCTCCAGTCGGCGCCCGGCTTCCACAGCGCGTTGTAGCCGTCGGTGCCGAGGCTGCCCAGCAGGACGTTCTCCAGCAGGTGGTCGGCCGTCCACTGCGCGCCGAGCGACAGCGGCACCTTCTTCGTCTTGTCCTTGACGGCCTTCAGCGCGGTGATGAAGTCGGGGATCGACTTCGGCGGCCCGTCGACCCCGGCGTCCTTCAGGATGTCCGGGTTGTACCAGAGCACGTTGGACCGGTGGATGTTCACCGGCACCGAGTAGATGTGCCCCTTGTAGGTGATCTGGTCGAGGAGCTGCTGCGGGTAGACCGACTTCAGGTTGTTCTGCTGGTAGAAGTCGTCCAGCGGCTCGATCTGCCCGGCCTTGATGTAGTCGAGCAGCTCGGCGCCCGCGTGGCCCTGGAAGGAGTCCGGCGGCTTGCGGTTCTGCAGCCGGCTCGCCAGGACGGCCTTCGCCTGCGTGCCCGACCCGCCGGCGATCGCCGCGTTGACGAACTTCGTACCGGGATTCTTCTTCTCGAAGTCGGCCTGCATGGCCTTCAGCCCGTCGGCCTCGCCCGGACCGGTCCACCAGGAGAAGACCTCGACCTCGGACTTGTCGTTCTTGGAGTCCCCGCCGTCGTCGCCGCCGCAGCCCGACATGGCGAGGGCACCGGTCATGGCCACGGCCGCGAACACCGTCCAGCGGCGCCGGAGAATACGTACTCGCATCGTCCGTCCCTTCGGTAACCCCGGGAGAGCAAGCGTCCGTTCGGACGCGCTCGCCGGTCAACACCGGGGACGGAAAAGTGATCAAGAGGTGATGCGCGGTACCGGGATCACCAGCGGTACCGGGATCACCAGGCGAGTGCGGGCGGCAGCGCATCCCGCCCGGCGTCCGGCCAGTCGAGCGGCGCGCCGAGCGGCGCCAGCTCGGCCAGCTGCAGCCGGTACCAGGGTGAGGACTCGGGACGCTCCGCCAGCTCCAGGCAGCGCTCCCACGTCCACCACTCGGCCGCCTCGACCTCGTCGCGGTTCGGCCGGACGGCCCCGTCCGCCACCGTGGCGCGCACGACGGGGCACCGCTCGTGCTCGACCGTCCCGTCCTCGGCCACGGCCCGGTACTGGAACCGCGGCAGGACGGACGTGATCGACGCGGCCCCCGGCATGCCCAGCTCGTCGCGCAGCCGCCGCCGCACCGCGTCGCGCAGCTTCTCGCCCGGACCGGGGTGGCCGCAGCAGCTTCCCGTCCAGACACCGGGGAACGTCCGCTTGTCCAGGGCGCGCTGAGTGATCAGTACACGACCTTCCGTGTCCACCACATAGCAGGAGAAGGCCAGGTGGTACGGCGTGTCCCTATGGTGGCTGGTGCTCTTCGGAGCGGTTCCGACGGCCTCGTCTTCCGCGTTGAGCAGCACGATCTCTTCGACGCCCATGCTCTACTCCTACCCCATCCCTGGCGTGCGGGTCAGTCTTTTCACACCCGGCGCCCGCGTGCCCCCCGGCGCGTCGCGGGCGAACCGGGATTAAACTCGTAACGGCCCGAGCCAGGGGAGACCCGATCCCCGACGGAGGAGTTGAAACGAGTGAGCTTGCTGGAGTCGATCAAAGGTCCCGACGACCTCAAACGACTGGACGCCGCTCAACTGTCTCGGCTCGCGGAGGAGATCCGCGAGTTCCTCGTGCAGGCGGTCTCCAAGACCGGCGGGCATCTGGGGCCGAACCTCGGCGCGGTCGAGCTGACGATCGCGCTGCACCGCGTCTTCGACTCGCCGCACGACAAGATCCTCTTCGACACGGGGCACCAGTCCTACGTGCACAAGATGCTCACCGGGCGGCGCGACTTCGAGCTGCTGCGCAAGCGCGGCGGCCTGTCGGGCTACCCGAGCCGCGGCGAGTCCGAGCACGACGTCATCGAGAACTCGCACGCCTCGACCGCGCTCTCGTACGCCGACGGGTTCGCCAAGGCGTTCCAGCTGCGCGGCGAGAGCGACCGCGCGGTCGTCGCGGTGGTCGGTGACGGCGCGCTGACCGGCGGCATGTGCTGGGAGGCGCTGAACAACATCGCCGCCGGCGTCGACCGTCCCGTCATCATCGTCGTCAACGACAACGGCCGGTCGTACTCGCCGACCATCGGCGGCCTCGCGTCCCACCTCGCCGACCTGCGCGTCACGCAGGGCTACGAGAACGCGCTCGACCTCATCAAGAAGACGGTGCCGCGCGCCCCGGTCGTCGGCAACCTCACCTACGAGGCGCTGCACGGCATCAAGAAGGGCCTCAAGGACGTCCTGCAGCCGCAGGCCATGTTCGAGGACCTCGGCATGAAGTACGTCGGCCCGATCGACGGCCACGACGAGGACGCCGTCGAGCGCGCGCTGCGCCGCGCCCGCGGGTTCGGCCGCCCGGTCATCGTGCACTGCATGACCACCAAGGGACGCGGCTACGCGCCGGCGGAGAACGACACCGAGGACTGCATGCACGGCGGCGGCGCGTTCGACCCCGCCACCGGCAAGTTCGTCGTCAAGAAGACCGGCCCCGCCTGGACGAAGATCTTCGGCGAGGAGATGGTGGCGATCGGCCGGGAGCGCCGCGACGTCGTCGGCATCACCGCCGCGATGCTCTACCCGGTCGGGTTCGCGCCGTTCGCGGAGGCGTTCCCCGACCGCATCTTCGACGTCGGCATCGCCGAGCAGCACGCCGTCACGTCCGCGACCGGGCTCGCCATGGGCGGCCTGCACCCGGTCGTGGCGGTGTACGCGACGTTCCTCAACCGCGCCTTCGACCAGGTCCTGATGGACACGGCGCTCCACAAGCAGCCCGTCACGTTCGCGTTGGACCGCTCCGGCGTGACCGGCGACGACGGCGCCAGCCACAACGGCATGTGGGACATGTCGATCCTGCAGCTCGTGCCGGGCATGCGCGTCGCCGTCCCGCGCGACGGCGCCCGGCTGCGCGAGCTGCTGCGCGAGTGCGTCGCCGTCTCCGACGGCCCGACCGCGATCCGCTACCCGAAGGGTCCGGCGGCCGACGACATCGAGGCGATCGACAAGGTCGGCGAGATGGACGTGCTGGCCCGCCACGACGGCTCCAACGGCACCCGCGTCCTGCTGGTCGCGGCCGGCTCGATGGCGACGCCCGCGGTCGAGGCGGCCGGGCTCATCGCCGCGCAGGGCATCGGCGTCACCGTCGTCGACCCGCGCTGGGTGAAGCCGCTCGACCCGGCGCTGCTCGACCTCGCCCGCGACCACGCGCTCGTCGCCGTCGCCGAGGACAACGGCCGCACCGGCGCCGTCGGCGACGCCGTCGCCCGGCTGCTGCGCGACGCCGAGGTGGACGCCCCGATCCGCACGTTCGGCATCCCGCAGGAGTTCCTCGACCACTCCTCCCGCGCCGAGATCCTCGCCGACATCGGCCTGACGCCGCAGGCCCTCGCCCGCGACATCACCGAGTACGTGGCCCGCATCACCGCCACGGAGGAGACCGAGACCGCGGGCGCGACGGAGACGTCCGACGAGAAGCCCTGACCGCCCGCTGGACGCCGGCGCCCGCTACACGCCGTCGGCGGAGAGCAGGCGCCAGAAGTGGGTGATGGACGCGGCGGACGTGCCGAGTTCGCGTCCCGAGTACGTCCATCGCCCACGCAGGCGCCAGGGGCGCCCGGCGCCGTCCTGGACGAAGACCTGCAGCGGGAAGCAGGCGTCGTGCGCGCGGATGACGCCCGCCGGGTCGACCGAGGGGTCGAGCCGGGGCTCGCCCTCGCACCGCACGCCCATGACGGACGTGCGCGGGTCCTGGCGCAGGAGTCCCTGCGTCAGGTCGTACACGAGTACGGACACGTAGTCGGGGCCCAGCCACCTAAGATCGGGGACCTTCTCGGGTGGGGGGAACCCGTACAGTTCTGGACCGCCGGTCACACGCCGCACCGTAGCGCCCGGGTCACATGTCCGTCACTACCTTCCCGGTGGGCAATTCGCGCGAAGGTGAATTACACGGGCGTCACTCATCGTCGCGGCACGCGGAGGTCATCGCCTCCCAGCGGGCCAGCTTGACCCGCTCGCCGCGGTCGAGGCTCTGCGCGAGGGCGATCTCGGCGGCGTCGAGCTTGAGCCAGTCCTCGTAGGTGACGACCGGCAGACCGCGCGACTCCAGCAGCTCCTCGATGGTGCGCTTCGGCGACGAGTCGGTGCCGGCGGCGTCCTCCAGGAGGTTGCGGACGGTCTCGGCGGCGTCGGACTTGTTGGTGCCGACGACGCCGGACGGGCCGCGCTTGATCCACCCGGCGACGTACTCGCGCGGGACGGGCGCACCATCCGGGCCGAGAATGCGGCCGCCGTCGTTTGGCACGACGTAGGAGCGCTCGTCGAACGGGACGCCGTCCAGCGGGACGCTCTGGTAGCCGACCGACCGCAGCACCATGCCGACGGGCAGCGTCTCGAACTCGCCGGTGCCGACGACGCGCCCCGACTCGTCCAGCTTCGTCTTCTCGACCTTGAGGCCCTCGACGCGGTCGGTGCCGAGGATCTCCACGGGCGCGCGCCAGAACCGCACGTCGATGTGCCGGGCGCGCCCGGCGGCGGGCTCGCCCGTCCAGGCGTTGAGGGCCTTGATGTTGCCGCCGGTCTTGCGGTCGCTCGCGGCCAGCTCGGCGCTCGCCGGGTCGAGGTCCATGTCCTCGGGCCGGACGTGGATGCTCGCGTTGGGCAGCTCGCCCAGCTCGCGGGCCTCCTTGGTGGTGAACTTCGCCTGCGCGGGGCCGCGCCGCCCGATCATGTGGACGCGCTTGACCTTGCTCCGCGACAGCGCCTCGATGACCTGCTCGGGCACGTCGGTGTCGCGCAGCTCGCCGGCCGACTTGGCGAGGATGCGGACGACGTCGACGGCGACGTTCCCGACGCCGACGACCGCGACCTCCTCCACGGACAGGTCGAACTCGTGGTCGGCGGCGTCGGGGTGCCCGCAGTACCAGTTGACGAAGTCGGTGGCGGCGATGCTGCCGGGCAGCTCCTCGCCGGGGATCCGCATCTGCCGGTCGACCATCGCGCCGGTCGAGTAGATGACGGCGTCATAGCAGTCGAGCAGGTCGGCGCGGGTGATGTCGCGGCCCAGCTCGACGCACCCGAAGAACCGGACCGCGGGATTCTCCAGCACCCGCTGCAGATATCGGGCGATCGACTTGATCGACGTGTGGTCGGGCGCGACGCCGTAGCGGACGAGCCCGTACGGCGTCGGCAGCCGGTCGAACACGTCCACCCGGACGTCGCCGTCGGTCTGCTTGACGAGGGCCTCGGCGGCGTAGATCCCCGCCGGGCCGGATCCGATCACCGCGACGAGCACTGGAGAAGCCATGCGGGCCATTGTGCCCACACGACGCGCAAAAGGACACAGTGACCCCCCTCACGAGCGGCGCGTCCCCGCTCGTCAGGACTTGATGGAGGCGGCCTCCGCGCGGCGGACGCGGCTGTGCCGGTAGCCGTAGCCGGCGTAGACGATGATGCCGATGACCATCCAGGCGAGGAACCGCAGCCACGTCTCCACCGGCAGGTTGATCATCACGAACAGGCAGGCGAGCACGGACAGGACCGGGATGACCGGCACCCAGGGCGTGCGGAACGCGCGCGGCAGGTCGGGGCGGGTGCGGCGCAGCACCATGACGGCGATCGAGACGACGAGGAACGCGAACAGCGTGCCGATGTTGACGAGCGTGGCGAGTTCGGCGAGCGGGATGAACCCGGCGAGCACCGCGACGATCACGCCCATGATGACGGTCGAGCGGTAGGGGGTGCCGAAGCGCGGGTGGACGACGGAGAGCCAGGGCGGCATGAGGCCGTCCCGTCCCATCGCGAAGAAGATCCGGCTCTGCCCGAGCAGCAGGATCATCACGACGGTGGTGAGGCCGATGACGGCGCCGACGTCGATGATGGTGGCGAACACCGGGTGCCCGACGAACTTGAACGCGTCCGCGAGGGGCGCGTCGGTGCTCAGCTTGGTGTAGTTCTGCATGCCGGCGACGACGGTCGACACGGCCGCGTACAGGACCGCGGTGATGACGAGGGAGCCGATGAGCCCGATCGGCAGGTCCCGCTGCGGGTGGCGGGCCTCCTCGGCGGCGGTGGCGACGATGTCGAAGCCGATGTAGGCGAAGAACACGATCGCGATGGCGGCGAAGATGCCGAGCCAGCCGAAGCTGACCGGCGTGATGCCGAACAGCACCTGCATCAGCGGCGCGTCCAGGCCGCCGACCTCGGGTGTCGACGTCGCGGGCGGGATGAACGGCTCGTAGTTCGAGCCCTTGATGAAGAACAGCCCGGCGAAGATGACCAGCAGGACGATCGACACCTTGATCGCGACGACCACGGCGTTCACCCGCGAGGAGATCTTGACGCCGAGGATGAGCAGCCCGGTGACCAGCAGGACGAGGCAGATGGCGGGGACGTTCACCGTCCCGCCCTCGCCCGGCGGCGCCGCGATCGCCTCCGGGAGCGTGAGCCCGACGTCGTCCAGCAGCGAGGCGAAGTAGCCGGACCAGCCGACGGACACCACGGCGGCGCCGAGCGCCATCTCCAGGATGAGGTCCCAGCCGATGATCCAGGCGGGGAACTCGCCGATGGTGGCGTAGGAGAAGGTGTAGGCGGACCCGGCGACCGGGACGGTGGAGGCGAACTCGGCGTAGCAGAGCGCGGCGAGGCCGCACACGACGGCGGCGAGGATGAAGGAGAGCGCGACCGCCGGTCCGGCGTGGTCGCGGGCGACCTGCCCGGTGAGGACGAAGATGCCGGTGCCGATGATGACGCCGACGCCGAAGACGGTGAGGTCGAACGCGGACAGGTCGCGGCGGAGCCGGTGGGCGGGCTCCTCGGTGTCCCGGATCGACTGCTCCACCGACTTCGTGCGCAGCACGTTCATCCTCGGCGCCCCTCCGCGTCCTTCGTACCGGCATGGCCGTTTCCCGTATGCCCATATGTGCGCGGCTTATGATCAGGTGAAACGGTCGAGTGCCCGTGACGTGCGGAAATGCCGGAAAAGAGGCGTCCCGAATGCGGCTCGGAACGCCTCCTTTCCGGGGGAGCGGCCGGGGATCAGGCGGGCAGGGAGGCGACCCCCGGCTCCAGGAAGCGGCGGCCGGCCGCCTTCTCGGCGACGCCCGACCGGTCCAGGTACGGGGTGATGCCGCCGAGGTGGAACGGCCAGCCGGCGCCGAGGATCATGCAGAGGTCGATGTCCTCCGCGGCCGCGACGACGCCCTCGTCCAGCATGATGCGGATCTCGCCGGCGAGCGCGGCGAGCGCCCGGTCCAGGACCTGCTCCTCGGTGGACGGGCTCGTCCCGCCCGCGAAGATCTCCACGACCTCCGGGTCGAGGGAGAAGTCCGGCAGGTACACGCCGGGCTTGCCGGCCGCGACCATCTTCGCGAGGTTGTCCGACAGCGGGAACCGGTCCGGGAACGCGCCGTGCAGCGTCTCGTTGACGTGCAGCGCGATCGCCGGGCCGACCAGGCCCATCAGGACGAACGGCGGCATCGGCAGGCCGAGCGGCGCGGCGGCGCGCTCGGCGACCTCGATCGGGGTGCCCTCGTCGACCGTCTGGACGATCTCGGCGAGCAGCCGCAGCAGGACACGGTTGACGACGAACGCCGGGGCGTCCTTGACCAGCACGCACGACTTCTTCAGCGCCTTGCCGGTCGCGAACGCGGTGGCCAGCGCCGCGTCGTCGGTCTTCTCGCCCCGGACGATCTCCAGCAGCGGCAGCACCGCGACCGGGTTGAAGAAGTGGAAGCCGACGACCCGCTCGGGATGCTTCAGCTTCGACGCCATCTCCGTGACGGAAAGCGACGAGGTGTTGGTCGCGAGGACGCACTCGGCCGAGACGTACTCCTCGACCTCGGCGAACACCTTCTGCTTGACCGACATCTCCTCGAACACGGCCTCGATGACGAAGTCGGTGTCGGCGAACGCGTCCTTCGTCAGCGAGCCGGTGATGAGCGACTTGAGGCGGTTCGCCGTGTCGGGGGAGACGCGTCCCTTGCCGAGCAGCTTGTCGATCTCGCCGTGCGCGTAGCCGACGCCCTTGTCCAGGCGCTCCTGGTCGAGGTCGGTCAGCACGACCGGCACCTCAAGGCGGCGCGCGAACAGCAGCGCGAGCTGCGAGGCCATCAGGCCCGCGCCGACGACGCCGACCTTGGTGACCTTGCGGGCGAGCGACTTGTCGGGCGCGCCGGCGGGCTTCTTCGCGCGCTTCTGGGTGAGGTCGAATGCGTAGAGGCCGGCGCGCAGCTCGTCGCTCATGATGAGGTCGGCCAGGGCCTCGTCCTCGGCGGCGAAGCCCTCGTCGCGGGAGCGGTCCTTGGCGGCGGCGACCAGGTCGAGCGCGCGGGTGAAGGACGGGGCGGCACCGTGCAGCTTGCCGTCCAGGTTCCAGCGGGCCATCGCGACGGCGTCGTCCCACGCCTTGCCCTTGTCGACCTCGGGCCGGGTGACGGTGATGTCGCCGTTGAGGACGCGGGCCGTCCAGGCGAGCGACTCCTCCAGGAAGTCGGCCGAGTCGAAGATCGCGTCGGCGATGCCCAGCTCGTGGGCCTGCCCGCCCTTCAGCGTCCGGTTCTGCGCGAGGGGGTTGTCGATGACGACCTTGAGCGCCTTCTCCGCGCCGATCAGGTTCGGCAGCAGGTACGTCCCGCCCCAGCCGGGCACCAGGCCGAGGAACGCCTCGGGCAGCGCGAACGCCGGGACGCCGGACGAGATCGTCCGGTAGGTGCAGTGCAGGCCGATCTCGACACCGCCGCCCATCGCCGCGCCGTTGTAGTAGGCGAACGACGGGACGCCCAGCTCGCCGAGCCGCCGGAACACGTCGTGGCCGAGCTTGCCGATGGCCCGCGCGTCCTCGCGGTTCTCGATCAGCGGGACGCCCTTGAGGTCGGCGCCGACCGCGAAGATGAACGGCTTGCCGGTGACGCCGACGGCCGCGATGTCGTCGCGTCCGGCGATCGTGTCGATGGCGGCGTTCAGCTCGGCGAGGCCGTTGGGGCCGAACGTGTTGGGCTTGGTGTGGTCGTGGCCGTTGTCGAGCGTGATGAGCGCGAGAGTGCCCGCGCCGTAGGGGAGTGTTACGTCCCGTACACGCGCGTGTGTGACGACCTCGTCCGCGAAGACTTCTCCAAGGCTGCTCACTTGCTGTCCTCCCAGTTGGCGTTCTCCCAGAGGACGGTTCCGCCCATGCCCATGCCCACACACATCGTGGTCAGCCCGTAACGGACGTCGGTGCGCTCCTCGAACAGGCGCGCGAGCTGGTTCATCAGCCGGACGCCGGACGAGGCGAGCGGGTGGCCGAGCGCGATCGCGCCGCCCCACGGGTTCACCCGCACGTCGTCGTCGGCGATCTTGAAGTGCTCCAGGAACGCGAGCACCTGCACGGCGAACGCCTCGTTGATCTCGATGAGGCCGATGTCGTCCATGGTCAGCGCGTTGCGGGCGAGCAGCTTCTCGGTCGCGGGGACGGGCCCGACGCCCATCACCTCCGGCTCCACCCCGGCGAACGAGAAGTCGACGAGCCGCATCTTCGGCGCGAGGCCGAGGTCGCGGGCGACGTCCTCGGCCGCGAGCAGGCAGGCGGTGGCGCCGTCGTTGAGGCCGGCGGCGTTCCCGGCGGTGACGTTGCCGTGCACGCGGAACGGGGTCTTCAGCCTGGCGAGGTCGTCCAGCGTGGTGCCGGGACGCGGCGGCTCGTCCTCGGTCGCGAGCCCCCACCCCTTCTCGGCGGAGCGGATCGCGGTCGGCACGAGGTCGGGCTGGATCTTCCCGGCGGCGTAGGCGGCGGCGACCTTCTGCTGGCTGCGCACGGCGTAGGCGTCCGCGCGGTCCTTGGTGATGGCGGGGAACCGGTCGTGCAGGTTCTCCGCGGTCGTCCCCATGACCAGGGCGGACGGGTCGACGAGCCGGTCGGCGAGGAACCGCGGGTTCGGGTCGACGCCCTCGCCCATCGGGTGCCGCCCCATGTGCTCGACGCCGCCCGCGATGACGACGTCGTAGGAGCCGAACGAGATCCCGGCGCCGGACGTGGTGACGGCGGTCATCGCGCCCGCGCACATCCGGTCGATGGCGTAGCCGGGGACGCTCTTCGGCAGCCCGGCCAGCACGGCGGCGGACCGGCCGATGGTCAGGCCCTGGTCGCCGGTCTGCGTGGTGGCGGCGATCGCGACCTCGTCCACCCGCTCGGGC
>NZ_JABXFD010000319.1 GCF_013372625.1 Actinomadura sp. BRA 177
TTCCAGGGCAGCACGCCCAGTGTCGGTCGCCCAGTAAGGGCCGCAAACTGCTCCAGCCCCGCCTTCAGCAGTTCGTGCGCATCCCGGAACTTGTTGATGATGAACACCGCGACAAGGGCCTGATCCGCTTCTTCCAGCAGCGCGACCGTCCCGATCAAGGACGCGAAGACCACACCGCGGTCAATATCACCGCCGACCCCCACCGGAAGGTCGGGCGCCCGCGCCACCCCCATGTCCACACTGCCGCCGCCCCCCACGTTGCTCTCCACCGGACCACCCCCGCCCCCCCACCGCCCGCCCGGCCGAGGCCGCCCGCTGGACACACGCCGCCCGAGGCCGTCCGCCCGCCGTGGGGTTTTACTCTTGTGACCCGGCCGCCGGCTGGACGAGGCGGGTGCCTGCCTGTTTGTGGCTGCAGGGGCGTGCGTGGGCGAGTCGCCTGCTTGGTTGGGGAAGTCTTACTTGGGGGCGTCCTGGGGGTCGGTCTGCTCGTGTGGGGTGACGATTACGCCTAGGTCGGCGAGGACTGGGTGTGTTGTTGGGTCTAGGACGTGGTCTGCTGCGGTGACCGCGTTGATGTCCTCCGTCGCCGCGCGGCCGGCGATCTGGCCCGCGACCACGGGCGTTGCGAAGGATGTTCCGCTCCAGGTTGCGTAGCCCTGGAATTGGTCGGGGTCGAGGCCTCGGACCGGTGGGCGCGTTCCGTCGAACGAGACGAATGTGCTGGCTACGCCGACGCCCTGCGCGCATGCGTCCACCCACCAGCCGTGGTTGGAGAACCAGGCGCGGTCGCCGCCGTCCAGTGCCGCGACGCCGATGACCGGTTTCATCGCGGCGGGCCAGAAGGGACGGTCGGTCGCCGCGTTGCCCGCGCACGCCACCACGACCGTCCGGCGGCCGAGCGCGGCGACCGCTCGCGCGAGTACCGGGGACGGACGGTCGTTGTAGGTGTGGCAGCCGAGGGAGATGTTGACGATGTCCGCGCGGCCCCAGTCGGCGAGCCAGTGCAGCCCGCGGATCACGTCCAGTTCGTCGCCGACGCCGTCGCCGCCGATGACCTGGCGGGCCCGCAGCCTCGCCGCCGGCGCCTGGGTCAGGACGATGCCCGCGATGAACGTCCCGTGCCCGGCCTGGGCGTCCAGTTCGAAGTCGAGATCGGCGTCCAGTACCTCCGTGACCTCCGCACGCTGCTCGCGGTACCAGTCGGTTTCGGCGTACCAGGGGTGCGGCGACAGACCTGTGTCCAGGATCGCGACCGTCACGTCCCGCCGGGCCCGCGCTGCCTGAGGTGGGGGCAGGGGCGCGGCCGGACGGGGCAAGTCTGCGGGCCCGCTCCACCACATCGGCTGGCCGAGGACGAGGTGGTTCGGGGACGCGCTCAGCCGCCGGGACCGGGCGTCCGTCGAGAGGAAGGCGGCGAGTTCGCACACGTCCACCCTCGCGGGGGCGCGCAGCCGCAGCCGGGTGACGCCGCGCTCGTCCTCGCGCGAGTCGAACCAGCGCCGGACGAGGTCCTCGGCGGCGCCGGCGTCCGGGCCGGCGACCAGGATCTGGTCCCGGCGGATCAGCGCCGGACGTCCCGGCAGCGGCTCCACCACCGCGGCGTCGGGGTGGCGCGCGAGTACCCGGTCGAGCCGCGCCTGCTGATCGAACATCGGTCCTCGCTCTCGCCCGCGACCCCCGCGCTCATAGTGCCTGATCGGCGACGTTCCGTCACCGGGGAGGGGTGTGGCCGGCTTGCGCGCTTTCGCCTGCCCGCCGGCGTCCGAGCCCCTAGTCTTGGCGCGCAGGCCCGGTGAACGACGTGCATCGCATGGTCAAGCGTTCAATAAACAACGGTTCCCCGGTGGTGCGAGACGGGCCGATGATGCACAATGAGGGACGCGGACGCCGACTTGGGACGTACGAGGCCGTAGGGGAAGACGAGCCTCGGTACAGATCCAGGAGGTCCGGTGACCGCACGTGGCGTCTTCTACGTCCACTCCGCGCCGCCTGCGCTGAGCCCGCACATCGAGTGGGCCGCCGCAGGTGTTCTAGGTGTGCCCGTTTCCCTTGAGTGGGCGGATCAGGCGGCCGCGCCGGGAACGCTGCGCGCCGAACTGCATTGGGAGGGCAGGCCGGGCACCGCCGCCGGCATCACCTCCGCGCTGCGAAATTGGAAGCTCGTGCGGTTCGAGGCGACCGAGGACCCGACGCCCGGCACCGACGGCGTCCGGTTCAGCTTCACCCCGTCCCTCGGCGTCTTCTCCGGTGTCATCGGGGCCAACGGCGACATCCTCGTCCCCGAGGACCGGCTCCGCTCCGTCATGGCCAACGCCGCCGTCGGCAAGACGACGCTGGAGCACGAGCTCGACCGCCTCCTCGGCACCCCGTGGGACAACGAGTTGGAGCCCTTCCGCAGGGCCGGCGACGGCGCCCCCGTCCGCTGGCTGCACGCCGCCGTCTGAGCCCCGTTCGCCCGCCGGCCCCGGCGGCCCGGAGCGTGCCCGCCCCGCAACGAGTGCGCCCCGCCCGCCCAGCCGACGACGAACGGCTCAGCATCTGGACGGCCCGGCCTCTGGACCGTCCAACAGCTGGACGGTCCGGCAGCCGGAGGGCCCAACGCCTGGACGGCCTGGCAGCCGGATGGGCCTGGCGCGGATGGCTGGGCGGCGGATGTCCCGGATGGCTCGGTGTGGTCTCGGGCACCCGTTACGCACGAGGACGGCCCGGCGAGCGGAAAGCTCGCCGGGCCGTCCTCGTGCGTGGGTCAGAGGGCGCGCTGGAACGCGACCGAGACGTTGTGGCCGCCGAAGCCGAACGAGTTGTTCAGCGCCGCGGCGGGCCCGTCGGAGATCTTGCGCGGCTCGTCCCGGACGATGTCCAGGTCGGCCTCGTCGTCGAGGTCCTCCAGGTTGGCGACGAAGGGGATGAGGCCCTCCTTCAGCGCGAGGACGGTGAAGACCGACTCCAGCGCCCCGGCGCCGCCGAGCAGGTGCCCGGTCATCGACTTGGTGGCGGTGACGACGACCTGCCGGGCGGCGTCCTCGCCGAGGCCCGCCTTGATGGAGGCGAGTTCGGCGACGTCGCCGGCCGGGGTCGAGGTGGCGTGCGCGTTGATGTGCACGATGTCGGACGGTTCCAGCCCGGCGTCCTTGAGGGCGCGCTGCATCGCCTTGGCCTGCCCCGCGCCGCTCGGGTCGGGCAGCACGATGTCGTAGGCGTCGCCGGAGTAGCCGGCGCCGGCCGCGATGCCGTGGATGTGCGCGCCGCGGGCGCGGGCGTGCTCCTCCGACTCCAGGATCAGCACCGCGGCGCCCTCGCCGAGCACGAACCCGTCGCGGTTCTTGTCGTAGGGCCGGGACGCGCGCTCCGGTGCGTCGTTGCGGGTCGACATGGCGCGCATGGCGCCGAACGACGCCATCTGCAGCGGGTGTATGCACGACTCGGTGCCGCCGCAGATCACCACGTCGGCGCGGCCCGCGCGGATCATGTCGATGGCGTAGCCGACGGCCTCGCCGCTGGACGCGCAGGCGCTGACCAGGGCGTGCGAGCCGGCCATCGCGCCGAACTCGATGCCGACGTGCCCGGACGCGCCGTTCGGCATCAGCATCGGGACGGTGAACGGCGAGACCCGCGACCAGCCCTTCTCCTTGAACACGTCGTAGCTGTTGAGGGCGGTGTGCAGGCCGCCGATGCCGCTGGAGAACACGACGCCGAGGCGCTCGCCGTCCACGGTGTAGCCGCCGTCCACGCCGGCCTTCTCCATGCCCTTCTGCGGCTTGCCGCCCTCGGCCGGCGCGAACCCGGCGTGCGCCCACGCCTCGCGCGCGGAGATGAGCGCGATCGCCTGGTTGCGGTCGAGGCGGCGCATCGACTGGCGCGGGATGACCTCGTCCGGCTGGACCTTCAGCGTCGCGGCGAACCGGACCGGCAGGTCCTCGACGCCCTCCCAGTCCAGGGGGCGGACCCCGGACTCTCCGGCGAGCAGGGCGGACCAGGTCGACGGCAGGTCTCCGCCGAGAGGGGTCGTTGCACCGAGACCGGTCACCACGACTCTGGTCTGGCTCTTGCTCATAGTGGGTGCTCCTTGCGGACTGTGAGGGGTGAACGGAAGGCGCGCCGCCTCCGGCCGGGACGGCGGCGCGCCTTCCCCGCGTTGCTAGCTCTTGGCCGTGGTCTGCAGGTTCTGGACGAAGTTGATGACGTCCTTGACGGTCTTCAGGTTGCGCAGCTCGTCGTCGGGGATCTCGACGCCGAACTGGTCCTGCGCGGCCACCGCGATCTCCACCATCGACAGCGAGTCGATGTCGAGGTCGTCGATGAAGTTCTTCTCGGGGGTCACCTCGGACTTGTCGATGCCGACGATGTCGTCGATGATCTCTGCGAGGCCGTCCAGGATCTGCTGTTCGGTGGCGACTTCTGCCATGGTTCTGCGTTCTCCTTCGGTGGGTTGGTCCAGAGCCTGCGAGCGGCGTGACGGCCTACGGGATCTGGATGACTTGGGCAGCGTAGGACAGCCCGGCGCCGAATCCGACCAGCAGGGCCGGGGCACCGGACGGCACGTCGCCGCGTTCGATCATGCGGGACATCGCCAGCGGGATCGAGGCGCCGGAGGTGTTGCCCGAGTGGACGATGTCGTCGGCCACGACGGCGTTGGTCGCCTTCACCTTGCGGGCGATGGCGTCGATGATCCGCAGGTTGGCCTGGTGCGGGACGATGGCGGCGAGGTCCTCGGGCTTGACGCCGGCGCGCTCGCACGCCTCCAGTGCGACGGGCGCGATGGCGGTGGTGGCCCAGCGGAACACCGACTGGCCCTCCTGCCGGATGGACGCGTGCCGGTCATCAATGATGATCTTGTCGTACTTGTCGCCGGCGCTGCCCCACACGCCCGGGCCGATGCCGGCGGACTCGCTGCCGGCCACGACCGCGGCGCCCGCACCGTCCGCGAAGATGATGCAGGTGGAGCGGTCGGTCCAGTCGATCCACTGGGACATCTTCTCCGAGCCGATCACCAGCACGTTGCGGGCGCTGCCGGCCCGGACCGCGGCGCTGGCGGTGGCGAGCGCGTAGCAGAACCCGGCGCACGCGGCGTTCAGGTCGAAGGCGCCCGGCGCGTCGATGCCGAGGCGGTGCGCGACCTGCGGGGCGTGGCCCGGCATCGGCGACTCCGCCGAGCAGGTCGCGAGGATCACCAGGTCGATGTCGGACGGGGCGAGCCCGCTGCCCGCGAGGGCCTTGGCGCCCGCGTGCACGCCCAGCTCGACGATGCCCTCGTCGTCGCCGGCGATGCGCCGCTCGGCGATGCCGACGCGGCTGCGGATCCACTCGTCGTTGGTGTCGACCGTCTGGGCTATCTCGTCGTTGGTGACGACACGGGACGGGCGGTAGTCGCCGAACGCCAGGATGCGGGAGCCGGCGGTCATCTCGGGGATCTGCAGCGCGGCGGTCATGACGCGTCCGCCTTGATCAGCTCGCGGGCCTTGTCCAGGTCGGCGGGGGTCTTCAGGGCCACCAGGTCGATTCCCTTCAGCTCGCGGCGGGCGAGGCCGGTGAGCGTCCCGGCGGGCGGCAGCTCGATGATCCCGGTGACGCCGAGGTCCCGCATCGCGGCCATGCACGCGTCCCAGCGGACGGGCGCGCTGACCTGGTCGACGAGGCGTCCGACGAAGTCCCGGCCGTCCGCGACGACGGCGCCGTCGCGGTTCTGCAGCAGCTTCGGGCGCGGGTCGGCGACGGGGGCGCCGGGCGCGAGCCGGCGGAGCGTCGCGACGGCGGGCTCCATGTGCTCGGTGTGGAACGCGCCCGCGACCGACAGCGTGCGGAGCCGCGCCTTGGCGGGCGGCTCGTCGGCGAACTTCGCGAGCTGGTCCATCGTCCCGGCGGCGACGATCTGGCCGGCGCCGTTGACGTTCGCGGGGGTGAGCCCGTGCTTGTCGATGGAGGCGAGGACCTCGTCGGGCTCGCCGCCGAGCACGGCGGTCATCCCGGTCTCGGTGACGGCGGCGGCCTCGGCCATCGCCCGGCCCCGCTCCCGGACGAGCACCAGCGCGGCCTCCGGCGTCAGCACCCCGGCGATCGCGGCGGCGGCCAGCTCGCCGACGCTGTGGCCGGCGACGGCGTCCGGGACCGTGTCCTCGTAGAGCACCTCGTAGGCGGCGAGCGCGGCGGCGACCAGCAGCGGCTGCGCCACGGCGGTGTCGCGGATCTCCTCGGCGTCGGCCTCCGTGCCGTACCTGACCAGGTCGAGCCCCGTGACCGCCGACCACCACGCGAGACGGTCGGCGACTCCGGGTATCTCTAGCCATGGCTGCAGGAAGCCGGGGGTCTGAGCGCCCTGGCCGGGCGATGCGAGGAGTATCACAGCGTCCAGCCTGCCGTTAATGCCCGCTGGTCTCGATACCGATCACGACGAAGTTTGGTCAGCGGGCTTTGTACGACCTCTACAAGGTATGGCTCAGCGATTCTGGAAACGGCCCAGGACGAGGGCTATGCGGAGGGTGAAGGCGTTGCGTCCGTCGGTGGGCGCGAGCCCGGTCAGCTCGGTGACGCGGCGCAGGCGGTACCGGACGGTGTTGGGGTGGACGAACAGCAGCCGCGCGGTGGCCTCCAGCGACGACCCCTGTTCGAGGTACGTGGTGAGCGTGTCGAGGAGGGGTGCGCCGGCGGCGAGCATGGGGTTGTAGACGCTCTCCACCAGGTAGCCGCGCGCGTCGTCGTCGCCGTCCAAGGCACGTTCGGGCAGCAGTTCCGTGGCCGGGACGGGACGGGGCGCGTCGGGCCATCCGGCGGCGGCGCGGAGGCCCGCGACGGCGGCCTGGGCGGAATGGGTGGAATCGTAGAGGTCTGGGACCTGCGGGCCGACGACGACGGGCCCGGGACCGCATTTGGCGGCGATGGGACGGGCCGCCTCCATGGGGTCGGTGTCGCCGCCCACGATGACGATGACGCGGCGCCCTTGGACGCCGGCCAGCACGTCGGCGCGCGCACGCCGCGCGGCCACCTGCATCTGGTCGATGGTGACCTCGGGCTCCTCGTCCTCTGGGGTGAACCCCGCGATGACGGTGACGGGCTTGGACGTCCAGCCGAGGGCGGCGGCCCAGGAGTGCATGCCGTCATCGACCTCACCGCGGAGGACCGCGTTGACGACGAGGGCCTCCAGCCGTGCGTCCCATGCGGCGCGCGTCTCGGCGGCGCGCGCGTAGACCTGGGCGGCGCCGAACGCCACGTCCCGCGTGTAGCGGAGGATGGCCTCGCGGAGCTGGGCCTCGCCGCCGGGCGCGGCCAGCTCGTCCAGCCGGGTCTCCACCACCTCGATGATGACGCGGACCATGTCGATGGTGTGGTGCAGCTTGATGGAGCGCAGCAGCTCGCGGGGCGCGGTGCCGAACACCTCGCCGGCGATGGCCGGGCGCGTCTTCTCGTTGTTCTTGAACCACTCGACGAACGCGGCGATGCCCGCCTGCGCGACGAGACCGATCCAGGAGCGCTGGTCGGCCGGCATGCGCCGGAACCAGGGGAGCTGCTCCTCCATGCTCGTCAGGGCCGCGGTGCCGAACGTCCCCATCGCCTTCTCCAGGCGCTGGGTGGTCTGCTCGCGGATTGCGGTCTCGTTCGCGGTGTCCACCACCCCAGGGTGCCACCACCGCGGCCATGAGCCGTCCCCAGGTGGGTAACGGGGTCAGCCCGGACTTACCTCGGAGACATGCCCGAGTGCGATGTCGGTGAGGTTGCGCAGGGACGTCGAGCCGGGGGCGAGGTAGTCGCTGTGGCCGCCGGATCCGGCGTCGAAGACCCGCGCGCCGAAGTCGGGGGACACCGGGTCGGGGCCGAGCCCGAGCCCGAAGATGCGCACGTGGGGGACGTCCTCCATCCAGTCGGTCGTCCCTCGTCCCGCCCAGACCCGGGCGGTGTCGCTCAGCTTGGCGGCCGACCATGCCGTCGTGCCGGGACTGCCGTACAGGGCGATGTCGGTGACCTGGCGCCAGGCGGCGCTGTCGGGGCCGTCCAATGCCGCACGGCCGCACACCACCGAACCGTAGCTGTGGCACAGCAGACCCACGGTCGCGGCAGGGTTCACCCGATGCAGGCCCTTGAGGAAGTGGCGCAGCTTCCCGGCGCCTTCGGACGCCCTGTCGTCGGTGAGGACGTCACTGCTGAACGTCTTGGGCGCCGCGTACCCGAGCCAGGCGACGACGGCCAGCCCAGGGTTCGGCGACATGGAGCGGGCCTGCGCGTAGACGGCGCGGGCGCCGCCGCCCGGGGTCGACCACGGCTTGCCGCCCCGCTTGTCGAACGCGGACAGCGTCGTGTCGGCGCCCGGGACGAGGATCGCGATCCGCCGCGCCCTGGTGATGTCGCCGACGACCTCGATGGCCCGTCCGCCGCCGCGCGGGTCGAAGTAGAGGAAGCGGCGGCCGGGCTGGAGGAACGCGCCGAGCGCCTTGCCGCGGTCCACGTCGCCGACGTCCTGCGCCGTCTGCAGCGCCTTCTCGATCGCCCGGCGTTCGGTGGCGTACCGGACGTCCAGCGTCGAGGGCGCCATCGTGGGGACGGGGACGGGCGCCGCGTACGGGTCGGCGTGCCCGGTGCCGGCCGTCGTCAGCATGATCACGCCGATGGACGCGGCCGCGGCGAGGAGCCGCCGCGGCCGCCGGGAGCGCGGCGCCCTGGCGGGCGTGCCCGGCATGCTTCGGTACGGCGGCATCCTGCGTATCTCTACCATCCAAGATCTTTACGCGGGCGGGACGGCCCGCGTTCGAACCGGCCGGCCAGGACCGTGATCACGGTCAGCGCGGCCGCGCAGACGGCCAGCCACGGAAGGCGCGTCAGGATCCATTCCGGGCCGCCGGGTGCGGAGTGCACTCCCTGCAGGCTACCCAACGTGAGCAGTGTCACCGTGGTGACGCCCATCAGCGCGGTCTGGTGCCACAGGAAGACCGTCATCGCGGACCGGCCGAATCGCCCGACCGCCGACCGCACCCGGGCGTGTCGCGTCCAGCGGGTGAGGGGACGGTGCAGCAGCACTGCGAGGCCCGTCTGCGCGAGCCCGAACGCAACCGCGGCGAGCGTCGGCGGGCTGAGGTTGGACACCGCCGCGCCCGGCACACCGACCATGCTCGCCGGATACCCGGCGAAAAGGACCAGCAGTGCCGTCGTGGTCGCGCCGCCGCCCAGCAGGACGAGCCCGGACCGCCTGCGCAGCCCACCGTCCGCCCAGCCGAGCCCCAGGTAGAACGGCAGGACCCAAGCGGTGAGGACGGTCGCCCAGCCCGTCCAGCCGGGCGCGCCGAGCGCGAAGCGTCCGAGGTCGATTACGGCGGTCGCAGCGACAAGGACGGCAGCACCCCAAAGCCCGAACCGCTCCCAGGCGGCCGCGATCATCGGCGTGAACGCCGTCAGCACCACGTACACGCACAGGAACCACAGCGGGCTGAGCACCAGCTCGACCATCGTCCGGATGGTCCCCGCCGAGAACCCGGCCCACCACAGCGCCGCCGTGACCGGAACCCAGACGAGGCCCAGAACGGGCAACGGCCGCGCGAACCGCGTCAGGCGCCGCCGCATCAGCGAAGCCCACGCCTCGCCGGGCCGCCGCGCCTTAGCCGCCGAGTAACCCCCAACCAGAAAGAACACCGCAAGCGTCTGAAAAACCCAAGGAATCGGAGCAAGCTCCGGCATCGCCTTCAACGGACTGGTCACGTGCAGGCGCCCGGGCCCGGCCGAAACGAACGCCGTGACCAGCCAGTGGCCGAGGACGACCCCAAGAATCGCGAACACCCGCAACGCGTCCACCGCATGATCACGCTGGGCCGCGTCCCCGACCCGCCGCCCGATCCCCGCCAACGACCCAACCCGCACCACCTCGGCCCGCACTGTCTTGGCCCGCACTGTCTTGGCCCGCGCAGCCTCGGCCCGCAGCACTTCGGCCTGCGTTGTCTCGGCCTGTGCTGTCTTGGCTCGTGCTGTCCCGGCTCGCGTTGACTTGGGCTGGATTGACTTGGCCTGGGGTGCCTTGGCCCTGGGTGCGGGGAGCGGCCGATCATCAGCGGCGGGCTCACCTCCGGGGGGTGTTGCAGGCGGCGGCGTCTCGGGTGGTTGGGCCCTGCGCTGTTCGGTGTCAGGCACGGGTGACCTCCGCGGGGTGGCCGAGGGCGATCTTGGTGAGGTTGCGGAGCGCGAGCGAACCGGGCTTGAGGTAGGCGCTGTGCGGGCCGGAGCCCGCGTCGAAGCGGAGGGCGCCGAAGGCGGGGGAGGCGGGGTCCGCGCCGAAGCCCAGGCCGCCGAAGCGGAGGTTCGGGACGAAGCGCATCCAGTCGCCCTTGGCGCGGGCCGCCCATACGCGTGCGGACGTTCCCAGGTCGGCGGCCTTGTCCACGGTGGTGCCGGGGCTGCCGAAGAGGGCGATGTCGTCTACCGGCAGTGCGGCTACGCGGCGGGCGGCCTTTGCGCAGACCACGGAACCGTAGCTGTGGCATAGCAGGGCGAAGCGGGCGTGTCCGTTGACGTGGTGGACGCCGGTCAGGAGGCGTTGGAGGCTGCGGGCGCCGTCCTCTGCGTTGTCGTCCGTCAGGGCGGCGGTGCTCAGCATGGAGGGCGAGTCGTAGCCGAGCCAGGCGATCACGGCTAGGCGGGCGCCGGCGTGGGCCTCGCGGTAGAGGGCGCGGCTGTCGCCGCCGACGAACTTGGGGGAGTCGTAGTTGGTCAGCTTGTTGTCCGCACCGGGCACGAGGACGGCGATCCGGTCGGCGTGCTCTAGGTCGCCGATGACTTCGACGGTTCGTCCCTTGCCGCGTGGGTCGAATGCCAGGAATCGCCTGCCGGGCGTCAAGAACGCTTGCAGCGCTTGTGTCCGGTCCTCGTCGTGGAGGTGTTCTGCCGTTGCCAGGGCGCGCCCGATATCGCGGTCGGCGGCCTGGTACCGGGTGTCGAGGGTGGTGGACGACAGTGCGGGCACCGGCGCCGGCGCGGCGTACGGGTCGGCGGTCCTCGCAGCTGGGGCCGCCGCGCCGACCGCGAGCAGTGAGACGGCGGCGACGGTCTTGCGGGCACGCGGCATCCGCTGCGTCCTTCCTGGTCAGTGGTTTGCGGCACTGACCAGGAAGCTAGAAACCGAACGGCATATCGGAGATCAACCGGCAGAGTGAACTTGCGGAGTGCGACCTGAGTCCGATGTCTCGCGCGCAGGTATCAGTCGCCGGGGCGGACGAGCCCCACCTCGTAGGCGTAGACGATCGCCTGCGGGCGGTCCCGGAGGCCCAGCTTCATCAGGATCCGCCCGAAATGCGTCTTGACGGTCTGCTCGGCGACGACGAGCTTCCCGGCGATCTCCCCGTTGGACAGGCCCCGCGCCACCAGCGCCAAGACCTCCGTCTCCCGCTCGGTCAGCTCGTCCAGCCGCTTGCGGGATGGTGCGCGCGGCCCGCCGAGCCGGGAGAACTCCGCGATCAGCCGGCGGGTGACCGACGGGGACAGCAGCGCGTCGCCCGCCGCCACGATCCGCACCGCGTCGGACAGCTCGGTCGCGGACGCGTCCTTCAGCAGGAACCCGCTGGCCCCCGCCCGCAGCGCCGCGTAGACGTATTCGTCCAGGTCGAACGTGGTGAGCATGAGGATCTTCGGCGCGCCGTCGCCCGCGCCGTCCAGGATCCGGCGGGTGGCCTCCAGACCGTCCAGGACGGGCATGCGGACGTCCATCAGCACCACGTCGGGACGCAGTTCGGCGACGCGGCGCACGCCCTCCTCGCCGTTGACGGCCTCGCCGGCGACCTCGATGTCCGGCTGGGCGTTCAGCAGCACGCCGAACCCGGCGCGCACCATGCCCTGGTCGTCGATGATCACGACGCGGATCGTCACGTCGTCTCCCGGGCCTGCACCGGCAGCGTGGCGGTCACGGCGAATCTTCCCTCGGGGGTGGGACGGGCGGTCAGCTCACCGCCCAGCGCGGTGGCCCGCTCCCGCATCCCGAGCAGCCCGTGGCCGCCGCCCGGCAGCGGCGGGCGCGGCACCTGCCCGCCGCCCGGCGGGCCGTTGACCACGCCCAGCCATACGATGCCACCATCCTGGGAAACCTGGACGTCCACCCGCGAACCGGGCGCGTGCCGCATCGCGTTGCTCAGCGCCTCCTGCAGGATCCGGTACGCGGTGAGGCCGACGCCCGGCGGCAGCCCGGCGAGATTGCCGTCCAGCCGCGCCTCGACCCGCAGGCCCGCGTTCCGCGCGTTGCCGATCAGCTCGTCCAGCCGCTCCAGGCTCGGCTGCGGCGCGATCTCGGCGCCGTCCTCCGCGCGCAGGACGCCGAGGACGCGGCGCAGCTCGGTCAGCGCGTCCAGCGCGGTCGCGCGGATCTCGGCGAGGTCGAGGCGGGTCTCGTCCGGCATGGCGTTCACCTTGTAGGGGGCCGCCTCCGCCTGGATGGCGATCATCGACATGTGGTGCGCGACGACGTCGTGCAGCTCCCGCGCGATCCGCTGCCGCTCGGTCAGCACCGCCTCGGCGTCCTGGTGGCGCCGCTCCTGCTCGGCCAGCTGCCGCCGCGACGTCTGGCGGACGCGGACGGCATAGCCCACCGCCAGCGGCACGAGGAGCAGCAGCGACGCCCCGGGCGCCGAGTCGTCGTCCTTGAGCCACACACCGGCGAACGACAGGATCGCGACGCCCAGCGTGATGTCCCGCGAGCAGCGCACCGTCACCGTGTAGACGCACATGAGCGCGGCGAAGGCGCCGCCCTCGGTGTAGGCGATGTCCGGCGGCCACGGGCTCAGGGCGAGCACCGCCATCGCCGCGAAGCTCATCCGCCAGGCGGCCAGCGGATGCCGGTCGCGCAGCGCAAGCGGCGCGGTCACCAGCACGGCGAGCAGCAGGACCGTGCCGTCCCCGGGATACCCGGACTGCTCGGCGCGCATGGGCTCGCTCAGCATCGAGGCCGTGCCGTTGATCATCAGGATCGTGACGAAGAGCCAGAACAGGTTCGTCACCAGCCCGAACGGCAGCCGCCCGATGCCGAGGAACCGCGTCCACCGCAGCCCCGCCGGCCAGGGCCGGTCCAGCGGCGGCGCGGGCTCGGCGCGGCCCGTCACCAGGGCGGCCAGGATCCCGTTCCGCAGCACCGCGCGCAGCAGATTCGGCGCGTCCTCGGTCTCGTCCCGTGCCATGCCGGTCTTGTTCCCGGTCGTCCCGGTCTCGTCCTCGGCCGTCCTGATCTCGACCCCGGTCATCTCGGTCTTGTCCCCGGCCATGACGACCAGGCTAGAGACCGGACGGCCGCGCCGGATGCGACCATGGTGGGACACGTCGCGTAATACCTGGGTACGGTGCGAGGCGTGGAGCCCGTCGAAGCGCTGCGCCGCATCGCGTTCCTGCTGGAGCGCGCCCACGAGCCGACCTACCGCGTCCGGGCGTTCCGCACGGCCGCCGACCTCGCCGAGCGGACGTCCCCGGACGAACTCGCCGACCGCGCCCGCGACGGCACACTGACCGCCCTGCCCGGCATCGGCAAGGTCACCGCGCTGGTGATCGAGGAGGCGCTGCGCGGCGGGACCCCCGTCTACCTGCGCCGCCTGGAGGCGACCGAGGGCGAGCCGCTGGACGAGGCCACGGCCGCGCTGCGCTCCGCGCTCAAGGGCGACCTCCACACCCACAGCGACTGGTCGGACGGCGGCTCACCGATCCTGGAGATGGCCGAGACCGCCCGCGGCCTCGGCCACGAGTACCTCGCGCTGACCGACCACTCGCCGCGCCTGAAGGTGGCGAACGGCCTGTCCGCCGACCGCCTCCGCCGCCAGCTCGACGTCGTCGCGTCGCTGAACGCGGACCTCGCGCCGTTCCGCATCCTCACCGGCATCGAGGTCGACATCCTGGACGATGGCACCCTCGACCAGGACCCCGACCTGCTCGAACGCCTGGACGTCGTCGTCGCCAGCGTCCACTCCAAGCTCCGCATGGACCGCGTCGCCATGACGAAGCGCATGGTCGCCGCGATCGCGAACCCGCGCGTGAACATCCTCGGCCACTGCACGGGACGGATCGTCAAAGCCGGCGGCAAGCGCGGCGGCCTCCGCCCCGAGTCGGAGTTCGACGCCGCCCTCGTCTTCGACGCCTGCGCCGCCTACGACGTCGCCGGCGAGATCAACTCCCGCCCGGAGCGCCTCGACCCGCCCAAACGCCTGCTGCGCCTCGCCGTCGAGGCCGGCTGCCGCTTCTCGATCGACTCCGACGCCCACGCCCCGGGCCAGCTCGACTGGCAGCCCTTCGGCTGCGAACGAGCCGCCCGGTGCGCGGTCCCCGCGTCCCAGATCGTCAACACCCTCCCGGCCGACGACCTCCTCACCTGGACGCGCGCCAAACTCTGACGGCCCTCAGCCGGTGAGGGAGCAGGTGTTGAGGAGGTCGCCGGAGGTGGGGCGGGGGAGCGTGGTGCTCTTTGGTGGGGGTGTGCCGTTCCGCGTCCAGGACTCCAGGGCCGTGAAGGCCGTGCGCATGCAGGGGAGGAGGGGGCGCAGGCGGTTCGGGTAGGTGTCGTAGAGGCCGTCGACGTGGTTGGCGGCCTCCAGGCGGTAGTAGCGGTAGGGGGCCTTTCCGCGGGCGCGGACGAGTTTCGCGTAGACGTCGGAGTCGGTGCTGATCGGCAGGAGCGAGTCGTAGGTTCCCTGGAGGGTGATCAGGGGTTTGCGGATTTTGCCGGTGAGGGAAATGCGGGCCACGGCGCGGTGGACCTTCTTGGGGCGTGCGGCGTAGTTGTAGTCGGCCTCTGAGCCGGTGTAGGCGGGGTCGAATTCTTCGCGGTAGATGCGCTGGGTGAGTTCCCAGTAGACCTGGTCGTGGAATGGCCAGAGGAATTCCGAGCCGGGGGCGAGGCCGGCCTTCAGGAGCGCATTGTGGGCGGACGGGTCGCCGGTGGCCGCGTAGGACGGGTAGGCGCGCAGGATGGCCGGGAGATAGGTGAACAGGTTCGGGCCGTCGGCGCGCCAGAGGGTGCCTTCCGCGTCGATGCCGCCGTCGTACAGGTGCGGGCGGTTCTCCAGTTGCCAGCGGACGAGGTAGCCGCCATTGGAGATTCCGGCTGCATAGGTGCGGCGGGGGGAGTGGCCGTAGCGTTTGCGGACGACCTTCTTGGCGGCGCGGGTGAGCTGGGTGAGACGGTGGTTCCATTCGGCGATGGCGTCGCCGGGGCGGCGGCCGTCCTTGTAGAACTCCAGGCCGCTGTTGCCCTTGTCCGTCGCCGCGTAGGCGTAGCCCTTACCGAGGGCCCAGTCGGAAATGGTGAAGTCGTTGGCGTACTGGCGGCGGTTGCCGGGGGAGCCCGCGACGACGAGGCCGCCGTTCCAGTGGTCGGGCAGGCGGATGACGAATTGCGCGTCGTGGTTCCAGCCGTTGTTGGTGTTGAAGGTCGAGGTGTCCGGGAAATAACCGTCCAGTTGGATGCCCGGGACGCCGGTCGGGTTGCGCGTTCCGGTGGCGTGCAGGCCGGCGAAGTCCGCGGGGACGGTGTGCCCGGACGCGATCGTCCCGGCCGTTGTGAGGTCGTCCAGGCGGGCTTCCACCAGTTTCTCTGCTCCCGGCACCGTGAGCGCGTGTTCTTGCGCGTGTGCCGGTGCGGCCAGGGCGGCGGCGACGGCGCCGGCGGTCAGGACGGTGCGGACGAGCATTCGGCCTCCTCGGGAGGGACGGCGGATCCCCGCTATGGTGAGCGCCCGTTGTGACCGCGACCACGTGGCTCGTCCACATATCAGCGGAACGCGGCATGTGCGAAGGGCCGTGACCTGCACGTGATGTGGGTCACAGCCGTATCGGCGGGTCCGAATGTGGAGGCGGCTCACATGGTCCGGCCCTCGGACGCGACCTAGCGTTCCCGGTCACGGCGGCCCGGTGTGCTCCGGGCCACCTACGACGAACGTGAGGAGGGCGCATGGGCGATCCCGTCCCGGAGGCCCCGGATCTCAAGGCGCCGGTTCTCAAAGCACGGGGCCTGGTGCGGGAGTTCCGCGGCTTCCGCGCCGTGGACGGCGTGGACCTCGACATCGGGGAGGGCTCCGTCCACGCGCTGGTGGGGCCGAACGGCGCCGGCAAGACGACGCTGTTCAACCTGCTGACCGGGTTCCTGAAGCCGACCGAGGGCAGCGTCCGGCTGGGCCGCCACGAGCTGGCCGGCCGGACCCCGGAGCGGATCGCGCGGCTCGGGCTCGCCAGGTCGTTCCAGATCACGAGCCTGTTCGCGGAGCTGACGCCGCGCCAGCACGTGGAGCTGGCGCTGGCCGGGCGGACCGGGCTCGGCTGGCGGTTCTGGCGGTCGGACCGGGCGCTCGGACGCTACGGCGACCGCGCCGCCGAACTGCTCGGCCAGGTCGGCCTCGGCGACCACGCGGACATCGCGGCGGGCGCGCTGGCCTACGGCCGCAAGCGCGCGCTGGAGCTGGCGCTGGCCCTCGCGCTCGACCCCAAGGTGCTGCTGCTGGACGAGCCGACCGCCGGCATGGGCGTCGAGGACGTCGGCCGGACGGTCGACCTCATCAAGAAGGTGCGCGCCGGACGGACGGTGGTGCTGGTCGAGCACAACATGAGCGTCGTCTCCAGCCTCGCCGACCGGGTCACGGTGCTCCAGCACGGCCAGGTCCTCGTCGAAGGCCCCTACGCCGAGATCCGCCACGACCCCCGCGTCGTCACCGCCTACCTCGGAGACTCCAATGCTGCGCATTGACGGGCTGTCCGCCTGGTACGGCGAGGCCCAAGCCTTGCGTGACGTGTCCCTGCACGTCGAGAAGGGCGAAATCGTCACGCTCGTCGGACGCAACGGTGCCGGCAAGACCACGCTCTTGCGCGCCCTGATGGGACTCCACAAGGGGACGTCCGGAACGGTCCGATTCCTGGACGAGGACATCTCCGCCATGAGCCCGCACAAGCGCGCGCGGCGCGGCCTTGGTTACGTCCCGGACGACCGTGGCATCTTCGCCACGCTGTCGGTGGAAGAGAACCTGACGCTCCCGCCAGGCATGGGCCCGGATCCCTGGTCCCTGGAGCGGATCTACGAAACGTTCCCCCGCCTCAAAGAACGGCGCCGGTTCCCCGGGACGAAGCTGTCGGGCGGCGAGCAGCAGATGCTCGCCCTGGCCCGGGTGCTGCGGACGGGTGCCCGGCTGCTGCTGTGCGACGAACCCACCGAGGGTTTGTCGCCCCTGATCGTCCAGCAGATCGGCGAGATCCTCCGCGAGGTCAAGGCCGCGGGCGTGACCGTCCTGCTCATCGAGCAGAACGTGCACTTCGCCGCCACCGTCGCCGACCGCCACCACCTTCTGGCCGAGGGCCGGATCGTCGAGTCCATGGACAACGACGAGGTCCGCGCCCGCGAAGACGAACTCCTCCAGTACCTCGGAATCTAGGGAGAACCCCCATGAAAGTTCTCGGACGTTCGGCCGCGCTCGCGACCGCCGGAGCGCTGCTGGCCGGCTGCGCGGGCGGTCCCGGCGGGGGCGGGGGCAAGATCAGCGACGACAAGATCGTCCTCGCGGTGCTGACCGACCAGTCCGGCGTCTACGCCGACCTGTCGGGCAAGAACGCCGTCGAGGCGGTGAAGATGGCGGTCGCCGACTTCAAGGCGAAATACGGCGACAAGGCGGTCAGCAAGAACATCGAGGTCGTCTCCGCCGACCACCAGAACAAGCCGGAGATCGCCAACTCCAAGGCCCAGGAGCTCTACGACCGGCAGAAGGCCGACCTGATCGTGGACGTCCCGACCTCGTCGGCCGCGCTCGCCGTCGCCAACGTCGCCAAGAGCAAGAAGAAGGTGTTCATCGACGTCGGCGGTGCCACGACCGAGCTGGAAGGCAAGCAGTGCAACAAGTACACCTTCCACTACGGCTACAACAGCTACATGCTCGCCCATGGGACGGGCACTGAGGTCACCAAGGACGGCGCCAAGAACTGGTACATCGTCTACCCCGACTACGCGTTCGGGCAGGACATGGAGAAGACGTTCTCGGCCGCTATCAAGGGCGCCGGCGGGACGGTCGTGAAGAGCGACCCGACGCCGTTCCCGAACGACAACTTCTCCACGTTCCTTCTGAAGGCGCCCAACCTCGACCCCAAGCCGCAGGTGCTCGGCGCCATGCAGGCCGGCGGTGACCTTGTCAACCTGGTGAAGCAGTACAACGAGTACAAGCTCCGCGACAAGGGCGTGGGCCTGGCGGTCGGCCTGATGTTCCTGACCGACATCCACTCCCTCGGCTCGGACGCACTGGACGGGACGTACTTCACCGACTTCTGGTACTGGAACGCCAACGCGGGCAACCGCGCCTGGGCCGACAAGTTCAAGGCCAAGACGGACACCCGCCCGACGGCCGTCCACGCTGGCGACTACTCCGCGGCGCTCCAGTACCTGGAGGCCGTGCAGCGCGGCGGCACCGACAAGTCCGACACCGTGGTCAAGCAGCTCGAAGGCCACAAGGTCAACGACGTGTTCACCTCCACCGGGACGATCCGGGCCGAGGACCACCTGCTCGTCCACGACGCCTACATCGCGCAGGTGAAGCCGTCCAGCGAGGTCAAGGAGCCGTGGGACTACGAGAAGATCGTCAAGACGATCCCGGCGGCGGAGGCGTTCCAGCAGCCCGACGCGGCCTGCAACCTGTGAGGGCCTGACGTGCTGCAACAGGCTTTCAACGGGCTGGTGGGCGGGGCGTTCTACGCCCTGCTCGCCCTCGGCCTGTCCGTCATCTTCGGGATGCTGGGCGTGGTCAACTTCGCGCACGGCGCGTTCTACATGCTCGGCGCGTTCGGGGCGTTCATCGCGCTCGACTCGTTCGGCGTGAACTTCTGGCTGGCGCTGCCGATCGTCCCCGTCGTGATGGGCGTGGTCGGCGTGGTGCTGGAGCGGCTGTTCATCCGCCGGCTGGCGCCCCTGGATCCGCTCTACAACTTCCTGTTCACCTTCGGCCTGGCGCTGATCCTGCAAGACCTGGTCAAACGGCAGTACGGCGTGCAGTCACAGCCGTATCCGCGGCCGTCCGCGCTGGGCGGGTCGGTCAACCTGGGGCTGTTCACCTATCCCGCCTACCAGGTGTTCGTGCTCGCGATGTCGGTGCTGATCTGCGGTGCCGTGTGGGTGGTCCTCACCCGGACGCGCGTCGGGATGATCGTCCGCGCGGCGACCGAGAAGCCCGAACTGTCCCGCGCGCTCGGCATCGACGTCGCCCGCTGGGTGACGCCGGTGTTCGGGTTCGGCATCGCGCTGGCGGCGTTCGCCGGCGTCCTCGCGGCGCCGATGCGGGCGGTCAACCCGCTGATGGGCTCGGATCTGATCATCACGGTGTTCGCGGTCGTCGTGATCGGCGGGCTCGGGTCGGTGTTCGGCTCGGTCGCCGCCGGGTTCGCGGTCGGGCTGGTCTCGGCCCTCGGCAACTACTACGTCCCGTCGCTCTCGCAGACGCTGGTGTTCATCCTCATGGCCGCCGTCCTGCTGTGGCGTCCCGCCGGCCTGTTCGGACGCGAGGAGGCCCTGTGATTGAGGAGACGCAGTGATCCTCTCGAAACTGGCCGGACGGCCGTTTCTGCTGGCCGTGGGGCTCATCGTGGCGCTCGTCCTGCCGTGGTTCATCTACCCGCCGGTCGCGCTGGACATCGTCTGCTGGGCGCTGTTCGCCGCCGCCGTCGACCTGCTGCTCGGTTTCACCGGGCTGCTGTCGTTCGGGCACGCCGCCTTCTGGGGCGGGTCTGCGTACGCCACCGGGTTGATCGCCTTGCACTCTGGGTTGCCATTCCCTGTGGCCGTCCTAGGCGGAGCCGTCTTCGCGGGCGCTCTCGCCGTTCCGATCGGGTTCCTGTCCGTCCGGCTGCGCGGCATCTACTTCGCCATGGTCACCTTGGCCTTCGCCCAGATGGTCTACTTCGTCGCCAATCAGTGGAGGGACGCGACAGGCGGAGAGAACGGCCTCCAAGGCATCCCAAGAGAGTTCTTCGGGGTCGACCTGTCCGACCCGTTCTTCTTCTACTACGCGGCCCTCCCGTTCGTGTTGGCCGGGATGTTCGTGGCCTGGCGCATCGTTCGTTCCCCCTTCGGACGTGTGCTGATGTCCATCCGCGACAACCCGGCCAGGGCGCGGGCACTCGGCTACAGCATCGACCGCTACAAGTTGCTCGCCTTCGTCCTGTCGGCGGCCTTGTCAGGGCTCGCCGGCGGGCTGTTCACCATCGGGCACGGCTTCGCGTCCCTGCAGGGCGTCTACTGGACGACCTCTGGGCAGGCCGTGATGATGGTCGTCCTCGGCGGCATCGGCACCCTGTGGGGTGGCGCCATCGGTGCCGCGCTGATCGTGGAGCTGCACGACTACCTGGCCACGGCCGGGTTCCAGGAGACCGGCATCATCACCGGTGCGATATTCATCATCGTCGTGCTGCTGTTCCGCCGCGGTGTCTGGGGGACCGCGCGCGACGTGATCGCCGCCCGCACGTCCCGCAAGCATCCCGTCCCCGAGCCGGACGACGCGAAGGTGGGCGCCCCGGCCTGAAACCCCGCAGCGTGCCGCTCCCGATCCGGGGGCGGCACGCTGCTGTTTCAGCGGGAGGACGTTTTCAGCGGGAAAGGTGATTCAGCGGGAAAGGCGGTGCAGGCGCAGGGCGAGCTGAAGTTCCAGCGCCCGCTCCGGCGATTGCCAGTCCTCGCCGAGCAGGCGCGCGATGCGGTCGAGGCGCTGGCTCACGGTGTTCACGTGGATGTGCAGGCGTTCCGCCGTCCGCGACAGGCTCCCGCCCATCCCGAAGTACGCCTCCAGGGTCTGGACGAGGGACGTGCCGCGCCGCTCGTCGTAGTCGAGGACGGGCCCGAGCGCGCTCGTGAGGAAGCCCGTCACGTCCCGGTCGTCGCCGATGAGCAGGCCGACGAAGCCGAGTTCGGCCGCGCCGGCGCCGTCGCCGCGGCGGCCGAGGGACAGCAGGGCGTCGGCGCAGCGCTGCGCCTCCCGGTGCGCGGACGCGACGCCCGCC
>NZ_JABXFD010000328.1 GCF_013372625.1 Actinomadura sp. BRA 177
ACCCGCGACGCCCTCCTGGGCCGGCCCTGGATGCCACCCGACCCGGCCACCGCCTGAACACCCATCCGCGTTGCGCTCACGCAACGCCATCTCGCCATGCCTCAAAGCGCCTGCGCTGAATGCTTACCGCCCAGGCTGATCATGATGAATGGAGACGGGTGGAGATGATCGATGGGGCGACCATTTAATGGCCGATGTCAAGGCCCGTCATGGAGTAAGCCACTTATATCCTGAAGGTAATGTTTAATGGTCAACGGAATCGTCTCCGCCGAGGGGTCCGTCCCGTTACACCAGGGCAGGTCGCCGAGGGTGCCTTTCGTAGCGCCCTGTGATCACCGAGCGTAGTCGGGTACGGGCTTGTCAAAAGCCGGGCGGTCGGTATCTTTCTAGATGATCGAGCGTGTGCGTACTGAGATCGTCGACTGTTCCCCGATCGGCCATGCATGTCCGAAGCGGGCGATCTCCAGGTGAGCTGGAACGAAGCAGGAGAGGCCCGTGGGTGACGAGCGTGCAATGACATCGCCGGACCTTGTCATGATCAGCTCGTTGCAGTTCGGGTACTCGCCGCGCAGGTTCGTCGACGAGGAGCACGTCCATCGGCTGGCGCAGACGGAATGCGCATTGCCGCCGATCACCGTGCACCGGAGCACCATGCAGGTCATCGACGGCGTTCATCGCTCGCGCGCGGCCGTGCTGCGCGGCCGCCGGCATATCGAGGTGGTCTATTTCGAGGGCAGCGGCGAGGACGCGTTCCTGCAGGCGGTGACCGCGAACATCTCTCATGGCCTGCCGCTTTCGCTGCCCGAGAGGAAGGCGGCGGCGATGCGCATCGTCAGCACGCATCCGCACCTGTCCGACCGTGCGATCGCGCGCCATGCCGGCCTCGCCGCCAAGACCGTGGCGGCGCTGCGGGAACGTTCGACCGATGAATCCGCCCAGTCGAACGCCCGGCTGGGCGTCGACGGGAGGGTCCGCCCGCTGAGCGGGGAGGAGGGCAGGCGCCGTGCCGCCGAGGTGATCACGGAGCGGCCGCACGCCCCGATCCGGGAGATCGCCAAGGTCGCGGGCGTCTCCGTCGGCACCGCGCACGACGTGCGCGGCCGGATGCGCCGCGGGGAGGATCCGGTGCGCCCCCAGAGCCGCGGCGGTGCGGTGCCGGACGACCCCGTCGACGTCTCCCCGTTGCTGCGGAGGCTGGTGCTGGATCCGGCGATGCGGCACACCGAGGCCGGCCGAAAACTGCTGCACCTGCTGCATACCCGGTCGGTGCCGGTGCCCGACTGGTCGCAGCTGGTGGGCGGGGTGCCGTCGCACTGCTCCCCGGCTGTGGCCGCGATCGCCCAGCAGAACGCGGAGAACTGGCAGCGGCTCGCCCGCCTGCTCTCCGAAGGGGAATTGCGTTGACCATCGGCCCCCGGCCGTTTCGCTCATGTACCGGTGGTCGCTTCAAGAAGACATCTCATCCTGTTCAGGTTGCTGTAATGCCCGATATGTGCCCGAATGTTAGGGTGCTCGGTAGAAGCAAAGGGCGATGAGGGAATGCCGGCGGCAGTGGTCGAGTCGCGGCCCGCGACGGCATTCTGGTGGTCCGGAAGGCGGGGTAGCCGTGAACAGCGCATCCGAGCAGGGCGTGCAGCGAGCCATCGAAAGCATTTACCGGAACGTCGGCGAGCAGATCACCATCGAGGATATGGCGCGAACTGCGATGTTCAGCAAGTTCCACTTCACCCGGCTGTTTCAGCGGGCCACCGGGGTATCGCCAGGGCGTTTCCTGTCGGCGGTCCGTTTACAGGAGGCAAAGAAACTGCTGCTGTCGACCTCCCTGAGCGTCACCGACATCAGCCATAGGGTCGGCTACAACAGTGTCGGCACCTTCAGTTCCAGATTCAAGCGAAGCGTCGGGCTGTCGCCGACCGCCTACCGCGAACTGGGCGGCTTCGCCCCGCAGATTCACACCGACGGCCAGCGGTATGGCGCGCGGACGGCGGTCGTCCACGGCCAGGTCTCCAACAGGCCGGACGACATGGAGGAAGGGCCGGTCTTCATGGGGCTGTTCCCCGACACCATTCCGCAGGGCTCGCCGGTGCGGTGCACCGTGCTCGAACGCCCCGGGTCCTTCAGGCTGGAAGACGTGCCGGAAGGCAGCTGGCATCTGCTGGTGCAGTCGGTGCGGCCCGGGGACGAGGAGATCATCGGGACGAGGCCGCCGACGGTCGCCACCCACGGCCCCATCCGGATCCGGCCGGGTGCGGTCGCCGGACCGCTGGAGATGTGGCTTCGGCCGATGCGGGCGCTGGACCCGCCCATCCTGCTCGCGCTCCTGGACGCGCGCCGCGTCGCCCTCAGCGGCGCCGCGAGCTGACCGCGCCCCGAGCACGGCGGACGCCCGAAGCGCCCGGCCCCGGTGGAAACCGGTGCCGGGTGCTTCTCGGTCTTCGGGACAGCTCAGCTGGTGTGCACCGTCATCGGGAGGCCGTCGCGGATCCGCAGGGAGAGCATGGGCTCGGCGACCACCCGGTATCCGGAGAGCTTGACCAGCCGCAGCTCCCGGGCGACCATCGCCAGGACGAAGACCGCCTCCATCATGCCGAGATGGTTGCCGACGCAGAATCGCGGCCCGGCGCCGAAGGGGATGTAGGCGTAGCGGGGACGGGCCTCGGAGTTCGCCGGGTCGAACCGGTCCGGGACGAAGCTCTCCGCGGCGTCCCCCCACAGCCCCCGATGGCGGTGCATGGTGTAGGGGGAGATGAGGACGTCCGAGCCGGCGGGGACGTGGTAGCCGCCCACCTCGTCGTCGTCCAGCGCCACCCGCGACAGCAGCCACACCGGCGGGTAGAGCCGCATCGCCTCCTGCACCACCATCGTCGTGAAGCGCAGTTCCTGCAAATCCTCGAACGTGGGCAGCCGGTCGCCGAGCACGGCGACCGCCTCCGCGCGGACGCGTTCGAACACGTCCGGATGCCGGTCGAGGAGAAGGAACGACCAGCCGAGCGTGCTCGCCGTGGTCTCATGGCCGGCGAGCAGCAGCGTGACGAGCTCGTCCCGCAGCCGCCGCCGGGCGACCCGCGGGTCCGGCTCCTCCCGGACCGAGACGATCAGGCGGGACAGCGCGTCGTCCCCGGCGTCGCCGCCGCCGGCGGCGGTGCGCTCGGCGACCAGCCGGCCCACGATCCGGTCCAGCTCCCGGCGCGCCCGGTGGAACCGCACCTGTTTCGGCAGCGGCGTCCAGAGCGGGACCACGCCCTGCGTGACCATCTCGAACATCGCCTGGTCCTGCACGGCCTGGAACGCCCCGCCGATGGACCCGTGCGCGCCGAGATCGGCGTCCAGCAGCGTCCGGCCGAGCACCCCCAGGGTCAGGTCGGTCATCTCGTGAACGATGTCGACCGGCCCGCCACCCGCCCGGCGGCGCAGCCGCGCCACCAGCGCGCCGGCCTCCTCGGCGACCACGCCGGCCTGCCGCGCGATGCGCCGGTGCTGGAACGCCGGCTGGACGACCTTCCGTTGCTTGCGCCACAGCTCGCCCTCGCTGGTCAGCAGCCCGTCCCCCAGGGCGCGGCGCGCCTGCGCGAGGCCGACGCCCTTGCGGTAGTTGCCGCTGTTGTCGGTGAGGACGTGTTTGGCGTGCTCGGGATCGTTGAAGAAGTACATCGCACGCGGCCCGAGGGTGAGCTTCGCCGCGTCCCCGTACCGGGCCGCGCTCGTCATCATCCCGAGCCGGTCGAAGACGAGCATCCACAGCAGCCGCGGCGTGGCCGTCCAGGGCGGCCCCGGCGGGACCCGGCGCGCGGAGGCGGCGCGCCGGGCCCCGGGCGTCTCGCCCATGCCTGTTCCCCGCAGGGGGGCGCCTCCCAGCGCCCCCCGTTTCGCTGCGCTCATGCTTTGACCTCGCTCCGTTCAGGCTCCAGCAGCCGGAACCGGCCCCGGTAGAACAGCAGGGGGTCGCCGTTGGCGAACAGGTCCATGCCGAGGAGCCTGCCGATGAAGATGGTGTGGTCTCCGCCGTCGCAGCGCCGCTGCACCTCGCACTCAATGTGGGCCAGTGCGCCCTCGATGAGGGGCGCGCCGGTCAGCGGGCCGGTCCGGCAGCCGACTCCGGAGAACTGCGCGGCCCCCAGCGGACGGCCGCGGTCGGCGAAGTGCCGGGCCACCGCCTCCTGGCCGTCCGAGAGCACCGACACCCCGAAGCGGCCCGCGGCCATGCAGTCGTGCATGACCGCGTCATGGCCGACGCAGACCAGCACGAGCGGCGGATCCAGGGAGACCGAGGTGAAGGCGTTCGCCGTCATGGCGTGCGGGGCGGCGCCCCCGACGGTCACCACGGTCACGCCCGTGGCGAACGTGCCGAACGTCCGGCGCATCTGCTTCCGGTCGCCGAGCAGCGTCGGCGGATCTGGTCGTTCTGTCACGTCCTGCCTCCCACGGGCGCGCCCCGGCCGTCCGGGACGTACGGTGCGAGCGCGTTCGCCAGCGACTCCGGGACGGGAGTCGGCACCGTCATCGTGTTGGGCCCGCGCATGCAGGCGACGCGCTGTCGGCCGCGCGCGATCAGCGACTCGACGCCGCCCGCCGTGAGCCGCACGTAGTCGAACCCGAACTCGAGCTGGGTCTGCCCGAGCTCCAGCAGCCGCATCCTGATCGACAGCTCGTCGAACGCGGTGATCTCGGCGAAGAACTCGCAGTCGACCTTCAGGGTGAAGAGCTTGAGGTCGTCGCGCAGCTCGGCGAGCACGTCGGGAGCCCGCTCCTTGAGGAACAGCTCCCGGCAGCGGCCCTGCCAGCTCAGGTAGTTGACGTAGTAGACGTTGCCGACGAGGTTCGTCTCCTCGAACCCGACGATGTGCCGTAGTTCGTAATACCCGTTCATCCTTACGACCTTCCTTCCGTGAGGACCGCGAACACGACACGGCCGGGTACGTCGCGCAGGGCCGTGACGAGCGTCGCGATCCGCAGCCGGCCCGAGTTGAGGACGAGCCAGCCGTCCCGGTGCTCCGGAGCGAGGGAGAGCGGGGCGTCGGCCGGCAGCCCGGCCTTGCGCAGGCATTCGGCGGCGGACCACACCCGCGTGGCGGCGGTGCCGGGCGTCTCGCCCTCCTCGGCGGCCACCAGCACGGCCATGCCGGCATGGGCGCCGAGAAGGTCGTCCCAGGTTCCCGCCGACCGTTCGGTGACCGGTTCGACGTCGCAGGCCAGCGTGCCGTCCCCGATGACGCACAGGGTGGTGCCCGCGCCGTGCGCGGCCGAGACCGTCCGGCCGTTGTCCAGCTCGGGGCGGCCGTCCGCCCGGTACTGGACGGTGGCCGGGCGGCCCGCGGCGCGGCCGGCCGCCAGCGCGGTCCGCTCCCGGCGGGCGACCCGGTCCGCGCCGTCGCCGGCGGCCCGTTCCACGGCCACGGCGACGCGGGCGCCGGTCAGCTCTTCCGTCTCCCGCTCCAGATAGGGGCCGAGGAGCGGCGGCGTCCACGGCCCGCCGCCCCCGGACTTGCGGATGGCCCGCAGCGTCAGGCCGTCCCACCGTTCGACGACCCGTCCCTCGCCGTCGCGGACCGCGATGTCGTAGACGTAGGTGTCGCCGTCCCGGTGCCGTTCGGTGGCGCAGTAGCGCAGCTCCCCCGCGGGCGTACCGCCCATCGGGTGGATCCGGTCCACACCGGACGGGAGCAGCGTCGCGTTCGGCACGCAGACCTGGTTGCCGTGCATCAGCGCGTCCCGCAGCCCGGGGTCGCCGAGCAGCAGGGCGCCCGGCAGGAAGCCGGCGAACCACTGCGCGGCGGGGTCGGCGGCGACATCGGCGTCGACGTGCCGGGCCGCGAACCGGTGGTAGCGGCGCAGCCGCCGGAACCGGCCGCCCTGGAACAGGACGTCCCCGTACAGGTCGCCCGCCGGGTCCAGCGGCACCGCCGGCAGGCCGGCGGCGCTCTGATCCGGCGGGCCGTCCGGTACCGGGCCGCCCGTGTACTCCACACGCGCCCGGAAGTGGTCGGCGGCGAAGCCGGTCTCCGCGCTGCGGATGGCGACCTCGACCCGGCCGGGTCCGGTGACGGTCGCGGCGACCCGGATCACGGTGCTGCCGTCCGGCGGGACGACGATCGGCCGGGTGAACTCGGCGTCCCGGACGACCGGCGGCTCCTGCCGCCCCGTGACCGCCATGGCCGCCTGCGCCATCGCCTCCATGCCGATGACGGCCGGGAACAGCAGGTTGCCGTCCAGCAGGTGGTCGCCGAGGTAGGGGTCGGTGCCGACGTTCAGCTCGGACTCAGCGACCAGTTCGACATCGTGGTAGCGCACGAGCGGCCGGTCCACGAACCGCAGCAGCGGCAGCGGGGGCCGGTCGTGCCGGACGGTGTCGATGGTGCCGGTCCGGCCGCTGATCACCACGACCGGCGGGGTGTCCGGTTCGGCGAGGAGCCGCCGCATGATCCGCACGCCCTGGTCGGGGGTGACCGCCGTGATGCCCTCGCGGGCCAGCCCCTCGACGACCGACAGGCGTTCGCCCATGCCGACGCCGGACCAGACCGACCACTCCATGCAGAGCGCGCGGCATCCGGGGTTGCGCTCACCCACCTCGCGGGTCAGCTCGGCGAGCCACTCGTTGGCGGTGGCGTAGTGCGCCTCGCCGCGCAGGCCGGCGCGGCCGATGATGCTGCCGAACGTCACCAGCAGCTTCAGGTTCCCGGCGCCGACCGCGTCCAGCACGTTCCGCAGCCCGTCGATCTTCGGGGCGAAGGCGGCGCGGAACGCGTCCGGGCCGAGCCCGGTGAGCGCGGCCGGCTCGTTGCGTCCGGCACCGTGCAGCACCGCGGTGACCGTTCCGGCGGCGCCCGCCAGAGCCGCCACCGCGGCCCTGACTTGCGCCGGGTCGGTGACGTCTGCGCGCGCGTACTCGACCCGCACCCCGCTGTCGGACATCCGGCGCAGGTTGGCGGCCAGCTCCTCGTCCTCGGCGGGGTCGGATCGGCCGAGGACGGCGAGGCCGGCTCCGGTGTCCAGGGCGACCGTCAGCGCGCACTCCGCTGTGATCCCCTTGCCGCCACCGGTCACCAGCAGTACGTCGGCGGCGTCGAGAGGCGGCCGGGTGCCGGACGGCTCGACCGGCATCGCGCGCAGCGTCGGGACGCGCCGCGCACCGGCCTCGTCGTAGTGGACCTCGGCGAATCCGCCCGTCACGGCCACCTCGGCGGCGACCCTCGCGGCGGCCTCGTCCACCGGTCCCGGATCGGCCGGAAGCTGGACGATCGTGACCCGCAGGTGCGGCGCCTCCTGCCGGAGTGTCTTGGCCAGCCCGGCCGCGCCGCGGCCGTGCTGGACGAGGACGAACCGGCCGTCGGGCGGCCCGCCGATGGCCTGCCGCGCGCCGTTCAGCGCCACCTCGACATGGTCCTCGGCGCAGTCCGGCGGCAGGCAGACCAGAACCCCCGAGCCGAGGTTCGAGCGTTCCAGCGCCAGCCGGACGGGCTCGGCCAGCGGATGGCCGTCCGGGGCGAAGACCTGCCACGCCCCGCCTTCCGCCCCGCCGTCCGGCGGGGCGGAAGGCGGCGGCGTCTCGTCCATGTCGATCCGGAAGGCGCGTGCCCAGGCCGCCGCACCGGCCACTACGGGGGCCGACGTGTCGCCGGACTGCGCCGTCTCGGCGAGCGTGTCGAGCGTCTCCGCCAGTTCGCGCAGTGTCGCGGTGGCGAAGTTGGTCGGTGCCTGGGTGACGGGCAGCCGCAGCCGCCGCGCCGCCTCGTTCATGATCTGTCCGACCGTGATCGAGCTGAGGTGTATCCCGTCGAGGAGCCCGTCGTCGTCGGAGACTGTCTCCGGCGGCAGTTCCGCGCGCTCGGCGACCAGCCGGCGCAGCACCTCGATGGTCGGCTCGCCGGGGTCCGGCCGTTCGGCGGCGTCGTCCTCGGCCTCCGGCGCCGTCGGTGCCGGTGCCGGTGCCGGTGCGGTGCCGCCCGCGGGGAGCGCCGGGGCGGCCTCGCACGGGCTGGTGAGGAAGGAGAACTCGGCGCCGATCTCCAGCGGCCGGACGAGCCGCCCGCGGAAGAGCGCGTCGTGCCGCAGCGACGCTCCGGCCACGTACGCGGCGGCGGCCACGCTCAGCAGCCCGTCCAGCGACTCGCCGTCGGTGTCGAGCGCGACGGCCGGCACGTCGGCGATGGTCTCGGCCAGCCGGGATAGGACGCGTCCGGGGCCGACCTCGACGAACAGGTCGATGTCCTTGGAGGCCAGCCCGACCGCCTGCGCGAACAGCACCGGTTCAGTGATCTGGGCGCGCAGCAGGCCGGGGATATCGGTGCCGGGCGCGAGCGCCTCGCCGGTCACCGTGGAGATCACCCGGTGGCCGACCGGACCGAACGTCTCGCCGGCCAGCCGGGCGGCGAACGCGTCCGCGGCCGGCGCGACGAGCGGCGAGTGGAAGGCGTGCGAGACGGCCAGCCGGGCGAAGCCCGTCCCCGCCGCCGCGGCCCGGCGCCCGGCCTCCTCGATGGCCTCGGCCGTCCCGGCGATGACGGTCTGCTCCGGCCCGTTGTACCCGGCGACCAAGACGGGCAGGCCGGCGATCAGCTCGCCCGCCGCTTCTGGCGCGGTGGCGAGGCCCGCCATGGTGCCGGACGCGCTGTGCTCGGTCATCGTCGTGCCGCGCGTGCCGGCGATGCGGAGCAGGGCGTCCTCGTCGATCGCGCCGGCCCAGTGCAGCGCGGAGAGTTCGCCGAGGCTGTGCCCGACGGCGACCTCTCCGCCCAGACCGAGCACGGCCAGCGCGCGTAGCCCCGCCATCGCCCCGGTGACGATCCGGGGCTGCGCCACGGCGGTCGCGACCGTGTCGCCGCCGGTGGGCAGCGCCGCCTTGAGATAGACGTCCTCGACCTCGGCGAACCGGCGGCGCAGCGCGCCGCCGCTGGTGCCGCTGCCCGAGCCTTGCCCGGGGAACAGCAGCCCGATCCGGCCCGGCCCGTCGGCGTGGCCGAGGAACGCGCGGCCGCCCGGTGCGGCCGCCGCGGTCTCGCCCGCGTCCAGGACGTCGATGAGCCGGCGCAGCCGAGCCTCCGCGTCTTCCGGCGAGGAGACGATCACGGCGGCGCGGTAGGGCAGGTCGCGCAGCTCCCGCTGGAGCGTGGCGGCGAGGTCGGCGAGCTGCGCGTAGGCCAGCCGCGGCACGAAGCCCGCGAGCTCGGCCAGCCGCGCCCGCAGCGCCTGCGGCGAGTCGCCGTCGGCGAGCAGCAGCTCCATGTCCTGCGCGG
This sequence comes from Actinomadura sp. BRA 177, assembly GCF_013372625.1. Lineage (GTDB taxonomy): Bacteria > Actinomycetota > Actinomycetes > Streptosporangiales > Streptosporangiaceae > Spirillospora. The sequence goes on from NZ_JABXFD010000328.1 coordinate 9,231, forward strand.
AGGCCGCCAGTGCCTTGGTGCGGGTGTCGAGCGGGGCCCACCGGGGCGGTGCGGCGCCCGTCACCACGAGGTGGGTGTTGATCCCGCCGAACCCCATGGCGCTGACGCCCGCCCGGAGCGGCGCGCCGGACGGCCAGGGCTCGGCCTTGCGCAGCGCCCGCAGCGCGGGGGCGTCCTCGGTGAGGATGGGATGCGGGTCGACGCAGCCCGTCGTCGGCGGCAGCACCTGGTCGTGCACCGCCAGCACGGCCTTGATGAGCCCCGCCACGCCCGCCGCCGCCTTGGTGTGCCCGATCATGCCCTTGATCGAGCTGATCGCGGCGGGCGGCGCCTGCGGATCGGCGGTGCGCCGCGCCTCCGTCAGCGCCCGCAACTCGGTCGCGTCGCCGACCTCCGTCCCGGTGCCGTGCCCTTCGAACATCGGGACGGTGTCGACACCGAATCCCGCTCGCTCGTAGGCGCGCCGCAGCGCAAGCTGGTACCCGGCGGCCTCCGGGCGGGTGATGCCGCCCTGGCCGTCGGACGAGATGCCCCACCCCGCGATGGACGCGTAGATCCGCCGTCCCGCCGCACGGGCCTCGGGCTCGCGCATGAGGACGACCATGCCGGACCCCTCGCCCGGCCAGAATCCGTTGGAGCGGCGGTCGTACAGCCGCATCTCGCCTTTCGCCAGGGCGCCGGTCTTGGCGAACCCCACGATTTCGAACGGGTCGATCGACAGGTCTACGCCGCCGGCGACGGCCACGTCGATGTCACCCTCCAGCAGCGCCTTGCACGCCGTGGCGACGGACAGCAACGACGACGAGCAGGCGCCGTCGACGGTGAACCCGCCGCCCTTGAGGTCGAAGTGGTTGCAGATGCGCCCGGCGATCGTGTTGGACAGCCCGCCGGCGAGCGAATCCTCGTCGATCGGCGGGAACGGCTTCTTGTAGGCGGCCTCCAGATCGGTGAGGAAGCCGGCCAGCGTGTCCTCGTCCCAGCCCGTTCGGCCGGTGAGCGCGGCGCCGACGACGCGGCGCACGTACGGCCAGCGCAGCCGCATCAGGTTGGCCCTGGTGAACTCGCCGGTGAGCGTGTTCCCCACGACCACGCCCGTCCGCTCACGGGGCAGCCCCTCGCCGGCCGGGAAGCCCGCGTCGGCGAGCGCCTGTTCGGCTGTCTCCAGTGCCAGCCAGTGGGTGAGGTCGGTGGACCGGTAGGTGCTCCCCGCGACGCGGTGGGCGACGCGGTCGAAGGAGTAGCCTTCGAGCACCGCGGCGTTCTTCGCGTAGAACCGGTCGGGTGCGCCGGGGTCGGGGCTCCAGTAGTCGGCGTGGCGCATGCGCTCGTCCGGCAGCCGGCGGAAGGCGCGGCGCCCGGCCAGGACGTTCTCCCACAGTTCGCGGGGGGACCCGGCGTCCGGATAGCGGCACGCCATTCCTACGATGGCGAGCTCGGTCATGCCGTCACAACCTTCTTTCCGGCGGAGTCGGTGGGGTCGGCGGTGCCCGCGGTCGCGTCGCCGCTTCGCGCCCCGTCCAGGACGGCGCGCTGCGCGCGGGCTTTGTCGGAGATGTACAGCGCCCAGAGGAACCCGCCTCGGATCGCGCACACGACCGCGGTGGCGAAGAACAGCCCGTAGGCGATCCCGGCACCGGTGAAGAACCCGTAGACGACGGCGATGCCGCCGCCGAAGGCGAACTGGGAACCGGGCGCCGACGGACTGGTGCCCGGGTCGGTGACCATGTAGTTCGTGTAGAGGACGAACGCGACCCCGGTCATCATGATCAGCGCGGCCGGGATGGACGTGTCGAGGACGAGCCCGCGGAAGACGGCCTGGACGACGTAGACCGACAGCCAGCCGGCGATCAGCCACATCCGCCCGGTCAGCTTGGCGTTCAGCATCGTCCCGCCGATGAGGACCAGGCCCGGGACGATCCAGTCGACCGTGGTGCCGACGCGCTCGGTGAACTCGTACGGCGGCGCGATGCTCGCCCACGGGAACAGGATAAGGATCACGGCTATCCCAAAGTTGGACGGGTTCATGAAGTGCCGGAGCTTGCCGCGCACCGGGGCGCGCAGCACCCACTTGGCGCCGACCGCGACCAGCACGCCGAAGATCATCACGTAGACGCGGTCGTTGACGTAGATGAGCATGTTCATCGCCAGCGCGGTGATGTGTGAGGGGTAGAGGAACTCCACGACTCCGCGCACGCCGTTGCCGGTGAAGCGCGGCGCCCGTGCCTCGACCCGCGCCGAGACGGCCTCCAGCACCATCTCGAACGCGTAGGCGGTGAAGAGCGCGACGAAGGGCCACGACCACGGCTGCTCGAAGCCGAGCACGGTGTAGCCGAAGATGTTGAACACCGAGATCGAGATCGCGAAGTTGCGCAGCGCCTTGATGATCGTCGGGTTGTGGCGGGCTGGAATGGGCTTGCCGATCGTCGGGGACGTGCCGTTGGACATGTCCGTCACTTCTCCTTCGCCTGAGTGCCGAGCGTCAGCGAATGACGGCCCGGGGAGAGCCGCAGGTCCTGTTCGCGCACCGTTCCGGTCCGGTCGCGCCAGCGGAGGTGCGCCTGGACGGGCCCGGTCACGCCGGTGCCGAGGCCGATGTGCACCTCGTCGCTGCGCTTGCCGGAGTGGCCGCTGCCGCCGTCCACCCGTCCGAGCAGGACGCGGCCGTCGGTCGTCTTCACGGTCACCTGCGCGCCGACCACCGGGGATCCGGGAGCCGCGAGCCCGCCTCCGGCCGGTGCCGCGGGCGTGTCATGGGTGAGCTTCAGATGCAGGTAGGACCCCTTGGAAGGGCTGGTGTTGTGGTAGAAGGCCGGCTCGTCCCACTGCCGTGCGACGGCCATGTCGAGCAGCCCGTCGCCGTCGCTGTCACCGACCGCTATGCCCCGGGTAGGGACGGGCACGGCCAGCCCGAGCTCCTTGGCCACGTCCTGGTAGCGGTCGCCGTCCTTGACGAAGAAGTGCAGCCGCTGGCTTCCGGCGACGTCGTCACCGGCCCGGACGTGCGGCCACCAGTACGGGTCCGAGACCACGGCGTCGTTGGACGCGGCCAGTTCCTGCAGCTGCGGCCACCGGTTGACTTCCCCCTTGACGAAGCCGGTGGTCTGCGCGATCGCCGTCTGGCCGCTGTTGTCGAAGTCGGCGATCTTCACGTCCCAGGCCCAGCCCGACCAGGCCGTCCCGAGGTCGGCGCTGCGGTCCTCCCACGGTGCCTTGCCGTCGCGCAGGTCCGAACGCAGCTCGGTCTTGTTCTTCGCGGTGCTGATGAACTGGAGGTTGCTCTCCTGGATGCCGAACGTCGTGGTGATGTCGCTGACGAACATGTCGTAGAGGCCGTCGTGGTCGAAGTCGGCGAAGTCGATGCCCATGCCCTTGAAGGAGTCGGAGCCGAGCCGCTTCGACTTCGGCACTCCGGGGGTGCGCACCCCGTGCACGAGCGAGAACTCGATCTTCCCGGGGCGGGAGCGGTTGTAGAGCAGCGCGTCCTTGCCGTGGTCCTGCGCGATGTAGAGCTCCGGCAGCTGGTCGCCGTCCAGGTCGTTCGCCCCGGCCGCGAGCACCCAGCCCTTGGACACCGGTTTGGGCAGGACGCCGCGGGCCTCCATGAACGAGACGGTGCTCGCGGACGCGCCCGTCCAGCGGAAGACGTGGTCCTCGCCGCCGTTGGTCGCGTTCGACAGCGACTTGTTCATCGCCACGCCGCCGCTCTTGCGGTCGTCGAGGACGGGCCCGTCGGGGAAGTAGTCGCCGAGGTAGACGTCGACGTGGCCGTCGCCGTCGAAGTCGTCCAGTGCGACTGCGTTGGAGTTCCACTGCGGGCCGCTGTAGGTGGTGCCTCCCGCGTTCGGGACCAGCTCGGCGGGCGTGTAGGCGTCCGCGGTGAGCCCGTCCGCCCCGGGCTTGGCGAGGAACACGACGGGTGTTCGTCCCCAGTAGTAGACGAGCAGGTCCATCCGCCCGTCCTCGTTGAGGTCGGCCGGCGCGCAGCCCATCGGCGCGATGGCGTACCCCATCGGGAGCGGGGCCGCGTTCAGCGCGAACGGCGCGTACCGCTGCGAGCGTTTGCCCGGCGTGGGCGTCACCACCACCTGGTCGATCCGCGGGTCGGTGATGCACAGGTCGTTGGGCAGGCCGTCGCCGTCGAGGTCGTTCATAGCGACGCCCGCGCCGACCGACGAGATCCAGGCGTCGATCTGCTTGTAGTCCTTGTTGACCTTCCGGATCGTCTGCTGCTCGTACCCGCCGGGCAGCGCGATGTTCATCGGCGCGAACCCGTACGCGGACGCCAGCTCGGCGCGTTCGGTGGACGACGCGCTCGGGAGCCGGACCGCGAAGAACACTCCCACGACCAGCACCAGCGCCACGACTCCCGGTAGCTGCCTGCGAAGCCATCCGACCATGGCCGTTGCCATGGGCTAACCCCTTCCCGACGATGTCAACTCTTCGGCGATGCGCCGCCGCCACACCTCGTAGGCGGGCAGCTCGCCCTGGACCGGCCCTGTTGGACGAGTCCGTACACAGACGTCCGCCGCCGCGTCCGGCGGCAGGCCGCAGAACACCTCGGTCGCGACTCGTGTGTGCGGTGTTTCGAGGCCGGCCCTCTGCCGTGCCTCGGCCGCGAACGCCGCACCCTGCGCGAGGTGCGGCTGGAACCTGCCGGCCCGCTTCCAGAACCCGGCCAGCTCGTCCCGGCCCGCCCCGCCGGCGTACGTCGCCGCCAGCCCGGCGCCGCTGTAGAGGTCCGCCTGCCGGCTCGCCGGGAACCCGTCGATCAGGGTCGCCACCTCGTCGGCGTCGGCGCCGCCGACGAACCACAGGGCCCGGCCCACCCCCTGGTCGAACGCGCGCGGGGCGTACCTGTCATGGGGACCGCCCGGCCAGCGTGGCGTGTCCCGGATGTGCCGGTGGACGTACGTGCCGGTGTGGAAGTACGCCTGGTGGAAGCCGTAGCCGTCCAGGACGAGCCACTGGAGCAGCGGATCGAAGGGGAACTTCGGCCACCGGAACCGGGGCAGCCGGGCCATGGCCCAGCCCGCGCCGACGTAGGCCATGTAGGTGTGGTCGCGGCCGGGGCCGTCCAGGAACCGGGAGAGCCGGCGATCGCCCGCCAGCGGCAGCGCGCCGACCACCGAGTACCCCATCGCGGCGCCCTCGTAGGCGAATCCCCGGAACCGGACGGGTATGTCCGCCATGCGTGCGGCCGCGGCCTCCGGATCGGCCTCCTCCACCGCGTGGGCGAAACCGGCCAGGAACGTGGCGCCGATCGTCTCCAGCAGTTCCCGCGCGGTCCGGTCTTTTACGTGGAAGCCTCGTTCGGCCAACCGGGTATTGGATATGTCCGGGGTCAGTACACGACGCTCCAGCATCCGCAGGAAATGGGCCAACGCGCTCTCCAATCCGTTCATGGAATGCCTCACAAAGAGACGCACCAGGCCACTCGCATGCCCGCAGTGCTATTCGCGGGCGACGCGAAATCGTTGATGACTCTCCAATAACTGTAAGTCGGGGGCCGTTGCCGGCGTCTACTCCAATATTGCGCAGCCATCGCAATTTGCGGGCATGCCAGAATGCCGGGCATTTGCTGCTCGGATGCCCGGCTCCGGATGTGGATTTGTGCTGCTCGGCTCAGCGTGCGGAACGGCCCGCGGGCGCCGCGAAATGGGCCTGGACGCCGCGCCGCCAGAGTTCGTAGGCGGGCGCGGCGGGCCCGGCGGAGGCGGGGTCCGGCGCCGCCCCGTCGGCCAGGGCGACGGCGGCCTCGACCGGCAGCCCGGTGAGTGCCGTGGCGGCGGTGCGGGTTTCGGGCGGCACGTACCCGGCGTGGGCACGCGCCTTGATCGCGAAGACGGCGCCCTGCGCCAGAGCGGCGGTGTGCGGTCCGGCCTCCCGGCTCAACTCCTCCAGGGCGAGGCCATCGCCGCCGCCGGCGAAGGCCGCCGCCAGGCCGACGCCGCTCCACAGGTCGGCGTGCCGGTGCGAGGCGAAACGCCGCACCGCCGCCGCCACGTCCGGCGTCCGGCCGCCGCCGATGAACCACAGGGCCCGTCCGATGCCCTGGTCCACCGCCCGCGGGAAGTACTCGGGCGCGCCGTCCCAGGGGTAGCTCGCGGGGATCTCCTGCCGGCCGACCCAGCGCGGGGTGTCGAAGTAGGCCCGGTCGAAGGCGTAGCCGTCGACCGCCAGCCACGACATCGCCGGGTAGTACTCCGCCGAGCGCAGGTCGGGCAGCACCCGCTTCCACAGGACGCGCGGCAACCGCGCCATGGCGAAACCGATGCCGATATAGGCGAGGAAGATGTGCGGCTTGCCCGAGCCCGCAAGCAGCTTTCTGGTGCGGTTGCCGGTTCGGCCGGGCATGACGTCGAGAATGGTGTACGCCATCACCGCGCCTTCATAGGCGAATCCGCGTTGCTCCTCGTCGACGAGGTCCAGTCGCCGCTCGACTTCCCATAGACCGCGTGTTTCCATGCCCCATTCGAACCCGCAGACAACGGATTGCGGCACTTTTTCCAGGCGCCGGGTGGCCGCCGTGCTCGCGCCGGAGAACCCACGCTTTTCGAGCGTGACGTCTGCCAGCGACGGAGCCAAAGCGAGCCTCCGCAGCGAACCGAGGACGGAAGCCATGACATCTCCCTTGAACTCCACCTGTCCGGCGGTGTCATCATCACACGGCCCGGATAACGGACACATCTCCATAAATGCGACAAGCGCCACAAGGAGTGCCGGACCGGCCGGCGTCCCGGCCGTGTCCCGGGCTAGCAGCCGTTCAGGCGCGCCAGGCGTTCTTCCAGGTAGCGGTGCTCGGGGAGGCTGGTCGTCAGGCGCGCGGCCAGCCAGTACGAGGAGCGTGCCGCGCCGAGGTCGCCGGCCATCTCCAGCAGGTGCGCCCGGACCGCGTGCAGCCGGTGGTGGCGGGACAACCGGTCATCGGCGTCCAGGCGTTCGAGCATCTGGAGGCCGTCCTCCGGGCCCTGCACCATCGCGACGGCGACGGCCTTGCCGAGGGTGACGACGGGGTTGTCGTCCACGTCCTCCAGCAGCCGGTAGAGCTCCAGGATCTGCGGCCAGTCGGTGTGCTCCGCGCTCGCCGCCTCACTGTGCACGGCGGCGATGGCCGCCTGGAGCTGGTACGGTCCCAGCCGCGCGCGGGCGAGGCTCCCGCTGATCAACTCGACGCCCTCGCGGATCGACTCCGCGTTCCACCGGCTGCGATCCTGCTCGGCCAGCGGGACCAGCCCGCCGTCCGGCCGGGTGCGCGCCGCCCGCCGTGCGTCGATCAGCAGCATCAGCGCCAGCAGGCCCGTGATCTCGCCGTCGCCCGGTAGCGCCCGGTGCAGGACGCGGGTCAGCCGGATCGCCTCGCCGGTCAAGTCCGGGCGGTGCAGGTCGGGGCCCGAGGTCGCGGTGTACCCCTCATTGAAGATCAGGTACAGCACGTGCAGCACGACCTGGAGCCGGCCCGGCAGCTCGTCCTCCGGAGGCATCTCGAACCGCGCGCCCCCGGCCTTGATACTCCGCCGCGCCCGGCTGAGCCGCTGCGCCATCGTCGTCTCCGGAACCAGGAACGCCCGCGCGATCTCCGCCGTGGTCAGGCCGCCGACCGCGCGCAGCGTGAGCGCGACCTGCGAGGACGGGCTGAGGCTGGGATGGCAGCAGAGCAGCAGCATGATCAGCGACTCGTCCGCGTCCCGTGGGCCGGTGTCGGCGGGAGGCGCGAGCAGCTCGTCCGGTGGAGTCCGCTCGGCGATCCGCTCCTCGCGTCTGCGCCCCGCGCGTTCGCTGCGGAGCCGGTCGGTCAGCTTGCGCGAAGCGACCCTGATCAGCCAGCCCGCCGGGTTGCCGGGCACCCCGTCGGCGGGCCAGTGCGTCGCGGCGGCCAGCAGGGCCTCCTGCACCGCGTCCTCGGCGGTCTCCGGGTTGCCGTGGTGCCGCACGAGCGCGGCGAGGACCTGCGGCGTCAGCCGGCGCAGCAGGTCCTCGATATCGTCGTCGCCCGCGGTCACATCTCCTCGCCCGAGGTGCCCATGATCGGATGCACCTCCACCGCGGCGAACCGGGCGTCGGGTACGCTCGCCGCGATCTCCGCGGCGCGTTCCGGGGTGTCGCAGTCCACCACCATGTACCCCGCGAGCTGCTCCTTGGTCTCCAGGAAGGGCCCGTCCGTGGCGGCCGGCACCCCGTCGCGGACCGTGACGGTCTTGGTGGCGAGCGGGTCGGCGAGCGCCGCGGCGATGATCAGCTCGCCGGACTCGGTGGTCTCTCGGTGCATGGACTCGGCCTGCCGGGTCAGCTCCTCCCGCTCGTGCTCCGGCATCGCGAGGAACCGCGGATCGCGCAGGAACAGCGGATGCTCCCAGTTCTCCGGGTTGCTGTAGATCAGCAGCAGGTACTTCATCTCGGTCCCCTCCGGACGTGCCCGGTCGGCTCGGCAGGCCAGGCTACGCCGACGGTCCCGCCACGCCGATGACGTTGCCCTCCGGGTCGGTGAACCGGCCGACGGTGAAGCCGCCGGACTCCGGCGCCGGGCCCATGAGCCGCTTGCCGCCCAGGCTCTCGGCCTTCTTGAGGGCCGCTTCGACGTCCGGGACGCCGACGTAGAACAGGACCCCCGGCCGGTGGCCCTCGCCGCCGCCGACCCCGCCGTTGATACCGTCGCCGTCGCCGGTCGTGGTGCCGTCCACGAATCCGTACACGCCCGGCTGCGAGACCTCCTCACTAATCGCGTCGCCGGTCTGCATGTCCCAGCCGAAGAGCTCCCCGTAGTAGCCCTGCAGCTGTACCGGGTCGGCCCCGATGATCTCGAAGTGCACCACCGGCTGTCCCATGATCCGTCCCCTCTCCGCGCCGGAATCCCGGCGCCCTGTGATGTACCCAGGTGGGTACCTCACCCATAGGACGGAGCAGAATCCCCTTGTCTCGACATCCGTGGCCGATCGGTTTCCGCGGGCTCCGCGGCCCGGCGTGCTCCGGTCCGGTGTGCTCCGGCGCGTGTCAGGCCCGGCGGCGCTCGGCGACGAGGCGCTCGAACACCGAGACCGTCTCGTTCGGGCTCGGCGTCCGGTGGTGCTCCTCGCGCAGCCGGGCGGTGTGCTCCGCCATCGACGGGTCGGTCAAGGCCCGCTCGAGGTGCTCGCGGAGCAGCCCGGGGGTCAGCTGGTCGGCGTCGGCGACATAGGCGCCCGCCTTCTGCTCCTCAAGCCCGTTGGCGAGCGCGATCGCCGCCCACCACTTCTCGTTCCAGTAGATGTTCGGCACCACGAGCTGCGGCACACCGTGCTCCAGCGAGGCCGCCATCGTGCCGTAGCCGCCGTGGTGGATGATGGCCGAGCAGGTCGACAGCACCACGTTGAACGGCACGAAGTCCGCGACCCGCACGTTGTCCGGGACGGAGCCGACCGACCGGAGCTGTTCGGCGTTGAACGTCGCGATGACCTCGATGTCGAGACCCGCGACCGCTTCGAACAGCGCCTCGATCGAGGCGGTCTGGCCGAAGTTGTAGTCCCGGTGAGAGATGCCCTGCGTGATGCAGACGCGCTTCTTCGCCGGCTTCTCGTACATCCACTCCTCGATTTTGTGCGGGCCGTGGAACGCCACCGGGCGGGTTTGCACGTACCGGACGCCCTTCGGGCGGTACGTCCAGGGCGGCAGCCCGATCACCGTGTACTCGCCGAGCATGAGCCCCTCGTCGAAGGAGAAGCCGTATCGCCGCGCGACCGGCTGCAGCCAGTCGCGCAGCGGGTCGGGCCTGCCCTCGCTCCGGTGCAGCTGTTCCTCCGGCCCGCCCCCCGTGCCGAAGCAGGCGGCCCGGATCTGCCCGAGGGTGTCGGCGCCCCACAGCATGCGGGCGTCCAGCGCGCCGGCCGCGCGGGCCGCGAAGCCGCCGGCCCACATGAACGGGTCCCTGAGCACCAGGTCGGGCCGCCAGTCCCGGGCCAGTCCGACGATGTCGTCGAAGATCGATTCGTGGTGGTACAGGGTGCGGGTGCCGAACGCGGTCGTCTCCAACTCGGGAAAGGGATCGTCCTTCGTGTAGTCGCTCTGCTTAGGCTTCTCCAACGGCAGGCCGGCCCGGCCGGGCTCCCGGTCGGGCTCGCTCGCGGACATCATCACGTCCATGGGGATCACCTCGCCCACCGGTATCCCGGTCAGGCCGATCTGCCCAATGGCGTCCATCAGGTCCGGCGCGGCGGCGATCCGGACGTCGTGCCCCGCGGTGCGGAACGCCGAGGCCAGCGGCGCCTGCACGTACAGATGCGACTTGAAGGGGGCAGTCACGAACAGCACGCGCATCGCAGTCCCTCTCGTTGGGACGCCGTCGTCGGGGACGGCGCCAGGGCGGGTCGTCCTCAGCATGGGTCGGCCCGGTACCGCGGCACATCTCCAGGATTGCGGAAGGACGTCCGCGGGGTGCGTCCAGGCAGGGCCGCTAGGTCCGGACGAGCCGGAAGAAGGCCCGCACGTCCGCGACGAACGTCTCGGGCTGCTCCAGTGCGGCGAAATGCCCGCCCCGGTCGAACTCGCTCCAGTGGACGATCGTCGGGACGTCGCGGTCGGCGAACCGGCGGATGGGCAGGACCAGGTCGTGAGGGAAGACGGCCACCCCCACCGGAACGGTGATCGGCCGCTCCCGGGCTGGGGGCGTGGCGAGCAGTTCCCGGGCGTACTCGTAGTAGAACTGGGCGGACGAGCCGGCGGTCCCGGTCAGCCAGTAGATCATGACGTTGGTCAGCAGGTGGTCTCGGTCCACCGCGTCCTCCGGAACGTCGCCCTCCGTCCACTCCCAGAACTTGTCCATGATCCAGGCGAGCTGCCCGACGGGCGAGTCGGTCAGCGCGTAGGCCGGAGTCTGCGGCCGCGCGGCCAGCAACCGGAAGTGGCCGGAGAGCTCGTTCTCGAAGCGCGCGTGCTGCTCCAGCCGCCGCCGCTCCGGTTCGCTCAGCCCGGCCAGCTCCGCCGGGTCGTCCGGCGGTGGGACGAGGAGCATGCTGGAGTGAACGCCGGCGACGCGGCCGGGCGCGACGCGTCCGAGCTCCAAGGAGATCATGGAGCCGAAGTCCCCGCCCTGCGCGCCGTACCGGTCGTAGCCGAGCCGCCGCATCAGCTCGGCCCACGCCTCGGCGATGCGCCGGACGTTCCAGCCGGCCCCGAGGCCGGTACCGGAGAACCCGAACCCGGGAAGGGACGGGGCCACCACGTGGAACGCGTCGGCGGGGTCGCCGCCGTATGCGCGCGGGTCGGTCAGCGGCCCGATGACCTCCAGGAACTCGGCGACGGAACTGGGCCAGCCGTGGGTGAGGACCAGCGGGAGCGCTCCCGGTTCGGGCGAGCGCGCGTGCAGCAGGTGCACCTGCGCGCCGTCGATCTCGGTGCGGTACTGCTCGTACCCGTTCAGCCGCGCTTCGGCCGCACGCCAGTCGTACTTGTCGCGCCAGTAGCCGACCAGTTCCCGGAGGTAACGGGGCGGGGCGCCGCGGTCCCATTCGCCGCCGGGCGGATCGGCGGGCCAGCGGACGGCGTCGATCCGCCGCTGGAAATCGTCGAGGTCGGCCGCCGGGACGTCGATGCGGAAGGTTTCCATGAAAGGCCCCTTACCGTTGGTTCCGAACAGTGCCAATTTCGCGTTTCGCGCCCCGGAAGACAAGACCCTGGGCGCATATTCGGCACGGCGGAAGAAAAGGGCCGGGAAGCCGTACTCCGCCGCGCCTGGAAGCACATTTCCAGGCGCGGCGGAGAAGGTCACTTCTGTTTCTGCGGTTCGGCGGCGGGCTCGGCCGCGACCACCTCCCGGGTGCGGAGGATCAACGGCCGCAGCAGCGCCAGCACGACGCAGATGCCGGCGAGCGCGAAGATGACGTCGGTGGTGAAGCCCGCCTGGAAGGCATCGGTCAGCACGGCCGGAGCGGTGGAGCCGTCCGCCCGGGAGACCACCACCCCGGAGACGACCGCGGTTCCGAGCCCGCCGCCGATCTGGAAGGCCGCGTTGTTCGCGCCGGAGGCCACGCCCGCCATCTCCGGTTCGATCGACGACATCGCCGCCGAGATCGCCGCCACCGGGCCGGCGCCCAGCCCGAGGCCGAAGACGAGCAGGCCCGGGAACAGTTCGGTGAAGTAGCCGCCATCCGGCGACACCTGCGTCAGGAGGAACGCCCCAACGCCCATCAGGGCGAAGGCGACGGCGGCGGTGCCGAAGCCGGTCTTGGTGACGCCCGCCTGCCCGCCGTAAGCCCCGACCATCGTCATCAGCGTCATCACCACCATGCCGAGGCCGAACTCCATGGGGGAGTAGTCCAGCACCTGCTGCGCGTACGCCGAGACGGTGGTGGACATGCCGAGCGCGGTCACGGCGAAGAGGAGCATCCCAAGGTTCCCGCCGACGAACTGCCGGGAGCGGAAGATCCGCAGCGGCATCAGCGGCGCGGCGGACCGGGACTCGGCGACGATGAACAGGGCGATGAGCACGGCGGCGCCGAGCAGCATGCCGATGACTGCCCCGCCGCCCCAGCCGTGCGAGGAGGCCTGGACGACCGCGCCGATCAGCAGCATCAGCCCACCGGTGATCGTGAGCGCGCCGACCGGGTCGTAGGCGCGCACCTGCGCCCTCTCCCGGCTCTCCCGGAGCAGGATCGGGGCGAACCCCAGCAGCCCGAGGGCCACCGGAACGTTCAGGTAGAAGATCCATTCCCAGCCGAGGGCCTCGGTGATGGGGCCGCCGATCAGCAGCGCCGCGGTGGCTCCGATCCCGCCGACCGCCGAGAAGTAGGCCAGCGCCTTGTTGCGCTCCGCGCCGTCCGGGAACATGTTCATCAGGATCGCGAGGGACGCCGGCGCCATCACGGCCGCCGAGATGCCCTGCACCACGCGGGCGCCGATGAGCACTTCCGCCGACCAGGCGGCGCCGCACAGCGCGGAGGAGACGAGGAACAGCACCGTCCCGACCATGAACATCCGGCGTCTGCCGCGCAGGTCGCCCAGCCGCCCGCCGAACAGCAGCAGGCCGCCGAAGGCGAGCATGTAGGCGCTCAGAACCCACTGCCCCACCTCCGCCGTCACCTTCAGGTCGTGTTCGATGGACGGAAGTGCCAGGATCACGATCTGGGCGTCGAGGATCACCATGAATCCGGTGGTGCAGAGCAGGATGAGCGCCTTCCAGCGCCGCGGGTCCGGCCCTTCTCGCTCTGTTCCCGGCCCGGCCGCGGCCGGCTCGGATCGAAGACCGTCGCTCACGTCGTACCTCCACGTCGGCTGGCTGTCGTCTGGAACGACGGAGCCGAACGCCGCATCTCGACATCCCCCGGCCGGCATTCGCGGCGCGCCCCGGCACCGGGGACGGCGAGGCCGCCGCTCCCGAAGTCGCCACTCTCGAAGATGCGCGCCCGGCCGGGGCGCGCCGACGATGGGGCGGACCGAGCCCCGCGGATCCCAGGGAGGAAACGGTGCTGCGAACAGAGGCTCCGACACGGGAGGACCTGGTACGGAGGGCGTCCGAACTCGTCCCGCTGCTGCGCTCGCGGGCTCGTTGGATCGACGAGCACCGGCGGCTGCCGGAGGACGTCATCGAGGCGTTGGAAGGCTCCGGGCTGCTCCGGATGCGGGTGCCGACCCAATACGGCGGTTACGAGAGCGACGCGCGGACGCTCATCGACGTGCACGCCGAACTCGCCCGCGGCGACGGCTCGGCAGCCTTCTGCGTCTCCGTCTGGTCGCTGATCAACTGGGTCGCCGCGCGGTTCCCGGACGAGGTACTGGACGAGGTGTTCGCCACCCCGAACACCCGGGTGTGCGGCACCATCTCCGCGACGGGCACCGCCACCCCGGTCAAGGGCGGCTACGTCTTCAACGGCAGATGGCGCTTCAACAGCGGCGTCCTGCACAGCCAGTGGAAGTTCACCGCCGCGATGCTGGACGGGCCGGCCGGCGAGCAGGAGCCGTACACGGCGCTCATCCCGGTGTCCGACTTCGAGATCGTCGACGACTGGGACGTCTCGGGCCTGCGCGGCACCGGCAGCGTGACCGCGGTGGCGAAGGACCTGTTCGTGCCCGCCGAACGGGTGATCGCGACCCGCGTCCTGTTCAGCGACGAGTGCCAGTCGAAGATCAACGCCACGAAGCCGATCTACAACGTGCCGCTGCTGGTGACGTCCACGGCGGCCACCGCCGGCCAGACGATCGGCTCCGCGAAGTACGCCATGGAGAACATCCTGGAACGGCTGCCCGACCGGAAGATCACCTACACCGACTACACCAGCCAGCGGGAGGCGCCGATCACCCATCTCCAGGTCGGCGAGGCGGCGCTGCTGACCGAGGAGGCCGAGGCGCGCGCCCACCGGTTCACCGACCTCTGCGACGCCAAGACGCGGAACGATGAGACGTGGACGGAGGAGGAGCGGGTGCACTCCCGCGTGCAGATGGGCCGCATCGCCCAGCTGGCCAAGAAGGCGGTCGACACCCTTGCGATGGCCGGTGGCGGATCGTCGATCTACTCCGACGTGCCCATCCAGCGGATCCAGCGCGACCTGAACGCGGTGACCATTCACGCGCTGACCAACCCGTCCACCAATATCGAGCTGTACGGCCGGATGCTGTGCGGACTCAAGCCCAACACCCCGTATCTGTGAAATACACGCATCTGTGAAATGCACGGTGCCTGCCGGGGCGGGCCGGCGGAAGGACGCGCCTGCCCGCCCCGGCGCGCATTGGCGGTCGTGCGAAGAGTTCGTCCGTCCGGGAATCGCGGACTAGGGTGAGGGTCATGGACATTAGCGACGCATATCGGCGAGCGATGAACGCTTTCGGCGGCCATGTGCACGCTGTCGGGCCCGGCGAATGGGGCCTGCCCGTGCCGTCCTGCGAGGGATGGTCCGTACGCTCGCTGGTGCAGCACGTGGTCTTCGCCAACCGCTGGGCGGCCGAGCTGTTCGCCGGGAAGACGGTCGCGGAGGTCGGCGACCGCCTGGACGGCGATCTGCTCGGCTCCGACCCGGTGGACGCCTTCGACGGCTCCGCGGCGGCCGCGGTCCGCGCCGTGTCCGCCGACGGGGCGCTCGGCCGTGTCGTTCACGTATCGTTCGCCGACGGCCTCACCGGCGGGGAGTACGCGCCCCAACTGTTCGCCGACGTCCTGGTCCACGGCTGGGACCTGGCGCGTGCCATCGGCGCGGACGACACGCTGGACCCGGAGCTGATGGCCCTGTGCGAGGAATGGTTCACCGGGAAGCAGGACTGGTACCGGCAGGGCGGCGCCGTCGGGCCGCGGGTCGACGTCCCCGGGGATGCGGGCCGGCAGACGCGGCTGCTGGCGCTCTGGGGCCGGGTCGGCTGAGCTGGCCGCGGCGGTACGGGGGCGGCGAGCCGCTCCCGTACCGCCGCCCCCGTGTGGGTCGCGGCCCGCCGCCTCCGCTCAGGCGTGGTCGCCGACTCCGGCCGCCCGGCCCTGCTCCAGCCACGATCTGCCGGCCGGGGGGCGGCGGACGGCGTGCCGGAACACCCGGGCGGCCATCCGGGGCCGCATCAGCGCCTCCGGCGGATCGAGGAGGCCGGCGACGCGCATGAACGCCTCGGTGACCTTGGCGTCCCTCGTCGCGGCGTACTGGAGCCTGGCGAGATAGGCGTTCCCCATCCGCACCTTCATGGTGCGGGGCCCCTCGACGCCGGGGAAGTCCAGGTCGCCGCCGACGGAGACCTGCCAGGGGGTGTCGATGATGCGGGCCGCCTCGGCGAAGAACTCGCGCGGGCTCGGCGGGCCGCCCGGCCGCAGCCGATCGCGCAGCGCCATGGCCTCCATCGCGGCGACGGTCATGCCCTGGCCGTAGATCGGGTTGAAGCTGCACACCGCGTCCCCCATGACCAGATAGCGGTCCGGGAAGCGGCCGAGCTTCTCGTAGCGTCGCCGCACGCTCGCGGGGAAGCCGAAGGAGACCGGTGCGAACAGCGGCTCGGCGTCGCGGACGGCCTCGTAGATGTCGGGGATGGGGAGGGTACGGGCGTAGTCGAGAAACCCCTCGGGGTCGGTCGGCGGGCGGTCGCCGAGCATGCCGGTCAGCGACAGGTTCACGCGGTCCGGGCCGATCCTGCCGCAGAACGCGCCCCGCGGATGGTCGGGGGACGCGACCGGGATGATGGACGAAACGCCCTCCAGCATTCCCGGATACGTCTTGTAGTGCTGGGTCGTGTAGAAGAGGCCGATCTTCACGCGTTCTTCGGCCGGCCGCCGGTAGCCCAGTTCCTCCAGCCAAACGGGGGTGCGTGAGCCGCGGCCGGTGGTGTCGACCACCAGGTCGGCCTCCAGCACCTGCTCACCGCCGTCCGTGCCGCCGCCGTCCAGTGCGTCCGGTGGTTCGACCCGCACCCCGACGATGCGGCCGCGGTCCGGCGAGGGGACCACGCCGAGAATGCCGTGCCGCTCCAGGAAGGTCACGTTCGGCAGCACGGCCACCCGGGCCCGGATGCACTCCTCCAGCAGCGGCCTGGGGGCCATCACGGAGACCAACCCGGTCCGCGCGGGCCGGATCCGCCGGGCGTTCAGGTACCAGTGCATCTCGCCGAGATCGCAGCTCGGGATGCCCGCGCCCGTCAGCTCCTCGGTGAGGCCGGGGAACAGGTCCTCCAGGATGAGGTGTCCCCGGGCGTGCAGCGCGTGTGCGTGGACGGTGTGCGGCGTGCCGGGCCGCGCCTCGCTGACGCCGAGGACCTTGTCCCGGTCGACGACCAGGACCTCCGCGTAGGACTCGGCCAGCACCCGTGCCGCGAGAATCCCGGCCATGCTCGCGCCCAGCACCACGGCGCGACGTTGTTCCTGGCTACTCATGATGGCTTCCCCGGTCTTTCTTCGGCCGTAGTGGCATAATGCAGCCCTTTCAGCTCACCTCGATATTTCCGCCGGCGCATCTTCTGAGTTGCGTTGTGCGGCCGTACGGTGCACTGCCATTGGCGGCGGGTAAGAGCAATCTCGAAGATGGTTGTGCGGCGGGGAACGCAGTTACGATGAGCCATATCGTCGTTGACCTCGCAGCGTTGGGAATTGGTATGGCGGAAACCGTGTGGTCCCGGGCTGCGGGGGACATGGACGTGCCATTCACCGCGTCCGGGCGGGCGCTGCTCGACCGGCTGGCCGCGTACGAGCCGCGGATCAGGGCGGAGGCCGAGCGGAACGACCGGGCGGGCGTCCTGTCCGCCGAGGTGTTCAAGGGGTTCGCCGAGGACGGGATCATGGGCGCGACCGTCCCCGCGGAGCTCGGCGGCCTGGGGGTGAGCCGGCTGCACGACGTCGCGGTCGCGCTGAAACGGCTGGCCGAGAGCGACCCCTCGGCGGCACTCGCCCTGCACGTCCAGTTCAGCCGGGGCCTGACACTCACCTATGAGTGGCGGTACGGCGCCCCGCACGCGCGGATCCTGGCCGAGCGGCTGCTGCGGTCCATGGCGACCGGTGTGGCGGTGGTCTGCGGCGCGGTGAAGGACGCGCCCGGCGTGGTCACCGAACTGGCCCCGGACGGCGCGGGCGGCTGGCTGCTGTCCGGCCGCAAGACGCTGGTGAGTCTCGCCCCGCTCGGCACCCACTTCTTCGTGCACGCGCAGCGGCGGGTGGACGTGGGCCCGACGCGGTTCGTCGTCCCGCTGGTGCGCCGGGACACGCCGGGGTTCGCCGTCCTCGACGACTCCGGCGGCCTGGGCATGCGGGCGTCCGGCACCGTCGACATCGTGTTCGACCGGTGCCCCGTACCCGCCGACGAGATCCTCGTGCGGGCGCCGGAGCCGGCCGGCGGGCGCAACGACGCCGTGCTCGCCGGCCATACGGTCAGCTCGATCACGATGCTCGGCATCTACGCCGGCGCGGCGCAGGCGGCGCGCGACCTGGCGGTGGGGACCGCCGCGCGCCGGTCGGCCGATCCGCCCGCGGCGGTGCGGACGCTCATCGCGGACATCGACGCCCGGCTCTACAGCCTGAAGGCGTCCGCCGTGGCCGCGCTGGTCAACGCCGACGTCCACAATGACGATTTGGGCGCCGACCCGGCGGAACGCGGGCGGGCGATGATGACCCCGTTCCAGTGCGCCAAGCAGATGGTGAACCGCCTCGCCGCCGAGGTCGTCGACGGGTGCCTCACCGTGGTGGGCGGCGCGGCCTACGCGGGCGGTCACCCCTTGGGGCGCCTTTACCGCGATGTGCGGGCCGGCTGGTTCATGCAGCCCTACACCTATGTCGACGGCGTCGAATACCTGAGCGGCCAAGCCTTAGGAATCGACCGCGACAACGATTACGTGAGCCTTCGGGCGGCCCGCGACCAGGTCCATTACTAGGGAGGCACCGATGTCGATTGGCGTATGGGACTACCTCCCGGAATACCGCACGGAAAGAGCGGACGTTCTCGATGCCGTGGCGCAGGTCTTCGAATCCGGGAGGCTGGTCCTCGGGGAAAGCGTCCGCTCCTTCGAGGAGGAATTCGCGGACTACCACGGGCTCGGGCATTGTGTCGGGGTCGACAACGGGACGAACGCGCTCGTGCTGGGGCTGCGGGCGCTCGGCGTCGGGCCGGGCGACGAGGTGATCACCGTTTCCAACACCGCGGCGCCGACGGTGGTGGCGATCGACCAGGTGGGCGCCGTGCCCGTGTTCGCGGACGTGCGCGCCGGCGACTACCTCATGGACACGTCCCGGGTGGCCGACGCGATCACGCCGCGGACGAAGGCGCTGCTCCCGGTGCACCTGTACGGGCAGTGCGTCGACATGGCCCCGCTGGAGCGGCTCGCCACCGAGCACGGGCTGGTGATCCTGGAGGACTGCGCGCAGGCCCACGGCGCACGGCGGCCCGGCCGGATCGCCGGCTCCATGGGACACGCCGCGGCGTTCTCCTTCTACCCCACCAAGGTGCTGGGCGCGTACGGTGACGGCGGCGCGGTCGTCACGCCGAGTGCCGAGACCGGCCGGAACCTGCGCCGGCTGCGCTACTACGGCATGGAGGAGCGGTACTACGTCGTCCAGACACCGGGGCACAACTCGCGGCTGGACGAGGTGCAGGCCGAGATCCTGCGGCGCAAGCTGCGCCGCCTGGACACCTACATCGCGGGCCGCCGCGCCGTGGCGCGGCGCTACCGGGAGGGGCTGGCCGGCATCGCGGACGAGACCGGGCTGGTGCTCCCGGAGACCGCCACCGGGAACGAGCACGTCTACTACCTCTACGTCGTCCGCCACCCCCAGCGGGACAAGATCATTGAGAGGCTGCGGCGGTACGGCATCGCGCTGAACGTCAGCTACCCGTGGCCCGTCCACACGATGACGGGCTTCGCGCACCTCGGTTACCCGCGCGGCTCCCTCCCGGTCACCGAAGCGCTGGCTGGCGAGATCTTCTCCCTGCCCATGTATCCGGCCCTGCCGCCCGACCGCCAGGACGCGGTGATCGACGCGCTCCACGAGGTGCTGCGGACGCTCTGATCGCGAGGAGACCA
Source organism: Actinomadura sp. BRA 177 (assembly GCF_013372625.1). Lineage (GTDB taxonomy): Bacteria > Actinomycetota > Actinomycetes > Streptosporangiales > Streptosporangiaceae > Spirillospora. Next base: position 28,665 of record NZ_JABXFD010000328.1, read on the forward strand.
ACGATGACCGAACACCAGGCGCCTTCGACGGCCGCCTGCCGCATCTGCGGCGGAACCGTGACGCAGTTCCTCGATCTCGGGCGCCAGCCGCTGTCGGACGCCTTCCTGGACGAGGCGCGGACAGGGGACGAGTTCTCCTACCGCCTCGCCGTGGGGATGTGCGGCCGGTGCACGATGGTGCAGCTCATGGAGGAGGTCCCGCGGAAGCTGATGTTCCACGAGGACTACCCATACCACTCGTCCGGGTCCGCCGTGATGCGCGAGCACTTCGCGAAGACCGCGAAACGGTTCCTGGAGACCGAGCTGACCGGGTCCGACCCGTTCATCGTGGAAATCGGCTGCAATGACGGCGTCATGCTCGGCACCGTCCGGGAGGCCGGGGTCCGGCACCTGGGCTTCGAGCCGTCCGCCGGGGTGGCCGAGGTCGCGCGGGCGAAGGGGGTGCGGGTCCGCACGGACTTCTTCGAAGAGCGGACGGCCCGCGAGGTGCGCGCGGCCGACGGCCCGGCCGACGTCGTCTATGCCGCCAACACCATCTGCCACATCCCCTACCTCGACTCGATCTTCCGGGGCGTCGACGCGCTGCTCTCGCCGCGCGGCGTCTTCGTCTTCGAGGACCCCTACCTGGGCGACGTGCTGGAGAAGACCTCCTTCGACCAGATCTACGACGAGCATTTCTTCCTCTTCACGGCCCGGTCGGTGCGGGAGGCGGCGCGGCGCTTCGGGTTCGAGCTGGTCGACGTGGAGCGGCTGCCCGTCCACGGGGGCGAGGTTCGGTACACCCTCGCGCGGGCCGGCGCGCGGACGCCGACGGCCGAGCTCGCCCGGCTCCTGGCGGACGAGGACGCGCGCGCCCTGACCGAGCCCGCGACGCTCGCGGCGTTCGCCGGTTCGGTCGGCCGGATCCGCAACGACCTGCTGGCCCTCCTCCGCCGGTTGCGCGACGAGGGCAGGCGTGTCGTCGCCTACGGCGCCACCGCGAAGAGCGCGACCGTCACCAACTTCTGCGGTATCGGCACCGACCTGGTCGAGTGCGTGTACGACTCGACCCACGCGAAGCAGGGGCGCCTGACGCCCGGCGCCCACCTGCCGGTCCGGCCGCCGGAGGAGTTCGCGGCGGACCGTCCCGACTTCGCGCTGCTGTTCGCCTGGAACCACGCCGCCGAGATCATGGCGAAGGAGCGCGCCTTCCGGGACGCCGGCGGCCGGTGGCTCCTCTACGTCCCCGCGGTCCGGGAGGTGTGACCGCCGTGCGCGCCGAGCGGCTGGCGGTGGAGGGCGCGTTCGCGTTCGCCCCCGCGGCCTATCCGGACGGACGCGGCGTGTTCGTCTCGCCGTACCAGGAGTCCGCGTTCGAGGAGGAGGTCGGCCATCCGCTCTTCCCCGTGGCGCAGGCCAGTCACAGCGTCTCCCGCAAAGGGGTGGTGCGCGGGCTCCACTACACGGCCACCCCGCCCGGCTGCGCCAAGTACGTGCACTGTCCTCGCGGCCGTGTTCTCGACATCGTCCTCGACACCCGGGCCGGGTCGCCCACGTTCGGCCGCTGGGACAGCGTCGTCCTCGATTCGAGTGATCACCGCGCCGTGTACTTCCCGGTGGGCGTCGCGCACATGTTCGTCGCGCTTGAGGACGAGACCGTGATGAGTTACCTGCTCTCGCGGGAGTACGCGGCGAGGAACGAGCTGGCCGTGGCGCCGCTCGACCCCTCGCTGGGGCTGCCGCTGCCCCGCGGCTTCGAACCGGTCATGTCGGCGCGCGACCGCGCGGCGCCCACCCTGAAGGAGGCGATGGCGGCGGGCGCGCTGCCGTCCTACGACGTGTGCGCGGCACTGGAGGAGCGGTTCCGCCGCGCGGGTTCGGCCGGGATCGGCTGACCGCGGGCCGTCGCTGGAAGAGCCTCACCCGAGGCGCCGCTCCCGCGCCAGCGCCCCCACCAGGCGGTCCAGCCCGTCGTGGAAGGGAACTTCGGCGCGCCAGCCCGTCACCGCGGTGAAGGCCGACGCGTCGACGACCACACCGCTCATGTCCGTTTCCGACGCCGCCGGAGGCGAGGGGACGGAGACGACGGGCACCGGAGGGCGCCCGTAGCGCGCCGCGACCGAGTCGGCGACGGCGCGGAACGCGTCGCGCAGCCGCCTCCCCTCGCCGGTGCCGATGACCCAATGCCCGCCGCAGAGCGGGCCGGGACGCGCCACCGCCGCCGCGAAGGCCGCTGCGGCGTCCCGGACGTGCAGCAGGTCGCGTTCCATCCCGCCGTCGCCCCACACGGTGAGGGGCTCCTCGGCGAGCGCCCGGCGGGCCATCGTCGCGAGCACGCCGCGATCGGCGCACCGGCCGCCGGGCCCGGTGCCGTACACGGTCGGCAGCCTGAGCGAGACGCCGCGCAGCGTGCCGTCGGCCGTGGCGGCCTTCAGCAGCAGCTCGGCCTCGTGTTTCCGCCGGTCGTAGGGCCCCTGGGGGCGGTCGGTCTCCGACCCGTCGAGGGGCAGCCTGGGCGGGTGCCCCGCCTGGGACACCGAGCCCGCGAACACGACCACCGGCCGGTGCCGCTCCGTCCGGGCCCAGGCGACGAGGTCGCGAACGACGCCGGTGGTCAGCCGTTCGGCCTCCTCGCCGCCCGCGCGCCAGCCCGCCGACGGAAGCAGCAGGTCGACCACGGTGTCGGAGCCGGCGACCGCGGCCCGCAGCTCGCCGGGCACGGTGGCGTCGGCCTTCCGCGCCTCGACGCCGGCTCCGGGCGCCGTGAGCCGGACGTCCCCCGACCACCGCGCCACCGCCCGCACCGTGACGGGCAGGGGGGCCAGCGCGGCGACGAGGGCGGAGCCGATGAAGCCGGAAGCCCCCAGGACGGTCACCACGGGCCGGGCCGTCCGGGGGTCCTCGGTGCGGGTCACTCGTCCGTGTCCGCGCGGTACAGGGCCTGCCAGTAGTAGCTCCACGGCGGCGCCCAGGCGTCCGCGATGCGGGCCCAACCCGGCGCGGGGCGGTAGGCGGAGACGAACGCGGTGGACTGCTCGCGCACAGCGTCGCTGTCGTGGATGTCGATGACATCCCGCAGCAGCCCGGTGCTCAGTGCCATCGCCACCAGTTCGCGGCCTCCGGCGTGGCCGTCGAGGCTGGGGTCGAAGTACTTGCCGACGGGGTTCTTCACGTAGAGATGCCGGCAGTGCCCGGCGATGAACCGGAGGTAGTCGCGGACGATGTCCGGGTCCATCTCGGCGAACGAGTCGATGTTGACGCACAGGTCGAACCGGGACTCGCCGAGTGCCTGCTCCAGGTCCGCGGCCCGCATCAGCCGCACCTTCATGAAGTCCTCGTCGTCCAGGGCTTGCCGCAGGTAGGCGCGCGCCAGCTCGAGCGAGTTGTCCAGGTCCACGATGCAGTACTCGGCGACGTCGTGGTTGGCGAGGACGGCGTGGCACGTCCGGCCGAAGCCGGCCCCGACCTCCAGTACGGCCGCGCCGTCCAGCACGACGTGGCGGGACATGAACCCCAGCTCCAGGACGGCCTGCAGGTAGTCCATGCACACGGGCTCGCCGTGCGTCCGCACCTCGATGGGCCGCCCCGTCCGGCGGTTGCGGATCCGGTGCAGCCGTGCCCAGTCGGCCTCGTCCAGCCGCTCGGCCAGGTTGTAGATCAGCGACTTCAGGTAGCGGACGCCGTTGGTCCCCGGATCCCACAGGCCGAGCTTGAAGTTAACGTCCCCCGATCTGAAACCGGACAGGTCGCGACTCGCGTCCACGGTGATGCGCGTCCGGTGGTACGTCTCCCACAGCGCGCTTCCGCCGTACTTGTCAGCCATGTCGCCAATCTGCGCGCACACCCGGGCGCGGAGCATCTCGCGTGTTGCCCGATCTCTCGCAAAGTTAGCAATTCAGAAGATGCGGACGTTGGCGTAGATCACCACAGTGTCTCTGGAACAGGAGGCCGTGTGAGAGAGCTGCGACGACGTGAAATGCTGACGGGCGCCACCGTGGTCACGGGGGCGGCCCTGGTGGCCGACGCGAACACGCCCGCGACGGCGGACGCGAGGAGACCCCCGGGCGGGGACTGCGCACCCCCGTTCGGCCCGGTCGGCGTCGGGTCCGGGGACGCGCGCTACGCCAGCCTGGTGACCGGCCACAACCAGCGTTTCCAGGGCGACCCCGAAACCGTCCACCTCGTCGGATCCGCCGAACAGGTCCGCCAGGTCGTCGGCGAGGTGGTCGCGGCGGGCGGGCGCGTCGCCGTCCGCAGCGGCGGCCACTGCCTGGAGGACTTCACCGCCTCGCCCGAGATCAAGAGCCTCATCGACCTGTCGCAACTGGACGACGTCTGCTACGACCCGGAACGCCACGCCTTCGCGGTGGAGCCCGGCGCCGACCTGGGGAAGGTCTACGGCACGCTCTTCCGCGGCTGGGGCGTGGTGATCCCCGGCGGCACCTGCCCCGACGTGGGGGTCGGCGGTCATTTTGCCGGCGGCGGGTACGGGCTCCTGTCCCGCCGCTACGGCCTGGTGGTGGATCACCTGTACGCCGTGGAGGTCGTGGTCGTCGACGGGTCCGGCCGGGCCCGGACGGTCGTCGCCACCCGGGAGAGCGGAGATCCCAACCGTGACCTGTGGTGGGCGCACACCGGCGGCGGAGGCGGCAACTTCGGCGTGGTTACGCGCTACTGGCTGCGCTCGCCCGGCGCGTCCGGTGACGACCCGGCCCGGTTGCTGCCCAGGGCGCCGGGCAGCATGAAGCGGCGGTTCCTCAGCTGGTCCTGGGACGCGATGGACGAGGCCGCCTTCTCCCGGCTCCTGCGCAACTTCTGCGACTGGTTCGAGCGCAACAGCCGGCCGGGCTCGCCGAACGTCCGGCTCTGGGGTGCGTTCCTCGGCACCCACCGGTCCGCAGGCCAGCTCTCCATCTTCGTGGGCTGCGGCGACGACGTCCCGGACGCGGACAGGCTCATGGCGGGCTACGTGGACCACATGGTCGCGGGCGTGGGCGTGGAACCCGCCGCCGACGTCTCCCAGGCCGCCCCCTTCCTCGACGACTCCAACTGGGTCTTCGAACTGGCGGGCCGGTCCAAGGACAAGGGCGCCGACCTGCGCAAGGGCTTCACCGACGCGCAGATCGCGGCGATCTACCGGAACCTCACCAAGGACGGCTACACCAACCCGTCCGCGCTGCTGAGCCTGTCGGGGTACGGGGGCACCATCAACGCCGTGGCGCCCGGTGCGACCGCGACCGCGGGCCGCGACTCGATCCTGCGCGGCTACTTCACCGCGGGCGTCTGGCACTCTCCCGACGAGGACGCCAAGCACATCGGCTGGGTGAGGGAGTTCTACCGCGACGTCTTCTCCGCGACAGGAGGCGTGCCCGCTCCCGGCCCGGTCAACGGCGGCGCCTACATCAACTACCCCGACACCGACCTGGCCGACCCCGCGTGGAACACCTCGGGAGTGCCCTGGTCGACGATCTTCTACCACGGCAACTACGCCCGGCTTCAGCGGATCAAACGCCGCTACGACCCGCGCGAGGTGTTCCGCCACGACCTGTCGATCCGGCCGGCCAGATGACGCCGGTCATGCGGTGGGGCCCGGCCGCGCCTCCACGTCGGACGGGCCGAGGTGCGCGCCGCAGGAATGGCAGGTGAACTTCGGGGTCAGGGTGCCGTCGCAGCCGCGGTGGCCGATGATCAGCGGCGGCCCGTCGGGGGCGTAGTGGCGGTCGCCCCACATCAGCAGGGTCATGACCGCAGGCCACAGCTCGACGCCCTTGCGGGTGAGGCGGTACTCGAAGCGCTCCGGACGCTGCTGGTACGGGACGCGGCGCAGGATGCCCTCGTCGCACAGCCGGACGAGCCGGTCGGTGAGGACGTTGCGCGCCACGCCCAGGGCGTCCTGGAAGTCGTCGAAGCGCCGCACGCCCTGGAAGGCGCTGCGGATGACCAGCATCGTCCAGCGGTCGCCGACGACCTCCAGCGAGCGGGCGACCGAGCAGTTCTGTGACTCGTACGTGCGGGGTAGTGCCACATGTCGGACACTACCCGAGTTTCATCACACAACGCGGCCCCAGGGGCGTTCCCTGGGGCCGGTGTTGCGGGTTCTTTACTTCAGCTTCTGGCCGGCGGACTGCAGGTTCTCCGCGGCCTCGACGATGCGGGCGGCCATCGCGGTCTCGGCGGCCTTGCCCCACGAGCGCGGGTCGTACTGCTTCTTGTTGCCGACCTCGCCGTCGATCTTCAGCACGCCGTCGTAGTTGCGGAACATGTGCTCCGCGACCGGACGGGTGAACGCGTACTGCGTGTCGGTGTCGATGTTCATCTTGACGACGCCGTAGGACACGGCCTCGCGGATCTCCTCCAGCGACGAGCCGGAGCCGCCGTGGAACACGAGGTCGAACGGCTTCTCCTTGCCGTACTTGGCGCCGACCGCGTCCTGGATCTCCTTGAGCACCTCGGGACGCAGCTTGACCGAGCCCGGCTTGTAGACGCCGTGCACGTTGCCGAACGTCGCGGCGAGGATGTAGCGGCCCTTCTCGCCCACGCCGACGGCCTCGGCGGTCGCGATCGCGTCGCCCGGCGTCGTGTACAGCTTCTCGTTGATCTCGTTGGCGACGCCGTCCTCCTCGCCGCCGACGACGCCGATCTCCATCTCCATGATGATCCGCGCCTTGGCGCACTGGTCGAGCAGCTCGGCGGCGATGTCGAGGTTCTCGTGCAGTTCGACGGCGGACCCGTCCCACATGTGCGACTGGAACAGCGGCTCCTCGCCGCGCGCCACTCGCTCCTGGGAGATCTTGATCAGCGGACGCATGAAGCCGTCCAGCTTGTCCTTCGGGCAGTGGTCGGTGTGCAGGGCGATGTTCACCGGGTACTTGGCGGCCACGACCCGGGCGTACTCGGCGAGCGCGCTCGCGCCGGTGACCATGTCCTTCACCGTGGAGCCGGACAGGTAGTCGGCTCCGCCGGTGGACACCTGCACGATCCCGTCGCTCTCGGCCTCGGCGAAGCCGCGCAGCGCGGCGTTCAGCGTCTGGCTGGACGTCACGTTGATCGCGGGGAAGGCGAAGCCGTCCTGCTTCGCACGGTCGAGCATCTCCGCGTAGACCTCGGGCGTTGCGATGGGCATTGTCAGCGTCCTTTCATACGCAGCGGTGCCGCCGGGCAACTGGGCCGGGCGGTAGCACCCGGACGCCCTGTGTACCCAGGTGAGTGCCCAGGTCACATGGTTTCCGGGTCGGGCATGCCGTCCACCCTCAGTATCCCGCGTCTTCGGAGTGCGTTGAAAGGTACGCTCGCGGTGTGGATCTCACGACCCTTCCCCTAAACATCACCGAGTGGCTGCACCCGACGGCATGGCTGCAGCTCTTCGGCACATTCGCGACGATCGGCGTGCTCGCCATCATCTTCGCGGAGACCGGACTGCTGTTCGGCTGCATCCTTCCAGGCGACTCGCTGCTGTTCACGGCGGGGATCCTCACGGCGGTCTCGACCGTCAACGGCCAGGAGTTCCAGCCCCTGTCGCTGCCCTGGCTGCTCATCGGCGGGCCGATCGCGGCGATCGCCGGCGCCCAACTCGGGCACTGGCTCGGCGCCAGATACGGGCGGAAGCTCTTCGACCGGCCCGACTCGCGCATCTTCAAGCAGGAGTGGGTCGAGAAGGCCGAGCACTACTTCAACCGGTTCGGCCCCGCGAAGGCGGTGGTGCTGGCCCGGTTCATCCCGATCGTGCGGACGTTCCTGAACCCGCTCGCCGGGATGCTGGGCATGGACGCCAAGAAGTTCTTCATCTGGAACGCCATCGGCGGCATCCTCTGGACGGACGCCCTGTTCCTGCTCGGCCACTTCCTCGGCGCCAAGGTGCCCGACATCGAGCGGTACATCCTTCCGGGGGTCGCGCTGATCCTGGTCCTGTCGGTGATTCCGATCATCCGGGAGGTGCTCAAGGGGCGTAAAGCGGACCGTGGTCCGAATAAGAATGGTCCCGAAGAGTCACGTCCGTCGCTCAGGAGTGACAGTTATCGCTAACCTCCCCATGTGGGACGTCATCGGTCGGACCCTAGGGGTCTCGCGCGCATACTGATCGCGGCATTGGCCGTGGTGGCCGCTTTGGCCCTTCTCGTCGTGGGCGGCATGGCCCTGGTCAACGCGGTTACGGGCGAACCCGACCAGAAGGGACCATCGGGGGTCGCCTCGCCGTCCGCCGAGGACGGCGGCAAGACGTCCCCGAGCAGCAACGAGAAATCCACCCCCGCCTCGGACGTGCCCCTCGTCATCAGCGTGACCGGCCAGCCGACGACCGTGGTCGTCCGCGTCGCCGACACCCAGGGCGAGGTGCTCACCAACGGCACGCTCCAGACCGGGGTGACGCTCAAGTACGACCAGGCGCCCCTTCAGGTCGTCGCCGGCAACGGCGGCTCCCTGAAGGTCGTCATCTACGGCGAGGTGCAGCCGGAGAAACCCGCGGGCCAGCGCGGCCAGTGGTTCGTGAAGGCCAAGAGCTAGAGACCCAGATCCGCCACGTCGTACGGGTGGCGGTACGTGAGCCCGTCCTCGGCGATGCGCCCGGCCGCGCCCCGCTCCAGGATCGTCGCGACCGCCACGACCTCCGCGCCCGCCTCCCGCAGCGCCTCCACCGCCGTCAGGACGGACCCGCCCGTGGTCGAGGTGTCCTCGACGGCGAGGACGCGGCGCCCCTGCACGTCCGGCCCCTCGATGCGGCGCTGCAACCCGTGCGCCTTGCCCGCCTTGCGGACGACGAACGCGTCCAGCACCTGCCCGCGCGCCGCCGCCGCGTGCATCATCGCGGCCGCCACCGGGTCGGCGCCGAGCGTGAGCCCGCCGACGGCGTCGTAACCGAGGTCGGCGGTCTCGTCCAGCATGACCCTGCCGACCAGCGGCGCCGCGGCCCCGTCCAGCGTCACCCGGCGCAGGTCCACGTACCAGGACGCCCGCTTGCCCGACGACAGCACGAAGTCGCCGTGCACCACGGCCTTGTCCTTGATCAGCTGCAGCAGCTCGTCACGATCGCTCACGCTCAGACTCTATTGACCCGGCCGCCGTGTAGGTTCGGCAGGTGACACCCGGAACCGTCGTCCTGCTGCACGCCCCCGGCGCCACCGCGGCCTCCTGGGGCGATCTGCCCGAGATGCTCCGCTCGTACGGTCTGGACGTGGTGGCGCCGGACGTCCCGGACGCGACCGGCCCCCGCTACATCGCCCGCGTCTCGCTGACCATCACCGCGACCGACCCGGTGGTGCCGCTCGTCCTCGTCGCGCACGGCGCCGCCGGCCCGCTCCTGCCGGGCCTCTCCCTAGCGCAGCGCGCGGCCCACCGTCCCATCGCCGCCTTCGTCTTCGTCGACGCCGACCTCCCGCGCCGCGGCCAGCACGACCACGCCGCCCCCGAGGACACCCTCCCCACGGCCCCAGATTGGCCCGAGGCGCCCTGCGGCTACCTCCGCACCCATTCGGACGGCACCCACGCCGAAGCCCGCAGAGAGGCGCACCTGCGCGGCTGGCAGGTGATCGACCACGAACCCCCGAGCACCGTCGCCCAGTCCCTGAGCGAACTGATAGCCGAGCTGTGACTCACGCGTTCTTTAGGAGGTCGTCCAGGAGGGCGTCGTAGTCGTCTTCGCCTCGGCCGAGGTCTACGCGGGCGCGGTAGCGGAGGCGTAGGAGGGCCTCCAGGCTGTCTTCGGCGATGGCCGCGTCGTCCGGGCCCGGCGTGAGGGAGTCGGCGTCGGGGGTCGGGGCCTCGTCGGGGCCGCCGCCCATGCCGGTGCCGACGGCACGGTCGCGGATGGCGAGGACGACGTCGGCGCCGCTGGTGGCCCATTCGTGGGCGCCGGTCGCGTCGCCCTGCGCGTACAGCACCTCGGCGACGGCGCGGTACACCTCGGGGTCGCGCGGGCTGTCGGCGCGGATCTGGTCGAGGAGTGTGCGCGCCTCGTCGGCGTCGCCCAGTTCGAACAGCGCGTCGGCGAGGTAGGCGCGGGGGTCGCCGTAGGTCTCGCCGCCGTCGTCCATGGCCCTGCGGTACAGCTCGGCGGCCCGGCCGTGGTCGCCGGCGTGCTGCCACTGCTCACCGGCGCGCAGCAGGACGTTGGCGCGTGACACCCCACCGGAGACCGAGTCGGCCAGCTCGGCCAGCCGCCGGGCGGCCGAGATGTGATCGCCGGTGCGCAGGGTGTCGAACTCCAGGTCGTCGAGATCGTCTTCCGTCACATGCGTCACGGTTCAACGCTACCCGGCGGCGCCCGGCCGAAGCGGGCGAATCGACGATGATCGTGGAATACCGCCGCGTACCTGTCAGCTCACCTGCGGGAACGTTCTAGCGCGTCCCAGAATCCGCGGCGCAGCGCGTGCCGCACCTCGTCGTGCAGCAGGAAGTCGATCGGCAGCGAGGAGCCCTGCAGGAGCCGCGCCTCCAGGTCGGACGGCATGCGCGGCTTGCGGGCGAGGACGGCCTCCAGCCACAGCGCGGGCGCGTCCCGGGCGATGGATTCGCCGAAGTCCTGGCCCTCCTGGTGGGCGGCCTTGACCGCGTCCGCGAGGGTCGGGGTGTTCTGCGCCGGGACGGAGGACACCTGCTGCGGCCCGGTGTAGGGGCCGTGCTGGCCGCCGTGCGGGCCACCGTGCTGCGCCGGCAGCGTCTGCGGGGGAGGCGGCGGGGACGGCGCCGGGATCCGCGTCAAGCTGCCCGCCACCCGCGTCCCGGCCGGCCGCACGGTCGCCACGGTGACGGGCCTCACCGCACCGGAACCGGAGACCGGCACGCTCACCGAGCTGATCGTCCGCGGCCCGGAGCGGATCGCACTGACCGGCCCGAACGGCTCCGGCAAGACGACGTTCCTGCGCGCCCTCATCGGCGAGCGCGTCCCGGAAGGAGCAACGGTGAAGATCGGCGTCGACGGCGTCCGCTACCTGCCGCAGCGCCTCGACGTCCTGGACGAGGAGCTGAGCGTGATCGACAACGTCCGCGCCCAGGCACCGTCGGCCCGGGTGCAGGACATCAGGGCCGGCCTGGCCCGCTTCCTCTTTCGAGGCGCCCGCGCCGAACAGCCGGCCGGCATGCTGTCGGGCGGGGAAAGGTTCCGCGCCGTCCTCGCGTCCCTCCTGCTCGCCGAGCCCGCCCCGCAGTTGCTCCTGCTGGACGAGCCGACGAACAACCTCGACATGGCCAGTGCCGCACAACTGGCCCAAGCCCTGACCGCCTACGAGGGCGCGCTGATCGTGGTCAGCCACGACGTCCCGTTCCTGCGCACCCTCGCCCTCACCCGCTGGCTCCACCAGGACCGCACGACCGGCCTCACCGAAACAGCACCGATGTAACGGAAATTCAGGTGATCTTGGGATATCGCCGCTGTTACGGTCGTGCTCGCAATCGAGGGGAAGTGAACGAGGTGCCGACGAAGCTCAACCAGATCATCGCGGTGGAGAAGGGCGTCAAGAGCAAGTCCGTCCAGGACCTGGCGGCGGCGCACCAGTCGACGCAGAAGGCCCCGCTGCTGTCCGGCATCTCGCGGGCCTACCAGCCGAAGGACGAGGACGGCGAGCAGCTGCCTGCCGAGTCCACCCGCGTCCAGGTGACGGTCGAGGGCGTGCTGCGGGACGTGACGCGCTCGCTCACCCGGCTGTTCGACGTCACCGCCACCAAGGACTGGGCGAACTGCGTCGCCCGCGCCGACGTGACCGTGGACGGGACGACGCTCGTGCGCGATGTGCCGGTCACCTACCTGCTGTTCCTGGAGAAGCAGCTGAACGACCTGCACGCCTTCCTCCGCAAGCTGCCGATCCTGGACGCCGCCGAGACGTGGACGTTCGACCCGTCCACCGACGTGTGGCGGACCGAGCCCGTCCGCACGGTGAAGACCAAGAAGGTGCCGCGCAACCACGTCAAGGCGGAGGCGACCGAGAAGCACCCCGCCCAGGTCGAGGTGTACTACGAGGACATTGCGGTCGGCCACTGGACGACGGTGAAGTTCTCCGGCGCGCTACCGGCAAGGCGGGTCAACGAGCTGCTGGAGCGCATCGAGAAGCTGCAGGACGCCGTGAAGTTCGCGCGGGAGGAGGCCAACGGCGCCGAGGTGACCGACCAGCGCGTCGGCGACGCGGTGTTCGGCTACATCTTCGGGTGACGCGGCCCCGCCCGCGACAACTCAATAGGATCCCCCCGCCGCTGCGCGGGGGGTGCGCGAGGAGCGCAAGCTGAAGCTGAAGCCGAAGCTGATGATCAACCTCAGGTTCTCGCTCCAAGCTCAGCATTCACCGCCGATCGCCGGATCGCGCGGACGTGGACGACAGCCCTTGGGATGCCGGTTCGAATCCGGCTCGCCCCGCTCGTGGGGCGATGGCGTAACGGCAACGCACAAGGGAGCTCAGGATGATCCGCGTCCACTTGACGTCGGCGTGCGAAGTGGGCGGTAACCACAGGGGCCCGGAGGCTGGCTAACCCTCCGGGCCCCGCTCCGTCCGCGCGGATCAGGTCAGGACGCGCTTGGTGAAGGTGCGGGTCGCGGCCCAGGTCAGCAGGATCGTGCCGCCGACGATGGCGAGCAGGAACGCCCACGCCGGCATGTGCGGGATGGCCGGGGTGAGGGCGCTGCGCAGGCCCTCGCTGACGTAGACGAGCGGGTTGAACAGGCTGGCGATCTGCAGCCAGCGGATGTTGTCCAGCGCCGACCACGGGTAGTACACGCAGCCGAGCATCGTCATCGGCAGCAGCACCATCGCGAACAGGACCTGGACCTTCTGCGGGTTCATGATCGTGCCGAGCAGAAGGCCGCCGGCGGCGGACATCAGCGAGCCGGCCACCATCACCAGGACCAGCACCGGCCAGTTGGCCACGTGCACCTCGGGCGACTGGCCCTCGGCGTGGATGAACAGCACCGCGGGGAAGACCAGCAGCCCGCCGATCAGCCCCTGCGCCGCCGCCGCGATGATCTTCTGCGCGGCCAGCAGCGGGATGGGCACCGGCGCCAGCGCCCGGTCGGTGATCGACTTCTGCCAGGTCAGCTCCATCATCAGCGGGAAGATCACCGCCATCATCGCCTGCATGATGATGGACGAGCCGACGAGGCCCGGCACGAGGATGGTGGAGAACGACGGCCCGCCGGGACCGCCCGCCATCGCGCCGCCGCCGAGCTTCGGCAGGACGTAGGCGAACACGAACACGAACATGACCGGCTGCACGAGCACCCGGACGAACGTCGACAGGAAGTTCTTGCGCATGACCCGCGCCTCGCGCGCCATCATCGCGGCGAACGTGCGCGGGATCGTCGCCCGCGCCGGAGGCGGCGGGGCCAGCACGGCGGGAGCGGTCATTCTCGGTATTCCCTTCCGGTGAGGGTGAGGAAGACGGTTTCCAGGCTGGGCCGGAGCTGGGTCGCGTCGGTGACGCCGACGCCGGCGGACGAGCCGATCGTGACGAGCTCGCCGAGGATGCCCTCCGGGTCGGCGGCGAAGACGCGGACCTGGCCGTCGTTGACCTCGACCTTGCTGATGCCGTCGCGGTCGCCGAGCTTCTTGATCTGCTGCGGGGCGGCGTCGTCGTAGGTGACGGTGATGACGGTGTCGGCGCCCGCGCTGGACTTCAGCTGGTCGACGGTGCCGCTGGCCAGGATCTTGCCGTGGTCCACGACGGCGACCCGGTCGCAGAGCGCCTCGGCCTCCTCCATGTAGTGGGTGGTGAGCAGGATCGTCTGCCCGGCCGCCTGGAGCCCGCGCAGCACCTCCCACAGGTTGGTGCGGGTCTGCGGGTCGAGGCCGGCGGTCGGCTCGTCCAGGAACAGCACCTCGGGGCCGTGCATGAGGGCCCGGCAGATCATGACGCGCTTGGCCTGCCCGCCGGAGATCTCGAACGGGTTGCCGCCGCGCGTCTCGGTGAGCCCGAACAGCTCCAGCAGCTCGGCGGCGCGCTTGCGGGCGTCGCGTGCGCCCAGGCCGAAGTAGCGGCCCCGGAACTCCAGGTTCTCGACGACGGTCAGGTCGCTGTCCAGGGTGTTGTTCTGCGAGACGACGCCGATGCGCCGCTTGATCTCGACGGCGTCCTTCACCACGTCCAGGCCGGTCACCTGCGCGCTGCCGCCCGTCGGGACGACCAGCGTGGTGAGCATGCCGATGGTGGTGGACTTGCCCGCACCGTTCGGGCCGAGCAGCCCGAAGAACTCGCCGCGCGGGACGTCCAGGTCGATGCCCTGCACAGCGGGCACCGCGGGGCGCGGCCCGGACGCGGGATAGGTCTTCTCCAGGCCGGCCGTGCGTACGGCGGCCTCCTCCGGGGGTGGTTCGGTCATGCGCGGTCTCCCTCCGCTTCCTCTTCGTGGGAGTGGTTCTCGAACCGTTCGATCAGGTTGATCAGGAACCTGCGGACGGCCTCCTCGTCGCCCTCGTCCACGACGTCGTAGAGCCGTGCCAGCTCGCGGCTGATGGGCTGGGACTTCTCCGCGAGGAGCCGCCGCCCGGAGTCGGTGATGCGCAGCATCACGCCGCGCCGGTCCCGGTACGACCGCTCGCGCCGCACGTGCCCGTTGCGCTCCAGCGTGTCGACCACCGAGGTGATGGTCGCGGGGGTGACGACGAGCCGCTTGGCGGCCTCGCCCGGGCGCAGCCCGTCGTCGACGATGAGCAGGCGCAGGAGGTAGAAGCCGACCGGGCTGATGCCGTGCTGCCCGATGATCCGCCACGCGACGGGCATCGACAGGCGGGCGGCCGCCGCGAACAGATGGCCGGTCGGCCAGTCCGAGTTGGGCGGGAACGCCGTGAGATCGTCCACGCCGAGGTTCTCCATGCGGGCGATGTTAGAGGCCTAATGATTAGAGAGCAAATCTTTAGAGCACTAAAATCTTTCGAATTCATGCTGTCAACATAGGTTGACGCGGCCCGAGTGTCAACGTTGGTTGACGGGCGGAGTGCTGTGGCGCTCGTCTCAGCAGGTGGGAAAACGGGGCCCCGGCGTTGAATAGGCATCCACGGTCCTGCATACTCTTGCTTGTTGTCTTCGAGAGGGCATGGGGAGATGGGAATCCGGACGGCGGTCGCCGGCGCCAGCGGGTACGCGGGCGGCGAGCTGCTGCGCATCCTGGCGGCACATCCAGAGTTCGAGATCGGCGCGCTGACGGCGGGCTCCAACGCGGGCACCGAGCTGGGCGCGCACCAGCCCCACCTGCGATCCCTGGCCGGGCGCGTCCTGGCCGAGACCACCCCCGAGACCCTGGCCGGCCACGACGTCGTGTTCCTGGCACTGCCGCACGGCCGGTCCGGCCCCCTCGCGGCGCAGCTCGGCGAGGACGTGCTGGTCATCGACTGCGGCGCCGACCACCGGCTCACCGACGCGGCCGCCTGGGAGACCTTCTACGGGACGTCCCACGCGGGCACCTGGCCCTACGGACTGCCCGAGCTGCCCGGCCACCGGGACGCGCTGCGCGGCGCCAGGCGGGGCGCCGTCCCCGGCTGCTACCCGACCGCCGGGTCGCGCGCGCTGGTCCCGGCGTTCGCCTCGGGGCTCGCCGAACCCGATGCCGTGGTCGTCGCCGCGTCCGGCACCTCGGGCGCCGGGCGGGCCCTCAAGCCGCACCTGCTCGGCAGCGAGGTCATGGGCTCGGTCTCCGCCTACGCCGTCGGCGGCACGCATAGGCATACGCCGGAGATGGTCCAGAACCTGAGCGCGGCGGCGGGGGAGCCGGTCACGGTGTCCTTCACCCCGACGCTCGCGCCGATGAGCCGCGGCATCCTCGCCACCTGCACGGCCAAGGCGCGTCCCGGCGTCACCGCCGCGACGCTGCGCGCCGCCTACGAGAAGGCGTACGCCGATGAGCCGTTCGTCGGCCTGCTGCCCGAGGGCCGGTGGCCCGCCACGTCCATGACGCTCGGCGCGAACACCGTCCTCCTCCAGACGGCCCTGGACGAGGCCGCCGGCCGCATCGTCGTGGTCGCCGCCGTCGACAACCTCGCCAAGGGCACCGCGGGCGGCGCGGTCCAGAGCGCCAACATCGCCCTCGGCCTCCCGGAAGAACTCGGGCTGACCACGATCGGAGTGTCCCCTTGAGCGTCACCGCCCCCCGGGGTTTCCGCGCCGCCGGCGTCGTCGCCGGGCTGAAGGACAGCGGGAACCGCGACCTGGCCCTCGTCGTCAACGACGGGCCGTCCCGCGCGGCGGCCGGCGTCTTCACCCGCAACCGCGTCAAGGCCGCGCCCGTCCTGTGGTCGGAGCAGGTCCTCAAAGGCGGCCGCGTCGGCGCGGTCGTGCTGAACGCCGGCGGCGCCAACGCCTGCACCGGCGCTCCCGGCTTCCAGGACACCCACGCCACCGCCGAGAAGGCCGCCGAGCTGCTGGAGGACTCCGCCGGCGAGGTCGCGGTCTGCTCCACCGGGCTGATCGGCGTCCGGCTCCCCATGGACCTGCTGCTGCCCGGCGTCGACAAGGCCGCCGCCGAGCTGTCGCGGGGGGACGGCGGGCTCGCCGCCGCCGACGCGATCCGCACCACCGACACCGTCGCGAAGATCTCCTTCCGGCAGGGCGCGGGCGGCTACATGATCGGCGCGATGGCGAAGGGCGCCGGCATGCTCGCCCCGTCCCTCGCCACGATGCTGTGCGTCATCACCACCGACGCCGACCTGCCCGCCGAGACCCTCGACCGGGCGCTGCGCGCGGCGACCGGCGTCACCCTCGACCGGCTCGACTCCGACGGCTGCATGTCCACCAACGACACCGTCCTGCTGCTGGCGTCCGGCGCCGCCGGGACCGTCCCGGACGAGGAGGAGTTCACCGCGCTGCTCACCGAGGTGTGCGGCGACCTCACCCGGCAGCTGCTCGTGGACGCCGAGGGCGCGTCCAAGGCCATCGCGATCGAGGTCGTCGGCGCCGCGTCCGAGGACGACGCGGTCACCGTCGGCCGGTCCATCGCCCGCAACAACCTGCTCAAGTGCGCGATCCACGGCGAGGACCCGAACTGGGGCCGGGTGCTGTCGGCGGTCGGCACCACCGACGCCGTCTTCGAGCCCGACCACGTCAACGTCGCGATCAACGGCGTGTGGGTGTGCCGGAACGGCTCGTTCGGCGACGACCGCGACAAGGTCGACCTGCGGCCCCGGGACGTGACGATCACCGTCGACCTCGCGGCGGGCCCGCACAGCGCCACCGTCTGGACGACCGACCTCACGGCCGACTACGTCCACGAGAACTCGGCGTACTCGACATGAGCGCCGTCACCAGCGGCGCGGAGATCCGCGGCAACCGGGCGGGCGTGCTGTCCAAGGCGGAGACGCTCATCAAGGCACTGCCGTGGCTGGAGCGCTTCCACGGCACGACCGTCGTGATCAAGTACGGCGGGCACGCGATGACCGACGAGGAGCTGCGGCACTCCTTCGCCGAGGACATCGTGTTCCTGCGCTACGCCGGGCTGAAGCCGGTGATCGTGCACGGCGGCGGCCCGCAGATCAACGCGGCGCTCGCCCGCAACGGCATCGACTCGACGTTCACCGCCGGGCTGCGGGTCACCACGCCGGAGGCCATGGAGGTCGTCCGGATGGTGCTGACCGGGCAGGTGCAGCGCGACGTCGTCGGCCTCATCAACCGGCACGGCCCGTTCGCGGTCGGCATGTCCGGCGAGGACGCGAACCTGTTCACCGCCGAGCGCAAGCACGCGGTCGTGGACGGCGAGCGGGTCGACATCGGCCAGGTCGGCGAGATCGTCGAGGTCCAGGTCGGGGCCGTCCGGGCGCTGCTGGACGACGGCCGCGTCCCGGTCGTGTCCAGCATCGCGCGCGGCGACGACGGCGAGGTCTACAACGTCAACGCCGACACGGCCGCCGCCGCGCTGGCCGTCGCGCTGGACGCGGCGAAGCTCGTCGTCCTCACCGACGTCGACGGCCTCTACGCGAACTGGCCGGACAGCGACGACGTGATCGACAGCCTCACCACCGACGAGCTGGCCGCGCTGCTGCCGGGCCTGTCGGCCGGGATGGTGCCGAAGATGGAGGCCTGCCTGACCGCCGTGCGCGGCGGCGTCCCGCAGGCCCACGTGCTGGACGGACGCGTCCTGCACTCGCTGCTGCTGGAGATCTTCACCGACGAAGGGATCGGAACGATGGTGCTGCCCAGCCTCCCGGGCGCCCCTCTTGAGGTGACGTCATGAGCGATCTGCGAAGCCGGTTCGAGTCCGCGTTCATGCCGAACTACGGCGTGCCGCCGCTGGCGCTGGCGCGCGGCGAGGGCTGCCGGGTCTGGGACGCGGACGGCCGCGAGTACCTCGACCTGATCGCCGGGATCGCGGTCACCTCGCTCGGCCACGGGCACCCGGCCCTCGTCGAGGCGGTGTCGGCGCAGGCCGCGACGCTGGCGCACACGTCCAACCTGTTCCTGCACGAGCCCGAGGTGCTGCTCGCCGAGCGGCTGCGGGAGCTGCTCGGCGGCGACGGGAAGGTGTTCCTCAGCAACAGCGGCACCGAGGCCAACGAGTGCGCGCTGAAGCTCGCCATCAAGTACGGGAAGGCCAACGGCCGGTCGTACTTCGTCGCGGCGGAGAACGGGTTCCACGGCCGGACCATGGGCGCGCTGTCGCTGACCGGCAAGGCGGCGATCCGGGAGCCGTTCGGGCCGTTCGGCATCGACGTCCGCTTCGTCCCCTACGGTGACGCCGACGCGCTGAAGGCCGCGGTGGACGAGGACTGCGCGGCGGTGTTCCTGGAGCCCACGCAGGGCGAGGCCGGGGTCGTCCCGCCGCCGGAGGGCTACTTCGCCGCCGCCCGCGAGATCTGCGACGCGACCGGCGCGCTGTTCGTCGCCGACGAGATCCAGTCCGCGATCGGCCGCACCGGAACGTGGTTCGCGTTCGAGCACGAGAACGCCAAGCCGGACATCCTCACCCTCGCCAAGGGCCTGGGCGGAGGGCTGCCGATCGGCGCGTGCATCGGGTTCGGGCCGCACGGTGACCTGTTCGCCAAGGGCGACCACGGCAGCACGTTCGGCGGGAACCCGGTCAGCGCCGCCGCGGCCCTCGCCGTCCTCGGCACCATCGAGAAGGACGGCCTCCTCGCCAACGCCGTCTCGGTGGGGGAGACCCTGGCCGCCGGCCTCGACGCCATCGACCACCCGCTGCTCGCGGGCGTGCGGGGACGCGGGCTGTGGCGCGCCGCCGTCCTCACCGGGCCGCACGCGCCCGCCGTGGAGGCCGCCGCCCGCGACGCCGGCTTCCTTATCAACGCACTCCAGCCGGACGCGCTGCGGATCGCGCCGCCGCTCGTCCTCACCTCGCAGGAGGCGCAGTCGTTCGTCGACGCGTTCCCCGCGATCCTCGACGCGGCGCAGGAGGGATGACCGTGACCAGGCACTTCCTCCGCGACGACGACCTCACCCCCGCCGAGCAGGCCGAGGTCCTCGACCTCGCCGTGAAGGTGAAGAAGGACCGGTTCGGCCACCGGCCGCTCGAAGGCCCGCAGTCGGTCGCCGTCCTGTTCGACAAGCCGTCCACCCGGACCCGGCTGTCGTTCACCGTCGGCATTGCCGAACTGGGCGGCAACCCCCTCGTCATGGACGCGGGAACGAGCCAGCTCGGTCGCGGCGAGACGATCGCCGACACCGCGCGCGTCCTGGAACGGCAGGTCAGCGCCATCGTGTGGCGGACGGCCGGGCAGGAGCGCATCGACGAGATGGCCGCCGGCACCACCGTCCCGGTCGTCAACGCCCTCACCGACGAGTTTCACCCCTGCCAGATCCTCGCCGACCTGCAGACCGTCCGGGAGGCCAAGGGCGACCTGGCCGGCGCCACGCTCGCCTACTTCGGCGACGGCGCCAACAACATGGCGCACTCCTACCTGCTGGGCTGCGCCACCGCCGGGATGCACGTCCGCGTCGGCGCCCCCGCGTCCCTGCCGCCCGACCCCGCGATCGTGGCCCGCGCCACCGAGATCGCCGCCGCCACCGGCGGATCGGTGACCGTCACCGACGACGCCGCGAAGGCCGCCGCCGGAGCCGACGTCCTCGCCACCGACACGTGGGTGTCGATGGGCCAGGCCGGCAAGGACACCTCTCTCTACGAGCCGTACGCCGTCAACGAGGAACTGCTCGCCCTCGCCGACCCGGCCGCGATCGTTCTGCACTGCCTGCCCGCCTACCGCGGCAAGGAGATCGCCGCGTCCGTCCTGGACGGCCCCCAGAGCCGCGTCTGGGACGAGGCGGAGAACCGGCTGCACGCCCAGAAGGCCCTGCTCGTCTGGCTTCTGGAGCGCTCCCGGTGACGACCCCCATGACCAAGGCCGCCCGGCACGCCCGGGTGATCGAGCTGCTGACCCGGCACCCCGTCCACTCGCAGGGGGAGCTCGCCAAGCTCCTCGGCGACGAGGGCGTCGACGTCACCCAGGCCACGCTGTCGCGCGACCTGGTCGAGATCGGCGCGGTGAAGCTGCGCGCCGACGACGGCAGCCTGATCTACGCCGTCCCCGGAGAGGGCGGCGAGCGGATCCGGCGGGCCCGCACCGGGGCCGCCGAGACCTTCACCGGACGGCTCTCCCGGCTCGCCGCGGAGCTGCTCGTCTCGGCCGAGGCGTCGGCCAACCTGGTCATGGTGCGGACTCCGCCGGGGGCCGCGCAGTACCTGGCCTCGGCGATCGACCACGCCGAATGGCCGACGATCCTCGGGACCGTCGCGGGCGACGACTCGATCCTCGTCATCGCCCGCGACCCCACCGGCGGGGAGGACGTCGCGGAAGCGCTCCTCAGGCTGACCAACGGGCGCGAACGACGAAGCTAGGGCCGCTCGGCGGCCCCCATCCCAGCCTTCCGAATCCGAACACTTCGCACAGGAGACAAAGACCATGAGCGAGCGCGTCGTACTCGCGTACTCCGGGGGCCTGGACACCTCCGTCGCCATCCCGTACCTCGCCGAGCAGACCGGCGGCGAGGTCATCGCCGTCGCCGTCGACGTCGGCCAGGGCGGCGAGGACCTCGACACCATCCGCAAGCGGGCCCTCGCCTGCGGCGCCGCCGAGGCCGTCGTCGTGGACGCCAAGGAGGAGTTCGCCGCGGACTTCTGCGTCCCCGCCATGCAGGCCAACGCCCTCTACATGGACCGCTACCCGCTGGTGTCGGCGCTGTCCCGGCCACTGATCGTCAAGCACCTCGTGACGGCCGCCAAGGAGTTCGGCGGCACCACCGTCTCGCACGGGTGCACCGGCAAGGGCAACGACCAGGTCCGCTTCGAGGCCGGCCTGTCCGCCCTCGACCCCGACCTGAAGGTCATCGCGCCCGCCCGCGACTTCGCCTGGACGCGCGACAAGGCCATCGCGTTCGCCGAGGACAAGGGCCTCCCGATCGACGTGTCGGCCAAGTCGCCGTACTCCATCGACCAGAACCTGTGGGGCCGCGCCGTCGAGACCGGGTTCCTGGAGGACATCTGGAACGGGCCCATCGAGGACGTCTACGACTACACCGCCGACCCCGCCGAGCCGCGCGAGGCCGACGAGGTCGTCATCACGTTCGCGTCCGGCGTGCCGGTCGCGCTGGACGGCCGTCCGCTCACCCCGTACCAGGTCATCGCCGAGCTGAACCGGCGCGCCGGCGCCCAGGGCGTCGGCCGCATCGACATGGTCGAGGACCGCCTCGTCGGCATCAAGAGCCGCGAGGTGTACGAGGCCCCGGCCGCGATCGCGCTGATGGCCGCGCACATGGAGCTGGAGAACGTCACCGTCGAGCGCGACCTCGCCCGCTTCAAGCGGTCCGTCGACCAGCGCTGGGGCGAGCTCGTCTACGACGGCCTGTGGTTCTCGCCGCTGAAGGAGTCCCTGGACGCGTTCATCGCCGACGCGCAGAAGCAGGTGTCCGGCGAGATCCGGATGACGCTGCACGGCGGCCGCGCCGTCGTCACCGGCCGGCGCAGCGACGCGTCCCTCTACAGCTACGACCTCGCCACCTACGACACCGGCGACGCCTTCGACCAGAGCCTCGCCAAGGGCTTCGTCGAGCTGTGGAGCCTGCCCAGCAAGATCGCCGCCAAGCGCGACCGCGACCTGGACACCTGACAGGTCACGCCGGGCCAGCGGCCGTCGAGCGAAGCTCGTCCGTTGAATGGTGGCGGGTGGGGGCTGGAGGACGGTCGTTACGCCGTAGCCTGGGCGGACGCCGTAGTGCCGCGCGGGGACGCCGTGAGCCCGGCGTCCCCGCGCGGCGCGCGCATGCCCGGCCACGGCCGGCGCGGCGGGGCGTGGTGAGATGAGATGGCAACGATCAGCAGTGGGAAGAGGAATTCCGTGACGAAGGCACCGACGCGGCTGTGGGGCGGCCGGTTCGAAGGCGGCCCGTCGGACGCGCTCGCGCGGCTCTCGGTGAGCGTCCAGTTCGACTGGCGGCTCGCCCCCTATGACCTGATGGGCTCGCGCGCGCACGCCCGCGTCCTGAACCGGGCGGGGCTGCTCACCGACGACGAACTGGAGCGCATGATCGGTGCCCTGGACGACCTGGAGGAGGCGTGCCGGAACGGCGAGTTCCGGCCCACCGTCGCCGACGAGGACGTCCACACCGCCCTGGAGCGCGGCCTGCTGGAGCGGCTCGGCGCCCTCGGCGGCAAGCTGCGCGCGGGCCGCAGCCGCAACGACCAGGTCGCCACCGACCTGCGCCTCTACCTGCGCGACCACGCCCGCCAGATCGTGTCCCGGCTGGTCGAGCTGGAGACCGCGCTGATCGCGCAGGCCGAGCACAATTTCGGCGTCGCCGCGCCCGGCATGACGCACCTGCAGCACGCGCAGCCGGTGCTGTTCTCCCACCAGCTCCCCGCGCACGTCCAGCCGCTGACCCGCGACCTCGCGCGGCTGCGCGACTGGGACAAGCGCGCCGCGATCTCCCCGCTCGGCTCCGGCGCCCTCGCCGGCTCGTCGCTGCCGCTGGACCCGCAGGCGACCGCCGCCGAGCTGGGCTTCGACGCGGCCGCGCCCAACTCCATGGACGCCGTCGCCGACCGCGACTTCGTCGCCGAGTTCCTGTTCGCCGCCGCGCTGGTCGGCGTGCACCTGTCGCGTCTCGGCGAGGAGATCTGCCTCTGGGCGTCGCAGGAGTTCCGCTGGATCGAGATGGACGACACCTACGCCACCGGGTCGTCGATCATGCCGCAGAAGAAGAACCCGGACGTCGCGGAGCTGGCGCGCGGCAAGGCGGGCCGCCTCATCGGCCACCTCGTCGGGCTGCTGACCACCCTCAAGGGCCTGCCGCTCACCTACAACCGCGACCTGCAGGAGGACAAGGAGGGCGCGTTCGACGCCGTCGAGACGCTGCTGCTCGTCCTCCCCGCCATGTCCGGACTTATTGCGACAATGCGGGTGAACACCGAGCGGCTGGAGGCCCTCGCCCCGGACGGCTTCGCCCTCGCCACCGACCTCGCCGAACTGCTCGTCCGGCGCGGCACGGCGTTCCGCGACGCGCACGAGGTCGTCGGCCACCTCGTCGTCTGGTGCCAGGTCAACGACAAGGACTTCGACGACCTCACCGACGAGGAACTCGGCAAGGTGTCGCCGCACCTGACGCCGGACGTCCGCGAGGTGCTGAACGTGCAGGGCGCCCTGGCGTCCCGCAAGGCGTACGGGGGGACGGCGCCCGACCGCGTCCGCGAGCAGATCAGCGCGCTGCGCACGCAGGTCAACGACCACGCCGCCTGGGCCTCCGGCTCCGACGCCTGACCGGCGCGGCGCCATGGGCCGGCCGCCGGCGAACAGTTTCCTAGACCTACGGTGAGGCGATGGACGGAGCGTTGCTGCCAAGGGATTTCTTCGACCGCCCGGTGGAGGAGGTCGCGCCGTCGCTGCTCGGGCATGTGATCGCGCACCGCACCCCGGAAGGCGAAGTGGCGGCGCGGCTGACGGAGGTGGAGGCGTATGCGGGTCCGCTGGACCCGGCGTCCCACGCCTACCGGGGACGGACGCGGCGCAACGAGGTGATGTTCGGGCCACCCGGGCACGTCTACGTGTACTTCACCTACGGCATGCATTTCTGCATGAACCTGGTCTGCGGGCCGGACGGGACGTCCATGGCGGTGCTGCTCCGCGCGGGCGAGATCATCGCGGGTGAGGATCTCGCCCGATCGCGGCGGCCCCGCTCCACCGTCCGCGACCTGGCCCGCGGCCCGGCCCGGCTCTGCCAGGCCCTCGGCATCGCCCGCGAGCAGAACGGCCTGGACGTGTGCACGCCCGGCGGGGAGATGACCGTCCTCGAAAACAAGCCCGCAAACCCCACACTGATCCGCAGCGGCCCGCGGACCGGCGTGACCGGCGCCAAGGACGTCCCATGGCGGTTCTGGATCGACGGCGACCCGACCGTCTCCCCGTACCGCCCCCACGTCCCCAGGCAGCGCAAGAGGACCCCGGCGGATGGCTGACCCGCCCCTCCGGCCGGCGATCAACGCCGCGAAATGGGATGAGAGCGGCTTCTGGTGACGTTCGCCGCAGGACGCGAGGTGTTCGTTCCCGCCCGCCGCTTCGCCGGCGGGCGTTGAATATCGTTGGCGTGACACGCGCCCGCCGGTGCAGTCTGGTGGGCATAGGAAAGCAAGCCGGAGACGAGGGAGACCGTGACCGACATCCTGGACGATCTCGCGTGGCGCGGCCTGATCGCGCAGTCCACCGACCTGGACGAACTGCGGGCCCTGCTCGCCGCGGGACCGGTCACGCTCTACTGCGGCTTCGACCCGACGGCGCCGTCGCTGCACCTCGGCAACCTCATCCAGATCCTCACGCTGCGTCGCTTCCAGCGGGCCGGCCACCGGCCCATCGGCCTCGTCGGCGGCGCCACCGGCCTGATCGGCGACCCGAGTGGCAAGAGCGCCGAACGCGTTCTGAACTCCGAGGACACCGTGGCCGCCTGGGTCGAGCGGGTCCGCGGCCAGGTGTCGAAGTTCCTCGACTTCCACGACGGGCCGACCGGCGCCACCATGGTCAGCAACCTCGACTGGACGGGCCCCATGTCCGCCATCGAGTTCCTGCGCGACATCGGCAAGCACTTCCCGGTCAACCGGATGCTCGCCCGCGAGACCGTGAAGGCCCGGCTCGACTCGACCGGCATGAGCTACACCGAGTTCAGCTACGTCCTGCTCCAGTCGATGGACTTCCTTGAGCTGTACCGGCGCCATGGCTGCCTGCTGCAGACGGGCGGCAGCGACCAGTGGGGCAACCTCACCGCGGGCGTCGACCTGATCCGCCGCGTGGAGGGCGGCAGCGCGCACGCGCTGACCACCCCGCTGCTCACCAAGGCGGACGGTTCGAAGTTCGGCAAGACCGCCGGCGGCGAGACGTACTGGCTCGACCCGGACCTGACGTCGCCGTACGCGTTCTACCAGTTCTGGATCAACGCCGACGACCGGGACGTGGAGCAGTTCCTGAAGTTCTTCAGCTTCCGTCCCCGCGAGGAGATCGACGAGCTCGTCAAGCAGGGCGCCGACCGTCCGGCGGCCCGCGCCCCGCAGCGGGCGCTCGCCGAGGAGATGACCACGCTCGTCCACGGGGCGGACGAGACGGCCCGCGTCGTCGCCGCCTCCCGCGCCCTGTTCGGGCAGGGCTCCCTGGACGATCTGGACGAACGGACCCTGAAGGCCGCCCTCGCCGAGGTGCCCCGCGCCGAGGTGGCGCCGGGCGACCTGCCGACCGTCGTGGACCTCCTGGCGGCGTCCGGCCTGTGCAAGAGCAAGTCGGAGGCCCGCCGCGCCATCACCCAGGGCGGCGCCTACCTGAACAACGCCAAGGTCGAGTCGGAGGACGCCGCACCGGCGGCCGACGACCTGCTCCACGGCCGCTTCCTCGTCCTACGACGCGGCAAGCGAAACGTGGGCGGCATCGAGGTAACCGCGTCGTCCTAAGGGAGCGGCTAGCCCCCTATGGGCGTTGTTCAAACTCCCGACCGCCCACTACGGCTGGCTGATCACGGATCACATCCGCCCCGCCCTCCGCGCTACGGGGGGCGGGGCATGTGAGCAATACCCCCGCTGGAACGCGCGATCGCGCACGTTGACCCCGCCGCTGACGTCGACGGCCCGGCGAGCCCGCACCGACAACATATGAAGCGGTCCCGTACGGCTCGTTCTGTGCCCCGGGCGTCGACGTTGGCGGGGTGAGCGAGCCCGCATCGGCGACAAGCGGAGTGGTCCCGGACGGACTGGTTGGCCCGTTCGGTGTGGCTGCAGCGCGGGCAGCGCTGCGAGGCGCAGGCTGGATCCACCTGGATGTCCGGAACGACGGCGGCGCGCGTGCCTTGTACTCGATGAAGGCGCCGAATTTGGTGCGGGCCAGGAGGACAGACATGCCCGCTGGTGCGTGGAACCGTGACCCGTACGCTGAGTCGCCGCGTTGATCCGACTCAGTTCTTCGAGTGCGATGCGGCGTTCCGTGCATGCAGTGACGGCAACGACCTACACAAATTTTGTGGTTGACGTGGGTGGCGTGCCGCGCTTCCACGGCGGGCCCGCTTCTTCAAGAGCCTGACGGAGGCGCCGGTGCGTTCGGCGCGTCTGCGGGCCTGACACCGTCGGCACCGACCCGATGGTCATCACTGTCGGAGTTGGTGGCCAGGTTGACGATGCCGCCGGTTCGAGGGCGTCGCAGGTGGCGATCAGGAACCATCTGCTGTCCCCGGTGCAGGATGTCGGATTCACCTTTTCGGTGCGCGGCGAGCGTCTTGGCCTGGTCATGTGAGCAGCCGAACCGCAGGTTCTTGCACTGCCCGGCCGTGGTCCAGATGCTGACGGTGCCAGCGTCCCACCGCCACGACAGGCACCGGTGATCGTGGTGGGCACGGCGTCGGGACGTCGCTGGACCACCAGGCCGCCGAGGTTGCCGTTGTGGATGTTGGTGCGAGGGTGGTGTGGGCCATCCACGACCCGTTCGATCACGTGCTGTCGGCCTGAGTGCCCAGCCTGTCGGCCGTGCCGGCGGACGGGTCGCCATGAGGCGGGCAAACTTCGGTAGATACACGTCACATTGCGGTTACGAGGGGCGCGTGCTGGGCATGGTCCCGAGCCTGAAAACAGGATGTGAGCTGGGGTTTCATGCCCAACCAAGGTTGATTTGACGCCTCTGGCGAGTGGATCTAATGTTCTACTCGCCCCAAGGGGGAGCGGGACGCCGAGCAGGCGGCCGGCCCCGAAGGGGATCCTCGTACAGACCACCTCGGTGGAGCTTGTCTCCATTGATTGGGACGTTTGAGGCCGAACCGCCCCAGAGTTGGACAAACGGGACGGATCGGATAAGCTAGAAGGGTTGCCCCGGAGCCGGGGTCCGCGGGAGCGGGGTTCGGCGCGGTGGGTGTCCGTTTCTTGAGAACTCAACAGCGTGTTAAAAGCCAGTGCCTTTATCGGCTCGGCCAGTTGGCCGGGTCGCCCCGTGGCCACCTTTCGGGGTGGTGGGGATTTCTTTGAGGCAATGCGCGACTCTTTGGAGTTGTGCTTTTGCTGGGATTTTCTTCGAGGTTTGGCCGGCTGGGGTTCGCCCCCTGGCTCGGTCGTTTGGACCTTAATGGAGAGTTTGATCCTGGCTCAGGACGAACGCTGGCGGCGTGCTTAACACATGCAAGTCGAGCGGAAAGGCCCCTTCGGGGGTACTCGAGCGGCGAACGGGTGAGTAACA